>DDLW01000157.1 GCA_002340345.1 Alphaproteobacteria bacterium UBA2562 | reverse complement strand
AGGACTTGTCCTTTGGAAACCTCTTAAAAAAGCCAGGTGAGACGCGGTGTCTCGCCTGGCTTTTTTCTGTCTATTTGGATGTGGCGGTGAAGACACCATCCCAATCTTCACCAGGAGGGCTCACTTTATAGTCCGCCATGCGCTCTTCATAAAGATCATAGAGCTTATCGAGTTTGCCCTTCGCCTGTTCTCGGCAAAGATCGATGAGGGCTTGGCATGCATCCCAGGCCTGTTCGCGATAGCGCGCCAACATCTCAGCATGGGATTTTGCCAGGGTTTGGAAGTCAGAGGTTTCCGCCATGATTTCATCGCCAAGCAAGCAGAAAATACGGACAGGCTCCGTCTTCCCCTTCACTTTGATGAGATCAAGCTCTAAACAGGCAAATTTGCTAAGTTGATTATGGGTGTTATTCCCAATCACAATATCAACACCATAAGTTTTAGACTGTCCTTCAAGGCGAGATGCAAGGTTCACATCATCCCCAAGAACAGAATAGTCAAAGCGCATATCCGATCCCATATTCCCCACGCAGACCAGGCCAGAATTGACCCCAATGCCGACATTTAAAGGGATATATTTCCGGTCCTCGCGCTCTGCTTCTTCTTTCAATTCAATATTGAGTTGGTCGCGGGTTTGGCACATGCGCAAGGCAGACCGACAGGCATTCGCCGCATGTTCAGAGTCGTCCAGCGGGGCATTCCAAAAGGCCATAATACAATCGCCCATATATTTATCGATTGTGCCTTTTTGCTCCAGAACACGGGCGGTCATGGGGGTGAGAAAGCGGTTAATAAATTTCGTCAGACCCACCGCATCAAATTGCTCTGAGATGGTTGTGAAGCCCCGAATATCCATGAAGAGCAAAGTCATATCTTTCATTTCGCCGCCCAATTGGAGCTTATCGGGTTGCTCGGCCAATTGCTCGACCAGATCTGGCGACAGATACATGCCAAAGGCTTCACGAACTTTGGCTTTTTCAGCCTCGGAGCGCAAATACAAGGTCAAAGAGGAGGAGAGATAAATCCCAAGAATAACAATGCCAGGATAGATAGCGTCAAGGAGCAGCAATTCCTCCGAATAGAGATACCAAGAGAGAACAAAAGAACCGCTTAAAGCTGAAAAGCCAAGAATCGCTGACCAAAGCGCCCCCGTCCAAGGCAAAATAAAAATCAAAATAAGTCCAGCCAGCACCATGAAAGTAATCTCGGCGCCTGTGGCCCAGTCTGGTCGCTCAAGGAAATGGTCTGTTAAAATTTGTTCCAAGATTTGGGCGTGCACTTCCACCCCCGGCAAGGCTGGATTCAGCGGTGTTGGTCGTAAATCGAGCAGGCCAGCAGCTGTTGTACCAATCAGAACAATATGGCCTTCGATTTTTGAACGATCAAAGTCTTCTTCAAACAACTCCCAGATCGGGACATAGCGATCTTCTCGAAAAGGGCTTTGGTGGAACCAGACATAGCCATTCCCATCCGTCGGCACTTCGAAACGACCATTTTTGATCGCAAGCATGCCAGTGCCTTCACTGGATGTTTTTGTGATCAAAGTGGACGCGCCTTGGGAGACACGTAATGCTTCTTGGTGAAGAGAAGGGTAGAGTGTAATTTGATCTTCTAAGTCATCGCTCTGAACGGTTTCATCACGATACCCAACAACGGTTGGGACACGCCGCACCATACCATCAAGGTCTGGGACCATATTAAAAGACCCATTGCCGCTGGCTGATTCTTCCAGCTTGGTCAAATTGGCCGTTGCCCCTGTGTAAAGGGGTACGAAATTCAGGGGCGCTGATCCGCCAAAAGCAAAACTTGCCTTACTCTTAGGAAGACGCGGTGTTTCCTTGAGGTTTAAGACAAACCCTGTGACGACACGCGTGGCTTCATGACCAATCATGTCTGCCAGCTGTTGGTCCGGGTCGGGGAGCTGGTCTTGTTTTTCTTTTAAAGCGGCCAGCTCTGGAATATCAGAGGCCCAAGTGGGGAGCACTTGGCCTGGCGATGTACGATCTGGTTCACTAAAGACAATATCGAAAACAACCGCCGCAGCCCCAAGATTGGTTAATTGTGCGATTAAAGCAGAAACTTTGGTCCTGGACCAGGGCCATTGGCCGATTTGCTCAAGTGTTTTATCATCCAAATCTGCAATACGCACAGGAACTTGTGTATAGTCTCGGGGTTGTTGGCGCTGGAAATTGTCAAAAACAAGCAGCCGCATTTGCTGGATCGCACTTGGGTCTACGACCCTGAGAAAAAGTCCGGCCATGAGAAGAAGAAGAGGAATAATATAGTGAAGTTTATTTTTTAAGAAAGAAAACATGATTCATCTCACCTTTACAGCATTTCGCTTTATTCAGGCCCAAAGACAATGCTGTATGCCTTTGTTTTGCCGCAAAACGGATCAAAAAGATTAAGATGTCCTGCAACGGCATGAAGAGATCTTAACGGTTTTCATCGAGATCTGCACTTGGAAACGCATGAAGGTTTTTCTAGAGCCATCCCGCGACCAAGCCTAAGTCGCGAGAGGCCCTAAACCAACAAGATCTCATGCGCTTCCCAAGCCTCTGGTGGTTCCAGTTTCCGTGCAAGATGGTCAAGGACCGCATCGGGGACCGCATCAGGACGATTGCGGTTTTGTTGGCGCAAAAGGTCGGGGCGAACCTCAACATAGGCAATTTCAATCCGCGCACCGTAATCACGGAGCAGCCGCAAGAGTTTTGCGCGGATCTGCGATGTCACATTGGTGGCGTTCCAGACAAAGTCTGTCCCGGCCCTGAGATAACCCCTCGCATGGTCATAGGCTGCTTGGATCACAGGCCCCTGATTGTCTGTCGCCGTGACACCCAACGCCTCCCGGATCAAGTCCAGGCTCACGACGGGATGGCCCGGGCGATGTCGGGCAATCCATCGATCCTTGCCAGCCCCCGGTAAGCCAGACATCACGGTGACAGTGCATTTGAAATCCTCATGGGCGGCATAATGTGGGTCGCGGTCCGTGCGCTCGAAAAATGCGACACGGCTTTCATCATTTGCGAAAGCGAAAGGCCCTTGGAGGCATCCCGCTTCCTCGAAAGTCATCGCGGCAAGACCGACATTTTCCAAGACCGCCTGTTGGTCCTGACAGATGCGCCCGAGAGTGTCTGCCTTGGCGTGTAAACATAAAAGGTCGGGTCTACAGCGCCAGGATGATTCGATTGCCAGCCGCATGGGGTCTGGGCGTTCGATCAGCCAGAATGGCAATTGATGCTGTGCAATGATCCCACAGAGCGCTTCTCGCCATGCAAAGGGCGATCCTGCATGCCAGAGCAACTGTCGTGCGATGGAGGCACCAACGCGGGCGTGTCCTCGCGACGCGATGCGCCCATCGTCTGCCTGTTTTGTGACGGCAGGCTTGCCAATATCATGGAGGATCGCAGCCCAGAAGAGACAGCTTTGATCGTCCGATCGAAGGGTCTGCCACGCTGGATCGGCGACCAGGGCGTTGACGACCATCCGCGTATGGGTGCCCACATCGCCTTCAGCGTGATAGATCGGATCTTGCGGACAGCTATCGAGGGCTGCAAGTTCAGGCCAAAGCGACCATATGGCGGCCCAATCGACCTGCGGGCCTTTTGGCACAAGGGTCAAAAGTTGGTCATGGGTGATGGTGAGCGGCAAGAGCTTAGGCATCATACGCCCCCTCAACTCCCAAAACCGGTGCAAAGATATCAACGTCTTCTGCCAGGGCATTTGGTAGGATCGGTCGGTCTTGCCAGTGCCCGTCTGCTGCCTCAATGGCTTGTAGAAAGTCTGCGCGTACGAATTTGAACCGATCCAAGACTTGCTCTGCATTTTCATGCTTCATGTAAAGGCCCTCGGCGAGATCACTGTCTTCTGTTTGCTGATCCACCATGTCGAACCGACTGCCCGAGCGTTCCGCCGCCAAAGACAGCGCCTCCCGCCAACCGGCAGACTTATAAGGCGTCGGACGTGTTAGTCCGATGAGCTGCTCAACCGACGTGACCGCGCCCTCATGTACGACCGGAACAGGCATGATGGGCAATCCGGTCAGCAGTGATTTCCGTGCCGCCGTGCTGAGAAAGACATCGGCGTCCTGATCAAGCACGTCAAACTCCATGAAATAATGGGGCAAACGGTCATAAAACACTGTGTGCTTGGCATACATCCATTCGCCATACATGACGAAGCGATGGCCGAGCACAGCCTGTAAAACATGCGCATGGGCCGCTGCCCAGGTCTTGAGAAGGGCAAAGTGACGTTCACGACCGCCCCCCGTCAGATAATGTCCCCGACTCTGTAAGAGCAAGTGACCGTCCTTATCAAAGGAGATGGCAGAATTGGCGCCGTCGAGCTTTTCTTCTATGATGAAATGTTGGCCTGATAGATCTTTGATGGGTTTGTCATCCGCAATATCGCCCATTTGAAGGCGCGAACCTTCAATATGCCGCGTGCGCGGGTATTTAGAGAGCGTCATGGCTGTCTCGTGATGTTGAAAATGTACACACAAAAGCATCCGACAGAAAATGTCAGAGTCATGATTGAGAGATGTGTGTAGCGATTACATCGGTCTTCCATGGGGTTCGGCGTTGAGACAGATAATCATGATAATGGTTTGAGAGCCATAAATCAACAGCTTGCACAGAATGAAGGCTCAAGAGAGGCCAGCGCGAATCTCTGTGTTGTGTCTCTCGACGGCGCTGATCCACGATGGATCAATGGGGGACAAGAGGGAATATCGTCATGAAAATCTTCTGAAATTCTGCGACCGCAAGGGCTATGGAGACCCTCATGACGCAAGTTGAAGATGTCGCCCTTGATGTTCGTTTCTTGTCGCAACTTTACAGGCTTTATAGGACAAAGGGATGGGATATCTCTTATAAAAGAACATAGAAATATTGTTTTGCTCTCTCGATCACAGGAGAAATTTGGTGAGGCACTTTATGCTGGTAAGGGATTAAAAAAATTAAATCCGCATTGTGAGAGGTGATATTTCAAGATCAGATCTTACGGCATATGCATGTGCTCAGAACATAACCAGCCTCTAGATCAGAGCTGGTTAAAGGGGCTGCCACTTTAACCAGCTTTGCTATAGGGGGGATTTTGGAAAATACCCCCTGATGCCCCCCTAAAACTCTTCTCGAAAAATGTCTAAATGTCGCCTGCTCTTGGGCGTTGGGTGACCGCGAGCTTGCCAATTTTGCTCAACACTTCCCAGACAGGGCCGGGGAAGCGGTGCATTTTATCCATCACATCGCTAAAGCCCTGAACAAACCACTCGACATCTTCCGCCGTGAGAATGAGAGGGGGAAGCAATTTGATGACATCGATATGATGGCCCGCAACTTGGGTGAGAAGATGGTGATCATCCAAAAGAGGAATGGTCGCGGCTTGTGGAAACAAGCTTTTGTCCATTTTATGGGCAAGATGCCAAGCCGTCTTGAGAGACAGGGATTTCGGCGGCCCAAATTCAATGGCCATCATCAGGCCGCGCCAGCGCACATCCTTTATAAATTCAGAGCGATCCTTCAGCTCTAAAAGTCTTGTGCCGAGTGCGTCGCCCATCAGCGTCGCTTGCTGGCAGAGAGTGTCTTGCTCCAGAAGATGCAGGCTGGCAAGACCGGCCACCATGGCCAAGCTGCCTTGACCAAAGGTGGAAGAGTGGACAACCGCCCGATCCATGCTGGAAAAAACTTTTTGGAAAATCTCTTTGCGCAGCAGAACAGCGCCAACAGGGACATAGCCCCCCGAAAGCGCCTTGGACAAAATAATCATATCCGGATCAAGGCCGTCTTCATGATCATGGGCATAAAAACGTCCTGTGCGCCCCATCCCTGTTTGCACTTCATCACAAATAAATAGGCTGCCATAACGATGGCAAAGCGCACAGGCGGCTTTCAGATAGCCAGGATCGGGGATATTCACGCCTTTGCCTTGAATCGGCTCGACAATAAAGGCCGCGACATTTTCTGTTTTAAGAGCGTCTTCCAAAGCCTCTAAATCATTAAAAGGAATTTTTTGACATCCAGGAAGATGGGGATCAAAGCCATCGCGGAAAATCTCATCACCATTGACTGAGAGCGCGCCGGTCGTGAGGCCATGAAACGCTTTATGCGCATAAAGAATGACAGGACGTTTCGTTGCGCAGCGCGCAAATTTCAAAGATGCCTCAACGCCTTCGGCGCCGCTACTGGTGAAATAGACGCGTTCAAGCCCATTGGCTGTTCTTTTTTTGAGCTCTTCCGCCAAAAGTCCAGAAAGAAGCGGTGCTTCCATTTGCACTAAACTCGGATAGTCTAAAGCCATAAAGTCGTTGAGAGCCTGGCGAATAACAGGGTGGTTGCGGCCAAAATTAAAAACGCCATAGCCAGAAAGCATATCAAGATAACGATGTCCTTGAATGTCCCATAAATAAGCGCCTTGTGCTTTGATATAGCAGCGATCAAAACCAATAGTGCGAAGAACCTTAGAAAAGCAAGGGTTTACATGCTGGTGATGAAGATCATAATTTTGCCCTTCGGCATTCTTTAAGACCTGCGCAATGTCAAACCCAATTTCTTTAGACATGGAAAACTCATTTTGAGAGTGAGGCGAAATATTTTTAGAGCAAAGCTGGCTGAAGTGTCGTCACTTTGACCTTGCGTTTTGTAGCAAAAAGCTTGAGGCAGAGGACAAAAAAGAGATTCACCTTTTTAGTCTGTGTTGTGGCAAAAACAAAATAGCAGTCTCTTTTGAGTGATTAAGACCGTCAAGCAAAAGGCTGTAGAGGTTGACTTTTCAGCCTCACGAAACGGCAATGACACTCTATAGTATTTCGAAAAAGATAGAAAATGTTATAGTGCATTAAGGTCCAAAATGGTGTATAAAATTTGGATATAATGTTTTTGGTTTATTTTTTTTAAGCAAGCACAAGCTGTAACTGTTGATATTTGGCTTATTTCTGATTTAAGCTTATTCAAATAACAGTCTCATGACATATGAAGAGAAATACAAATTATTTTTCGCACCTGCATATTCAATATCTTTGATTATATAAGCTTTAGGAGCGCGCTGGAACCATGGCTGTTTTGGATTTGCAAGTTCTTTTTCAGCTTGTTGGGGAAGATGATCATGCCTTTATCCTTGAGACCTTAGATGATTTTTCTGCCATATTGGATGAAACGCTTCTCTCCATTCGTCATGCTTATGAAGAGGCGAATATCCCTAAAATTGGCCAATTCAGCCATCGCTTAAAAGGATCTTCTGGTGCTATGGGGGCAGAAGCGCTTGCTATGGTTTGTCTCGAACTGGATGTTGCTGTTAAATCTGAGGATACCCTAAAAATTTCCTCCCTCATTACACAATTAGCATCGGAAATTGAAATAGTAAAGGAATTCTGTAGAAACTATCAAGAAGATATCTGTCTTAATGAAAAAAGCAATCAAGACTAGATGTAAATTCTTCTAAAGAATTATACTTTAATATTATAAGAATGAATATTTATAAATATAATATAAATTTACTATGGAACAATTTATTACAGAGATTTTATTCTGTGAAACTTACAATGTCTGCTCCTGTATGGTCAAAAAAAGACTCGGCCAAAAAAAGTGGTAAGGCCGAGCCAGACATTATGGTTGAGGTTTAGGGTTCTTCTTGAAAACGCCTTTTCTCTATTATGCTGTCAGATCTTTATAGGCATGCCAAGTTGCATGGCCAATCATGGGCATTGTGATAATCAAACCGATAAAGCCTGTCAGGATGCCCGCTGCCGTGAAAAGAACGATTAAGCCTGCCCAGCTTATCATGGTAACAGGATTGAGAGTGACGGCTCGAATGCTCGTCATAATGGCTTGCATGACATTGCAGTCTGGTTTGTCGAGGAGCATTGGGATAGAAATGGCGCTAATCGCAAAAACAGCCATCGCCATAAGAGCCCCAATCCCATTCGAGACAATGAAAAAGATAATGCTGTCCGAAGAGAAGAAGGTTGTTAGGACAAAACTATCTAAAGCAATGGCGGCTGTGCCAAAAAACAAGGCATAGAGCAATGTTGCGAGGCGAATCCAAGCTAAGAAGAAAATCAGCAATATGAAACCCATGGCTGCGATTTGTGTTGGGTTGCGACCGAAAGCGCCAAAAATGGATTTTGCAGTTAAGGGAGCACCAATTGCGCGGCGCCTTGAAATTTCATAACAGGCGCCCGCTAAAAGAGGCCCCAGCAAAAGAAATCCAGCCCCAAAAGGTAAAATAAGGAAAAACATATCCTGGGCCAAAGCGGTTGCTGTTATGGCAGCGCCACAGGCTGCAAAAATGAATCCGATAAGAAGACTCCATTTTGCAGTCTGGAAGAGGTCTTCATATCCTTGATTAAGCCAGTGCCAGACGGCTTTTGCTTCGACTCTGTTGGCTGTAATGGTGGTCCCCGTAAAGGATGACATGGTCCCTAGCGTGGTTTCGGTCATAATCTTTGCTCCCTGTTGTTCTCGCGTCACAAATGACCATCGGGAGACTGTTATCAGACGCCCCCTTGGACAGTCTTAAGGCTTATGGGGTAGGTCAATATTCTTAGTCTTCTTGTGAGGTATACCATTCTTAGGGTTTCTTCTGATTTTAATAGTCTTTATTCACACTAGCTTAAGGATGTAGCAGCGCTTTGTAATGATCGACTGATGCGCCTGGTTTTTACACATAAATTCTATATAAACCGGCTAGGTTTAAAGGCTATCCTCCAAAAGAGGCATAAGGGCGTTTTGTCGCGACATAGTGTCGCAATTTCTTGAAGTTCTTCCCATATTTCCCACCCGCGACAATGAACATTCTTGATTATGGCAAGGGAGGGCTTGTATTGTTCAAACCTTAAAGAGGACGCAGGTTAATTGCTTTGTCCAAAATTCCTTCGAGAGGCAGCGTCACGCTGTTCCGCGGGGAAGGTCATTTGGAAAATATCAAAACAATTGGCCTATGCCTTTTGCCTTGGTTCTCTCGCGAAACCGCAGACGGCCCGAGCTGCAAAGAGGGAGAGAGGGGGAAATAAAGAGAGGCAGAATGCTGCCACTGTAATTCTGGGTGAAAATGTAACCCTATTTTTCCTGGGGTGTTGCTTCGAAAAAGGTAATGTTGTACGACCCCCCAAGGGAAACGCTGGTTTCGCTTTTACCTGACAAGCCCGGATGTGTCCGGCTGTTCTTTATCAGAAACAATCTGCTTCTTAAGGGAAGGGGATTGATCGATGAAGAATAAGTCTGGGGGACTTTGCCGGGGACATAAATGGGACTGGTCAATCAAATAACGGGATGTCTATAAAATGAGTGCTGTTGCCGCTACGGCCGATCAGGCTGCAGGCGCTGTAAGAAGTGAGGCGACACCGTATAATGAAGCTATTGTACGGATGTTTACAGTCGCAACGATCTTCTGGGGCGTCGTTGGTTTTCTGATGGGCGTTATTATCGCTTATCAGCTTGCTTTTCCTTTGTTGAATCTTGATCTTGAATGGACGACTTTTGGTCGTCTGCGCCCTGTTCACACCTCCGCTGTGATTTTCGCCTTTGGTGGTAACGCTTTGTTGGCGACATCTCTCTATGTGGTGCAGCGGACATGCCGGACAAGTCTCTTTGGGGGCCCAGCTTTGGCAAGCTTCCTGTTCTGGGGCTACCAGCTGTTCATTCTTTTAGCCGCTTCAGGCTATGTGCTGGGGATTTCCCAAGGCCGTGAATATGCTGAACCAGAATGGTATGTGGATCTGTGGCTGACAATCGTTTGGGTCGTTTATCTCGTGATTTTCGCAGGTACGATCATCCAGCGCAAAGAAGCCCATATCTATGTTGCAAACTGGTTCTATTTGGCCTTTATCATTACCATTGCCATGCTGCATATCGGGAATAATCTGGCTTTGCCAGTGTCTTTCCTTGGCACCGATAGCTATCCTGTTGCCTCTGGCGTACAAGATGCGATGACACAATGGTGGTATGGTCATAATGCGGTCGGTTTCTTCCTGACAGCTGGCTTTTTGGGCATGATGTATTATTTCGTGCCAAAACGGGCCAATAGACCTGTCTATTCTTACCGTTTGAGCATTGTGCACTTCTGGGCCTTGACTTTCCTCTATATCTGGGCAGGTCCACACCATTTGCATTACACAGCCTTGCCTGATTGGGCGCAAACCTTAGGGATGACCTTCTCTATCATGCTGTGGATGCCGTCTTGGGGTGGCATGATCAATGGTATCATGACCTTGTCTGGCGCTTGGGACAAGCTGCGCACAGACCCTGTCTTGCGCTTCCTTGTGGCCGCTGTTGCTTTCTATGGCATGAGCACCTTCGAAGGACCTGTCATGTCTATTAAACCTGTGAATGCTTTGTCGCATTACACAGACTGGACTGTTGGTCACGTGCATTCTGGGGCTCTTGGTTGGGTTGCGTTCGTTTCTTTTGGGGCGATGTATTTCCTTGTGCCGAAATTGTGGAAGCGTGAAGGTTTGTATTCTTTGAAATTGGTTTCTTACCATTTCTGGATTGCAACCATTGGTATCGTTCTTTACATCACAGCGATGTGGGTGTCTGGCATTCTGCAAGGCTTGATGTGGCGTGCTTATGACAGCTTCGGTTTCTTACAATATTCCTTCGTAGAAACTGTCGAGGCGATGCATCCCTTCTATCTGATCCGTGCTATTGGTGGAACGCTGTTCCTTCTTGGCTCGTTGGTGATGGTCTACAACATCATTCGGACGATTCGCGGTGACGTCAGCGCGGAAACGGCTGAAGATGCAAAAATCATCAATGGTGCAATGGCACCTGCCGAGTAATAGGGGGACCTTATGAATTGGCATGAGAAAATTGAGAAGAACGTCATGTTAATGGCTGTTCTGATCTTAATCACGGTCAGCCTCGGTGGTTTGGTGGAAATTGTTCCCCTTTACAATATCGAAGCAACGATCGAAAAAGTGGATGGTGTTCGGCCTTATTCTCCGCTCGAATTGCGGGGCCGGGACATCTATATTCGCGAAGGCTGCTATACTTGCCACAGCCAAATGATCCGTCCGTTCAAGGATGAGGTCGAGCGCTATGGTCACTATAGTCTTGCCGCAGAAAGCATGTATGACCATCCCTTCCAATGGGGATCGAAACGAACAGGGCCTGACCTTGCACGGGTCGGTGGGAAATATTCTAATGACTGGCATGTCGCACATTTAGAAAGCCCCCGCCAAGTTGTCCCTGAATCTGTTATGCCGCCTTATGCTTTCTTGACCAAAAAAAACCTCGACAGCAGTGATGTTGCCGCGCGGATGGAAACGCTTCAAACCCTTGGCGTTCCTTATACCGCAGAACAAATCGCTAATGCCGAAGCGGATTTAAAGGCTCAAACCGATCCTGAAGAGGATACCGAAGGTCTCCTCGCGCGGTACCCAAAAGCAGAAGTCGCCAATTTTGACGGCAATGCAGGGAAGGTCAGCGAAATGGATGCGTTGGTCGCCTATCTGCAAATCTTAGGTCAGATGGTCGATTTTACAGACCTAGAAGCTGAAGATTTGCGCCAATACTGATCTCTTAAATGTTGCGGTGAAGGACCCGATCAATGAGCTTAATGGAAATAGCAGAATCCGCCCGTTCCCTTTGGGTGCTCTGGCTTATGATTTTGTTTCTGGGCATCATTTTTTGGGTTTTTCGCCCAAGCAAGAGACAGGCAATGGACGATCACGCTCACATCCCCTTGCGGGATGAGGAAGAGGAGAAATAAGTCATGCCGACGAAGGTCGAAAAAGACCATATTAGCGGCACCGAAACCACTGGGCATGAGTGGGACGGTATCAGCGAGCTCAATACGCCTCTGCCAAAATGGTGGCTCTATGTTTTTTATGCATGCGTCATCTGGTCTGTGGCCTATTTTGTGTTCTATCCGGCAATTCCATTCTCTGACGGGGCGACAAAGGGCCTGTTAGGGTATAATTCCCGGGTTGAAGTTGAACAAATTGTGGCGGAAGCCAAACAGGCAAAGTCAAAATGGATGGACCAAATTGCAGCCAAAGACTTGGAAGCCATTACAGGCGATGAAGAGTTGATGCAATTCATCCAGGCTGGTGGTCGCACAATGTTTGGTGACAATTGTGCTCCTTGTCATGGCGCTGGTGGCCAAGGTCGTCCAGGAGGGTACCCAACCCTTGCGGATGATGATTGGATTTGGGGCGGTGATTTGGATAACATTTACTATACCGTAGCACACGGTATTCGGAATGTGACCGATGAAGATGCCCGCCTGAACGACATGCCACGTTACGGTGCTGACGAATTGTTGGAGCCAGCGCAAATCAATGATGTCGCAGAATATGTCCTCTCTTTAAGCAATAAAGCGACGGATAATGATGCTGCGGCACGTGGTGCTGAAACATATGCTGAAGAATGCTCTGCTTGTCATGGCGAAGATGGCAAAGGTCTTCAAGATCTCGGGGGACCGAATCTTGCGGATGCCATTTGGCTCTATGGTGGCGAGAAAGAAGAAATTGTCGCGCAAATCAGCGCGCCAAAACAAGGTGTGATGCCTGCTTGGGGCCAACGCCTCTCTGAAGCTGATGTCAAAATGCTGACGATTTATGTGCATTCTTATCTGAGTGGTCAATAAGTCGCAGCGCCAAAAACATAGTGTTAGGCTAATATCCTGAAAGGGCTGAGCGGTTCTGGATGACATTTCCAGAGCCGCTCAGTTCGCCTCTAGGGTAAGTTTCAAGACTTTTGAAGTTGTGAAATGACTCTAAGGACTCTATGTGCTGCAAAATGAATGTGGATGAAACATAAAGGCTTTCTTGGATTGGCTTTCGTTCTTGCGCAAAGTTGAGGGGGCGCTCTCCTTTAACGATGAGTTTTGTGGCAAAAACAAACAGAGATAGCATTGTTCCTAAAATAACATAAAAAATACAATGCTGTGGGGCACTCGTTCGCTAGATTTTGAGAGAATGACCCTAGCTTATTGTTTTAAAAGCAAAATACAATCCTAAGACTTTGATTTGAATGTGTTTTGCTCCAACGCAGGAGACATGGCCATGACCAGCGACGACCTCGTCGTTGAGGACGCTCAGTCGCGCAAAGCGCAACGTGCGCCTGAAAAAAAAGACGGACTTTATGCTGATACCGTCAAAATTCACCCAAAACGGGTGAAAGGAACAATTCGAACCATTAAGTGGGCCGTGCTTTGGGTCCTTTTAGCGATCTATTATGCGGTGCCATTTGTTCGCTGGGATCGTGGTGCAGAGTCTCCTGACCAAGCCATCCTTCTCGATCTCACCAACCGGCGATTCTATTTCTTTGATTTAGAAATTTGGCCACAAGAAATTTACTATGCCACATTCATGTTGGCGTTTTCAGCGGTGCTTTTGTTCTTCGTCACCAGCCTGTTTGGGCGGATTTGGTGTGGATTTGCCTGCCCCCAAACCGTTTGGACGGATCTTTATGTCTGGGTTGAGCGCTTGATTGAAGGGGATCGCAATGCACGTTTGAAATTAGAAGATGCCCCTTGGACAATGGGCAAAATTACCAAGCGTGTTTCGAAACATACCATTTGGCTGATTATCGCAGCTTTAACCGGTGGCGTTTTTGTGCTGTATTTCGGCGATGCGCCGACCATGATTGTTGAAATTTTCTCTGGTACGGCGAGCGAAGAAACCTATGCCTTTGTTGGGATTTTAACAACCACGACATATCTTTTAGCCGGCATGTCCCGCGAGCAAGTCTGCACTTATATGTGTCCCTGGCCGCGGTTCCAAGCGGCGATGCTTGATGAAGAATCCATGGTGGTCACCTATGAGCAGCATCGTGGAGAACCGCGCGGAAAGTTAAAAAAGGGAGAAAACCAAGAAGGCCTTGGCGATTGTATCGATTGCAATCTTTGTGTTGCTGTTTGTCCCACGGGCATTGATATTCGTGATGGCATTCAGTTGGAATGTATCGGCTGTGGCCTTTGTGTCGATGCGTGTAATCAAGTGATGTCGCGTCTTGATCGGCCTGGTAATTTGATTAAATTTGATACAGAAAAGAATCAGATCGCTTTGAATGCTGGGCAACCAGCGACGAAACCACGCTTAATTCGGCCACGGACTATTCTTTATGGGCTCTTGGTTGCTGGCATTGGGGCTGTGACTTTATTCTTATTAGGGACACGGTCTAGTTTTGAGGTTAATATCCTTCGGGAGCGTGCGCCGCTTTTCACCCTTCTCTCGGATGGCTCTGTCCGCAATGTGTATACATTTAAAATTGTCAATAAAGAGCGGGAGATACGGCAATATAAGCTCACTTTAGAAGGGCTGCCAGACGCGAAAATGGAGATTGCGGCGAAAAATATTGTCTCTGAGAATAACACACTGACCTTAGAGGCTCCGGCCGATAATGTGCGGGCGTATCGTTTGTTCGTCGAGGCGCCACCAGAGGCTCTTAAAACCTCTGATATTAAAGTCAACTTCATTCTTGAAGATCTGACTGAGGGTGAAAAAGCGAATAACTACACCTTATTTAAAGGACCAGACAAGTGATCAAAGATCGCGATATTGAACTTGCAGAAGCAGACCCTCGAAAAGGAAAGTGGATTCCTTACGTATTTTTTGGGATGTTCGCTGTCATCATTATCGTGAATGGTGCTTTGGTTTTCTACGCTTTTGACTCTTGGCGTGGTTTATCAACCGAAAATGCTTACGAAAAGGGCCTGGCCTATAACCAGGCCCTTGAGGCTGATCGAAAACGACAAGCGTTGGCCTGGAACAGTCAAGTGGTGTTCGAAAAAGATCCGGTCGGGGCACAAACAGAAGCGTCTGAATTCACAGGCCGTCTGATTCTGACGTTGAAGGATGATCAGGGTGTTTTGATCCGGGGGATGAAAATCGAGGCCCAGGCCGCACGACCCTTACAAGTTGGCTTGGAGTTTCCCCTCCAATTTTCCTATAATTCAGATGGAACCTATGAGGCGCCAGCTGTCTTTCCTCTCCCTGGGCAGTGGGATGTGAAACTTCGCATCAAAGCCATCGAAGGGCATTATATCAAAACGGAACGATTGAATTTACAATGACTGAGACCGCAGACTCTGCTGGTAAACGCGATAGCGCTTTGACAGACACTCAGTCTCCTAAAGCCGCTTCATCTCCTCTTGAAGAGCCAAGGGGGGAGGGCGGCTTTGCTTTTGCCGCAAAAGAGAATCATGAGGCTGAAATCCAAATTGATTTCTCAGCTTACGTCTCCCCTGTTTTACAACAGTCAGGACAACAAGCAGAGGATGTGGATATTCACGATCCTGAAAGTGAAAAACAGCTCTATCTCATTGTGGATGGGGCCTATTGCGGCGCCTGTATTCATAAGATTGAGACGGCTTTAAAAAGACAAGCCGATGTGACCCATGCGCGGCTGAATTTGACGACACGGCGTTTGGTGGTGCAATGGACGGGGGCGGTGGAAAAAGCCGTTAATCTGGTCCATGTCGTCGAGGCTCTTGGATATCGTCTGGTGCCTTTTGATCCTGAATATTTGATTTCAGAAGATCGTAAACGTGAAAAAGAACTCTTGCGCGCCATGGCTGTTGCCGGTTTTGCTGCCGGAAATGTGATGGTGATGTCTATTCCTGTCTGGGCTGGGCATTTTCAGAACATGGGGCCGTTTACCCGTGGTTTGATGCATTGGTATTCTGCTCTGATTGCCTTGCCAACAGTTCTTTATGCGGGCATGCCTTTTTATCGCTCTGCCTTACGGGCTTTGCGGGCGCGTCAGATGAATATGGATGTGCCGATTGCCTTAGCGGTGATTCTCGCCGCCGCAATGAGCCTGCATGAGACGATTCAAGGGGGGCTGCATGTTTATTTTGATAGTGCGGTCAGCTTACTTTTTTTCTTATTGGTTGGGCGGTATTTGGATTCACGGGCAAGGGGGCAAGCGCGTTCCGTCGCAGAGCGTTTGCTGGCTTTGGAAAGCCAAGCTGTCTTGATCCAAGATCAGGATGGCCGACAAAGATTATTGCCACCGAAACAGATTGAACCTGGGATGATGGCCCTTGTCGCAAGTGGCGAGCGTGTTGGCGTCGATGGGAACGTGGTTGCGGGGCGTTCGGACATTGATAGCTCCCTCATTACCGGCGAAACGGTACCAAAGCCGGTTGGGCCTGGGGATTCTGTTTTTTCCGGAACGTTGAATGTTTCTGCGCCGATAAAAATTCGTGTTGAAGCGGTCGGGGAAAGCACGCTTTTGGCTGAAATCGTGCGTCTTATGGAGACCGCAGAACAAAGAAAAGCACGCTTTGTTGGCATTGCTGATCGTATTGCCCGTCTTTATGCCCCCGTCGTCCATATCTTAGCTGCCATTGCGTTTTTGGGTTGGTGGGGATGGGGCGGTGTCGGTTGGCACCAATCTTTGATGATTGCTGTGGCGGTTTTGATCATCACATGCCCTTGTGCCCTTGGCCTGGCTGTGCCAGCGGTACAAGTCATTGCAGGGGGGCGTTTGCTGCGGATGGGGATTCTTTTGAAATCGCCCAATGCTTTAGAACGCTTTGCTGAAATTGATACGGTTGTTTTTGATAAGACGGGGACCTTAACAGAAGGTCGTCCTGTCCTTCAGGATCGGTCCCTTTATCCAGAAGAAGATTTATATTTGGCGGCATCTTTAGCGGCCAATAGCCATCATCCACTTGCCAAGGCGTTATGCCAGGCTGTGCCTGATGGAAAAGCGGTCGACACTGTGATTGAAGAGCCGGGACTTGGTTTGCGATGGCAAAGTCCAGACGGCGAAGTGCGCTTAGGCAGTCGGCGTTTTTGCCTGGTCTCGGAAGGGGAGAGCGGGCAACAAGATAGGGGACCTGAGATGTTTCTGGCAAAACCCGGCCAGACGCCTTTGAGGTTTCACTTCGCAGATCGCCCAAGGGATGATGCCCAAAAGATTGTGCAAGCTTTACAAAAAAAAGGTCTTCATGTTGTCCTTTTGTCTGGGGATCGCAAGGTCACCGTTGCCGATGTTGCGCAACATCTGAAAATTGAACACTGGCATGCAGAGTGTACACCGAAAGAAAAATGTGATCACCTTGAGACCTTAGCCGCAGAAGGGCGAAAGGTCCTGATGGTCGGGGATGGTCTCAATGATGCACCAGCCTTAGCCAGTGCCTATGTATCCTTGTCACCATCGACAGCTGTCGATATTTCCCAGACAACAGCAGATGCTGTTTTTCAGGGACGTCTCTTAAAACCGGTTCTAGAGATTCTCACGGTTGCAAAAACCGCCGAACGGCTTGTGACGCAGAATTTTATTCTCGCTTTCGGTTATAATGTTATGACCGTTCCTCTGGCACTGTCAGGGTTTGTGACACCTTTGATTGCGGCAATTGCCATGTCGGCCTCTTCGGTTGTCGTGACGGGGAATGCTTTGCGATTAGCGTGGTTTCGCAAAGGATCTAAGGTAAATCCTTGATGGGATGTTTGTTTTTGGCGCAATAAAGTTTTATGCTCTCAAATGAAAGAGACGAGTGATGGAATCAGCCTTATATCTTATTCCTATTGCACTTTTTCTAGGGTTGTTGGGGTTAGCAGCCTTTATTTGGTCTTTGAAGTCAGGGCAATTTGAGGATTTAGATGGTGCCGCACAAAGGGTGCTGTTTGATGATGAAGATCTGGAACAAGATTTTCAAAAAGCCGCAGACATCCCTGTAAAAGACCATGGAGCACCTGTTTCAAAGAAGTAAGATTCTGGGCCGAGGCTGTGTCTTTGGGTCTAAGGAACGCCCCTTGACCACATTGGGCATTGGGCATTGGGCGCTGGGTGATCGGTTCTATCAGGGAGGCAAACGTCTTTGGCTTATATGACGCTTTTTGGCCTTCTTTCTGCTGCTATGGTGATTGGTGCTGCCTTGGGCATTGCCCTCTCTTATTGGCGGTATCATCGGTCTCAACCGCAAAAAGATGATGTTCTACAGCATCAAGGCTCCTTAGAAAAACAAGCCGCCGCTTTGAAAAAAATGGCGGAAGACTACCAAATCGCAAAAGAAAAAGCAGAGATGGCGAATGAAGCAAAGTCAAACTTCTTAGCCATGATGAGCCATGAAATCCGCACGCCGATGAATGGGGTGGTGGGCATGCTGTCTCTTTTGCAAGATACGCCTCTTGATGAAGAACAAAAGCGCTTTAGCCGTATTGCCCAAGATTCTGCGGAATCTCTTTTGACCATTATTAATGATATTCTTGACTTTTCGAAATTAGAAGCCGGCAGTATGGCTCTGGAAAAGCTACCTTTTAGCCTGACAGAGCTTGTCGATAATGTCATTGATCTTATGAGCACACGCAGCTTGGCGAAAAATATTGATTTGGTCGCGCATATTGACCCTGATCTACCCCAAAAATGGCTTGGCGACCCTGGTCGATTACGACAAGTGTTGATGAACCTTGTCGGCAATGCTGTGAAATTCACCCATAAAGGTGGTGTTTCGGTCACAATCACCCATGGGGCGCAAGCTGGCGATATTCGTTTCGAGGTCAAAGATAGCGGGATTGGGATTGCCGAAGATGTCTTACCCTTTCTGTTCCACCGTTTCACCCAAGCAGATAGTTCTGTGTCCCGACGTTTTGGCGGGACCGGCTTGGGGCTTGCGATTAGCCGGGAACTGGCCGATCGGATGGGGGGTGACATTGGCGTCGAAAGCACAGAAGGGCAAGGCAGTCTTTTTTGGTTCACAGTGCATATGGACCCCATCCTAGAGACAGAAGACGATATTTTTGCACCGGAGGATTTCGCGGGCAGAAAAGTCCTCATCGTTGATGATACCGCTATTAACCGTGAAATTCTGTGTAAAACATTCGCCAGCCGACATATCGCCTTTGAAGAGGCGGAAAATGCCCAAGACGCCTTAACAAAATTAGAGCCTATGGAGGCTTCAGGGGACCGCTTTGATGCTGTGATCATTGATCGTGCCATGCCTGGTATGGATGGTGTCCAGCTGGCACGGCTTTTACGGGAAAAAGAGCCTTGGCGGTCGTTGAAATTGATTTGTTTGTCTTCTTCTGGCCGTGCTGATCTCGAACAGCAACATCCCGGTGCTTTTTCTCTTTTTAATACGGTGCTCATGAAGCCCGTGCGTACGAATATTCTTCTCGAAGCGATTTTGGATGACCGGAATTGGGAGGCGCGCCGTGAAGCTTTGCAGGGGCAAGACATCATAACAGAGCCAGAAAGACAACAGCCCCAGCAACAGCCATATTTTTCAAAAGCACCCTCTGGATTTCGCATTTTGATGGCCGAAGACCATCATGTAAATCAGATCTTTGCGACCACCAGTTTGGAACGTATGGGACATCATGTCGATCTGGCAACGACGGGCTTTGAAGTCTTGGAATGGGTAGAACGTCATGCTTATGATTTGATTTTGATGGATATCCAAATGCCGAAAATGGATGGTCTCACCGCCATGCGTTTGCTGCGGGGGCAAGCCTCCCAGGCGAAAATACCAATTATTGCTTTGACAGCCCATGCCATGCGTGGGGACAGGGAAAGCTTTTTAGACTCTGGTATGGATGATTATCTCGCAAAACCTCTGGACCCAAAAGCCCTTGCTGAGATGATCGAGAAATGGGCGGGGAAAGAGTCACAAAAACACGGCATCACAATTGAACAAGATCCTCACAAAACGCTCAAACAGGAGAGTGTGTCAGCCATAGACCATCAGAGCCTGGCTGAGAATAAGGGCGCAAAGGACCGCCCGGCAACAAAGACCTTTTCTTTTAACAAACAGACAATAGACAGCCATTGCTTGTTGCGTGTTGATGATCTGAAAAAATTTGAACAGCAATTTGAACACAAAGGCTTCCAAGATTTTATTTTGTTATCTTTGGAAGATGCCTTGGCAAGGATTGAACGGCTCCAGTTGGGATTTGCGGAGAATAATAGGCAGGCTGTGATTCTTGAAGCCCATGATCTCAAAGCGACGGCTGGGTTACTGGGGGCTGAAAGGCTTTTAATGCTGGCGCGTGACATTGAGACCTTTTTAAGAGGCCAAGGCAAGTTGCAAGATATTGGTCCCTGGGTGGATTGTCTCATCGAAACCATTGTTGAGACCGAGGAATTTGCCCAAGAGGCCCTGGGGTTGACCATGTTCGAGGCGGAGGGGGGACCTTAAGCGTTTACGCCAACACAAGATTTAGGCAAAGGTTAAGGTTCGTTTGGGAACGTCAATTCATATTTAACCATGCGTCTTGCGGCAAAAACAATAAGATAGAGCGCATGTCCTATGATCTTTTATGGGACATGCGCCATAGACATGAGAGCCCCCGGACCACAAGTTGGGCCATAGGAGGCTTCTCGATCTGTATTTTTACCAGGCGGTTTTAGGACGCTTTATCGCCAAAAGCGATGAAGGAAAAGCTGCTGTCATCGGGCACGCCAGCAGGAGGGCTATCAGCATTGCCCGTCATAATACAGGCATAGGATGTTGTGATCTCATAGGTGATGACAGCGTGAACGGACAAGTTTTTATCCGCATTATGGAGGGTGGCAACAACGGCTGGAAGGTCTGCAAAAGCTGTATCAAATGTAACTTTATATTCGCCCTTAGAAACTTTTTCGACGGAAGCGCCTTCGCCAGAGATTAAAGTTCCGTCTTTGCTCACATAGCCTGCAATATGTTGATGATTTCCAGCCATAGAAATCTCCTTTATATAGATATGGGTGGTGAAATACAGCCAATAGAAGCATAAAATTTAAAAAGCAAGTATGAAATTTATGTAAAATTGTTTTTTCAGGAGGTGTCATATATTAATTATTGTATGAAGTTCACTGTGCTGCAATTTTTTCGCTGCGCGAAAATTAAGGCGACTTTTTCGGGAAAAAGTCTCTCAAAAAGCTTTTAAGCGTTGTTGAAGATGTCGCATGTCCTCTGGCATGTCTGTTTCAAAAGAAAGCCACTCACCCGTTATCGGGTGGCGAAAGGCCAAAGAGGCCGCATGCAAGGCTTGTCTTGTGAAAGCGTCAGCAGCCTTGCGTGCGGGTTCCGCTAAATGTTTGCGACAAGAGCCCGGACGGCCATAAAGAGGATCGCCAATCAGTGGAAACCCATGCTGGGTCATATGGACACGAATTTGATGGGTGCGGCCCGTTTCTAGGCGGCATTCAATCAGGCTGGCACCGAGGCCATAGCGTTCTAAAATTTTGAAGAATGTGACCGCCGGTTTGCCTGGGGCATGATCGCCATGGCCGACCACAGCCATTTTTTTGCGATGATGGGGAGACCGGCCAATATTGCCTTCGATTCTGCCATCTTGTTCTATGGGACGGCCCCAGATCAAAGCCTGATAACGTCGCTCGAGGCTATGCGCGGCAAATTGTTCGGACAGGCCATGATGGGCTTGATCATGTTTCGCGGCAACCATGACGCCGCTTGTGTCCTTATCAAGTCTATGCACAATGCCAGGGCGTTTCACCCCGCCAATGCCGGAAAGGCTGGGCCCACAATGATAGAGCAGGGCATTCACCAATGTGCCCTCTAGCGTGCCCGCTGCGGGATGGACCACCATGCCAGCCGCTTTATCAATGACAATCAGGGCGTCATCTTCATAAAGAATCTTGAGAGGAATGTCTTGGGCCCGTGGCAGAGCCTCTAGGGCTGGTGGAACCGTTACAGAAAAAGACTGTCCAGGTTTGACCTTGAAGGAACGGTTCGTTACTGTGCAGCTTTCATGATTTTGCGCAGAATGTGAGAGGATTTTGACATAGCCCTCTTCCAGTAAAGCTTGGATACGGTTGCGTGAAAGATCTGGAAAAGAATTTGCCAAGAAACGATCTAAGCGCAAGGTTGTAAGGTCGTCGGGTGCTGTCATAATATGCGTGGTGGAAAGAGCGGGGTCGTCTTCCAAACCATCGACAAAAGGGGTGATCTCTGGGCTCTGAGGGGGCGTGGTCGAGGCCGTCATTCAGGGGGCTTTGCCTTATTGATAAAGGTTCGTCATAAAGCATAAAGTCAAGCTGTCTCCAGCTTGATCAAAATTTTGCCATAGTATAAAGGAACAGGGAATCAATGCCAGAAAAGGCTTTAAAGGTGCTTGTTGTTGTGATGGGCATCATGATTATTGCGGGGGTTGGTGTTATTGTTGTGACGATTATTAATCGGGCGACAGCGCCAGAAACGAAGCCCTCTCAAAACAGCGCACCGGTCCCTGGAGAGAAATTTGTGACAGACGCCCAGCCAGGACAGGCGTTTGGTGATATCTCTGTGGCCATTCCCGCTGGGATGCAAGTTCTGACAAGTCAACTCTCACAAGGCCATGTCATGATTTCGATCGGAACGCCAGAGAGAATTGACCATATTTTACTCTATTCTGTGCAGGATGGCAGACAGGTCGGGCGTTTTAAAATGGAATAACCCTAAGACGCGTTGTGATCGCAGATGTTGTTTGAAAAAATTGATGCATTATTGGCAGGTTGAACATTGATGTCTGAGCAGAAAGCCCCTTCTTTTGCGACTCTAAGCCTTCATGCGGGGCAAAAGCCTGACCCGGCAACAGGCGCACGCGCTGTGCCAATTTATCAGACATCCTCCTTTCAATTTGAAAATACAGAACAGGCCGCCGCCCTTTTTAACCTAGAGCGTGACGGGCATATTTACACCAGAATTTCGAATCCAACTGTTGCCGTTTTAGAAGAACGGCTCGCGGCTCTCGAAGGGGGTGTCGGCGCCCTTGCAACCTCAAGCGGTCAAGCCGCTCTTTTTACCGCCATAACCGCTTTACTGGGGGCAGGGTGCCATATTGTTGCACCTTTATCGATTTATGGCGGTTCCATGAATCTCCTCAATTTGACATTGCCACGCTTTGGGATTGAAACGACTTTTATCGAATCTCGTGATCCCGAAGCCTATCGCCAGGCCATCCGCCCCAACACAAGATTGATTTTCGGAGAGCTTCTCAGCAATCCCGGTCTTGATGTTATGCCAGTGGCGGCCCTGGCGGATATTGCCCATGCGGCTGGGTTGCCCTTAATGGTGGATGCGACCTGTGCAACGCCAATTTTATGCCAGCCGATTTCTTTTGGCGCTGATATCATTGTCCATTCTTTAACAAAATGGATTGGTGGCCATGGCACAGCCATCGGTGGGGCTATTGTTGATGCTGGGCGGTTTGATTGGGCGGCCTCTGCGGGCTTTCCGACCTTAACAGAGCCTTATGCTGGATATCATGGCATTACATTCACAAAAACCTTTGGGCCAAAAGCCTTCATCATGCGGGCCCGGAATGAGGGCATGAGAGATTTTGGCTGTTGTATGGCACCGGCCACAGCCTTTCATATTTTGCAAGGCCTTGAAACTTTACCTCTGAGAATGGCGCGCCATGTGGAAAATGCCCGCTTGGTAAGGGCTTTTTTAGAACAACATCCTTATGTGCGATGGGTGCGCCATCCTGAATGTTGTGACCACCCAGACCATCGGTTGGCACAGGAAATGATGCCAAAAGGCGCTGGTTCTTTGCTGACTTTTGGTGTTCGGAGCGGCGTTGAAGGGGGCGGGCGGTTTATGAATGCTTTGTCGATGATTAGCCATCTTGCCAATATTGGTGATGCGAAGACATTGGCAATCCATCCCGCCAGCACGACACAAAGGCAATTGGATCAACAAACACTGTGCGCGACAGGGTTGGGAGATGATATGATTCGCCTTTCTGTCGGTTTAGAAGATATCCAAGATATTTTGGATGATTTAGACCAAGCTCTCATAGCTTCAGACTAAATATTCTTTTGTAAGGAGCAAGACAGAGTCTGTAAAAGAGAATATTCTAGGCACACTTTGCTTGAATACTTTTAATTTTTAATGTTTATACAGTAAATTTATTTTTGGCAATAAGAAACGCTAAGAAATATTTTCTCTTTAGGGAATATTCTTGATTTTTTTAATTTCAAAGAATTTTCTTTTAACTATGCTCCTTAATTTCTTAAAATATTGGTATTTCCCCCAACTTTAAAAACTTGATATTCTGAAAAGCTGAAAAATCTTGATTTTTATTAATCCAAATCTATTTGAAAGACCTCTGCATAATA
>DDLW01000045.1 GCA_002340345.1 Alphaproteobacteria bacterium UBA2562 | reverse complement strand
TTGCGTTCAAGTACCACGCAGGCGTGATATGCTCAACCGGCGCACGGCCTGGGCTCCCGTCGGTCGCTCGTCCTCGGGGCTCTGGGCGAGCCCCAGCGTCCGGGAGGGAGGCTGTGAGGTTTGTGTTTTATTGAGAGGGGAGATCCCCCTCCAAGTCATGGTTTCCAAAGGACAAGTCCTTTGGCCGCCGGAGGCAAGGTCCTTTCCCGCCCTTTACCAATTGGTCTAAATATAGATCCCGCACTGCAAAAAGTAAGACCCTGTCCTCCCCCTTTTCGCCGAAAAAATCTCACCCGAGAGCATTTTGCGCCAGCCAGTCCTTGAGAAAACCGAGCAGAACTTCAGGTTTCTGCGCATGGACCCAGTGGCCAGCGTCTGGGACAGCTTTGATCTCTGCTTTGGGGAAAAAGCTGCGGATGGTCTCGGCATCCCGCTCTTGTTTCAGATATTTTGAGGCGCCGCCATGAATAAACAGCACAGGGCCGTCATAGGTCGGCTTTGGATCTTGCGTAAGCGCTGGGAAATCGAGAATCTCTGGCATAGAGCGTTCGAGAACCGGGAGGTTTGGACGCCAGAAAAAACAATCCTCCTCTCTTGCCAGATTCTGCAACAAGAATTGCGTCAAACCCGGATCCCCCTCTGCTAAGGGGGCCACATATTTTTGCACTTCGGAACGGCTTTTCATGGCAGGCAAATCAATGGCCTGCATGCCTGAGAGCATGGGCCCATAGTCATGATCATAGCGCCTGGGGGCCATATCCACCACCACCAGCCCCGCGACCGTATCTGGCTGCGTCAGGGCCAACGTCATCGCGGCTTTGCCACCCATGGAGTGGCCCATAACAAGGGCACGGCCAGCGCATTTTTCTGTAATGAAAGACGCCATATCATCGGCCATGGCGGGATAATCCATGCGCGGATCATGGAAAGACTGGCCGTGGTTGCGCATGTCCAAGCAATAGACTTGATGACCATCGATCAGCTTACGGGCAATACTGTTCCAATTACGGGCGGTTCCCAAGAGACCATGGGCGATGACCATGGGCAGGGCCCCACGCGCCTCGCCGAGATCGAGACTGTTGAGCTGTCGCATTGTGGCGCTTTCTTTCATAAGAATCTTTGTGGCCTTGGTGAGAGTCTTTCTGCTCTAAAGCCGAGCTTGCGCCCCGGCAAGTGTTTCCTGGAAACGCACAGGCTGCCCGATGGGATCGCCCACCGTTTGACCATCGCGCATGACAATCTGACCACGCACAATGGTGGCCACCGGCCAGCCTTTGACCTCCATATCGTGGAAGGGGGTCCACCCTGATTTTGTCGCCATGTCGCTGTCTGATATCCTGCGGGTCGCCTCAAGATCAACCAGAGTCAAATCGCCATCATAGCCCAGAGCAATCCGGCCTTTCCCGGCGATGCCATAAATCCGTGCCGGGCCCGCACTGGTGAGATCCACCAGGCGCTCCAGGCTTAAACGGCCTGTGCTGAGATGGCCCAGCAAGACTGGCAATAACGTCTGCACTCCAGGCATGCCAGACGGGCTGTTGGGGTAAGGCTTGGCCTTTTCCTCTAAAGTATGGGGGGCATGGTCGGATCCAACCACATCGACAATGCCCGTGGCAACACCACGCCAGAGGGCCTCGCGATGGCGCTCAACACGCACAGGCGGGTTCATCTGGGCCCTGCTGCCCAGCTCCATATAGCAAGACGGGGCGGCCAAAGTTAAATGCTGCGGTGTCACCTCCACCGTTGCAATTTCCTTATGGAGCGATAAGAATTTCATTTCTTCGGCGGTGGTCACATGCAAGACATGCACCCGCCGTCCGGTTGTTCGCGCATAGCGGATCAACTTATGGGTGGCGCGTAAGGCGGTTTTCTCGTCGCGCCAAACCGGATGCATGGCGGGGTCGTTAATGCCTTCGATCAGAGAGCGCCGCTCTTTGAGCCGCTCTTCATCTTCACAATGGACGGCAACCCGGCGATGGCCGTTTTCCAAGGCCAATTTCAGCGCCTCTTCATCATCCACCAACAGGCTGCCCGTCGAGCTGCCCATAAAGATTTTAACCCCAGCACAGCCCGGTTGTTTTTCTAAAAAGCCGAGATTCTCGACATTGTCGGGACTCGCCCCGATGAAAAAAGCGTGATCCGTCCAGGTCCGCCCTTCGGCACGCCGCAATTTATCATTGAAGGCTTCAATCGTCGTCGTCGAAGGATTTGTGTTTGGCATTTCAAACACACATGTGACGCCCCCTAGAATTGCAGCACGGGTGCCGCTTTCCAAATCTTCCTTATGCTCTAAGCCGGGTTCGCGGAAATGCACTTGGGAATCAATGACCCCCGGCAGAACCGTCAGCCCTTTTGCGTCAAACGTCTCTGCGGCTTTATCCTCGCTCAGATCGCCCATGCCGATGATCCGGCCATCGCGAATGCCCAGATCAAAAGACTGTCTCCCCGCAGGGGTCACACACTCGCCATTTTTGACAATTAAATCGAATGTTTCAGCCATTCGGCATGCTCCACAGAAACTTAAAAGAGGAGAATTGAGAGACAGGATAAAACAAAGTTATTTTACGTATTCTTTCAGTTTACGCCAACCGGCAAAAATAAAAACCTATAGTCGGTTGGACTCTTGCTTTTTTTGCTGACGCAAAAATTGGTGACTTTTTTGAGAAAAATTCCATCAAAAAACTTTTAAAATAATGCTTTAGAGGGATATTTGTGAAATACCCTTTAACATCCCCTCTTGATCTTGGGAAAAAGACACAGTAGAGAGCAAGAGCCTTGCTCTATTTCTTCAAGATGACCCTAGAAAGATGCCCCTATGACCGCTTTGCCTTCTGGGAGCCCCCCACAGTCTGGAGCGTCTTGTTCTGGCGCGCTGCGACGGATTTTGGTGATTAAAACCGGCGCCCTCGGGGATTTCATCCAAGCTTTCGGTCCTTTTCAAGCCATTCGCAACGCCCATCCCAATGCGTCCATTGTGCTTTTAACGGGCAAGGCCTTTGTGACCCTCGGCCAAGAGAGCGGTTTTTTTGATGAGGTCCTCACCGATCCACGCCCGAAAGCCCTGCATCTGGGGCAATGGTTGCGTTTCTTACGCACACTCAGGCCCTATCGTTTTCAGCGTGTCTATGATCTCCAACGTAAAAACCGGCAATATTGGCTGTGGCAAGGCTTGAAATATGGTCTCCCGAAAGATCAAAAGCTGGAATGGTCCGGCGTGTTCAAAGGCTGTGATTTTTACCAACCCGATCGGAAAACCGATCACCGCCATGGCATGGATAAAATCGCAGAGCAGCTTGCCATCGCCGGACTGCCTGGGGTGCCGCCTGCGGATCTGTCTGGTCTTCAGAAGGATTTGTCGGCCTTTGCGCCTTTGCCAGCTGATTTTGCTTTGCTTGTCCCCGGCGCCGCCCCCACACGGCCAAAGAAAAAATGGCCCGCTGCCGATTATGGCCAGCTTGCGCAAAAGCTTCTCGACCACAACATCACCCCCATCGTGATTGGCACCGAGACAGAACGGGACGCCATCCAAGCATTACGCGCTATTTGCCCCGCAGCCCTCGATTTTTCGGGCCGTACGGATTTTGGCCATTTGGTCTCTCTTGCGACCCAAGCGCGCTTTGCCATTGGCAATGACACTGGACCGATGCATCTGTTTGCCGCCGCTGGCTGTCCCTTGTTGGTGCTGTATAGTGCGGACTCTGATCCCCAGATGACCCTTCCTCGGAACAGCCATCCTGACCGGCCTGTGCACTTTCTGCAATGCCCGGATCTGAGAGATTTGAGTCTGGATCAGGTTTGGGAGCAAGTCCGGACGATGTTTCTTTCTTTATGATACCTCACTGACAAACGCCGCTCTTTTTTGCTTGCGCAAAATTAGGCGACTTTTCGAGAAAAAGTCTTTCAAAAAGCTTTTGGAATCTTAGGTCTCTCCTTTTGCCCTTTGCCCTCCTGTCTTTTTTGTGCGAAAAGGCCAAGTTTCAGTTAGCCCTAACCCTGCCCCTGACCGTTTGGAATTGCCTTCATGTCCGATCCCGCCGCCGAGATTCGCACCCGCCCTCTGTCAGAGGCCATCGGAGAACGCTATCTCAGCTATGCCCTCTCCACCATCATGTCACGCTCTTTGCCCGATGTGCGCGACGGTCTCAAGCCGGTTCAGCGGCGCTTGCTCCATGCCATGCGCCTGTTGAAGCTCGACCCCGATCAAGGCTTTAAGAAATGCGCGCGGATCGTCGGCGAGGTCATGGGGAAATACCACCCCCATGGCGATAGTGCCATCTATGATGCCATGGTGCGCCTGGCCCAAGATTTCGCCCAGCGTTATCCCCTTGTCGATGGTCAAGGCAATTTCGGCAATATCGATGGCGATAATGCGGCGGCCATGCGCTATACCGAAGCGCGTTTGACCGATGTCGCTTTGGCGCTGCTCGATGGCATTGACGAAAACACGGTGGATTTCCGCCCCAGCTATGATGGCATCGAAGAAGAACCGGTTGTTCTTCCGGCCGCCTTTCCCAATTTGCTGGCCAATGGCGTCACCGGCATTGCTGTTGGCATGGCCACCGCCATCCCGCCCCATAATGTCGCCGAGATTTGCGAGGCCACCCTCCATCTCATCAAACATCCCAACGCCACCATCGAGGCCTTGGTGAAATATCTGCCCGGTCCGGACTTTCCCACCGGTGGCGTGCTGGTCGAAGCCCCAGACAGCATCCTTGAAGCCTATAGCACCGGGCGCGGCGGCTTCCGGCTGCGGGCGCGCTGGCATAAGGAAAGCCTGAAAGGGGGTGGCTATCAGGTGATTGTCACCGAAATGCCCTATCAGGTGCAAAAAGCCAAGCTGATTGAGCGCATTGCCGATCTGATTACCGCAAAGAAACTTGTCTTGCTCGCCGATGTTCGCGATGAAAGCAGCGATGATGTCCGCTTGGTCTTAGAGCCCAAAACCCGCAATGTTGATGCGGATATTCTCATGGAATCCCTGTTCAAGGCCACCGATCTTGAAGTGCGGGCGAGCCTGAATATGAATGTCCTTGATGCCCATGGCGTGCCCCGGGTCATGACCTTGCGTGAGGTGCTCCAGGCTTTTCTGGATCACCGCCATGAGGTCCTTCTGCGTCGCACCCAACATCGTTTGGACAAGATCGCCCATCGTCTGGAAGTGCTCTCTGGCTATTTGATTGCGTATCTCAATCTCGATGAAGTCATTCGCATTATCCGCGAAGAAGACGATCCCAAAAAAGAAATGATGCAGCGCTGGTCTTTATCCGAGATCCAGGTCGATGCGATCCTCAATATGCGTTTGCGGGCGTTGCGCAAGCTCGAAGAAATTGAGATCCAGAAGGAATATGACGCTCTTGCCGCCGAGCAAGCCGATTTGCAAGATCTCCTCGCCGATGAACCCCGGCGCTGGAAAACCATCGCAGGCCAAATCCGAGACATTGCAAAGAAATTCGGCAAGCGCAAAGCCCGCGATGGCAGCGTCATGGGCACAAGGCGCACGGAAATTGGCACGCCCCCGCCTGTGATTGAGGTCCCCGTCGAAGCCGTCATTGAAAAAGAAGCCGTCACCGTCATCTGCTCGGCCCAAGGCTGGATCCGGGCCATGAAGGGCCATCTCGAAGAAGACAGTGACATCAAATTCAAAGAAGGCGATGGTCCGGACCATTTCCTCCATGCGGAAACCACCGATAAATTGCTGATTTTTGGCAGTAATGGCCGCTTTTATACGGTGGCGATTGACAAATTGCCCAAAGGACGCGGCCATGGCGAGCCTTTGCGTCTGTCCATCGATCTCCCCAATGAGCATGAGGTGATCTCCTTGCGTCTCCACCGCCCTGGTCCCGATGGTACTGGCACGCAAAAGCTCCTCATGGCCTCTGACGATGGCCGTGGTTTCCAAATCGCCGAGCAAGACGTCATCGCCCAAACCCGCAATGGCAAGCAGATCATGAATGTCGGCGACGATGCGAAAGCCATTGCTTGCTTTCCCATCACCGGCGACCGGGTCGCTGTGGTCAGCGATAGCCGCAAGCTCTTGATTTTCCCCCTCGATGAACTGCCAGAGATGGGGCGGTCGCGTGGCGTGATCTTACAAAAGCTCAAAGCCGGTCAAGCGCTCCTGCCCGCTGAGAAGCTGGTTGACATCGTCACCTTCTCGGCTCTGGAAGGGCTCACTTATGGCAGCGCGGCCAAGGTGAAAAAGCTCACGGACCTCTCTGAATGGCTTGGGAAGCGTGGCGCCGTTGGGAAGAAAACGCCCACGGCGTGGCCAAAATCCGGGAAAATTCGCGATTAGAGGCTCTTTTTCGCGCGCGCGAAATGGGACGACTTTTTCGAGAAAAAGTCTTTCAAAAAGCTTTTGGGGGTTTTAAGGGGTCTTTTTCAAAAGACCCCTTAATTTTATAAACTGGCTTTTGAAAGCCATGCTATCATCATAATTGGCTCTCGACAGGGGATTATATCATGCCCACTCAAACCTCTATACTCCAGGTTCATGTGGATTCTTCACTCAAAATGCAGGCCGAGGACGCTTTGGCCAAGGCTGGCCTAACATTTTCGGATGCCGTAAACATTTTGTTGGCCCGTATTGCCGCTGAGGGCGGTTTGCCTGATAGTCTAACAACAGATCTAAAGGCGCATGATGCCTGGTTCCGAGCCAAAGTCTGCGAAGCCCTGGCCGATCCGCACCCCGCTATCCCTCATAACCTTGTCATGGAAGAAGTCCAAGCTTTGATCGACGAGAAACGTCGTGCCTAAACTCGCATGGAAGGCTCCTGCCATTGCCGATGTAAAAGCAATTGTCGCCTATATCGCAGAAAATAACCCTGATGCGGCTCTGGCCCTGCTAAAAGAAATCCAAGACAAAGTTTCTAAATTACCAGCTTATCCAAAACGTTGTCGCCCCGGCAGAATCAAGGGAACGCGTGAACTGGTCGTTCGACCTAATTATATTGTCGTCTATACCGAAACCTTGGAAACCGTGACAGTGCTACGTGTGCTTCATGCAGCCCAGATGTGGCCCTAGAGTCATCCGCGACCAAACCTAAGTCACGGATGACTCTAGATTCTTGTTTTTGCCGCAAAACGAAAGCGACCGGGTGGCTCCACTTGATCGCGCTTTGCTCTAAAGGGTCTTTTCAAAAGACCCCTTAATTTTATAAACAGGCTTTTGAAAGCCATGCTATCATCATGGTCAGCTCTCGACAGGAGATATAAGATCCTGTACCGGCTCAAGAAAGCCCATAGTTAAAATAACTTTCCCTTGACTGGTTTTGCTTTTAGTGATCTGATAATATGAGAAAAATCTTTTGCTTTGTTTGATTTTGGACTCTAAGATAAGCAAGGCGGATGCCAGCATTACCCAGCTTTTAAAAAATACGAATGCATTATGCCTTTCCGGCTCCCTGTATAAATTGGAAACTGGCACTAACGCTGTTGTTATTGTGCGTGCGCTCCCGCAAGGCAACAGTGTTTTAGAGTTTCGTAAGACTGAAATCCGCAGCAATCGGAAATATCTAGAAGAAAAATTGCGTATTATTCCTGATAAAAAGGTTAGAGAGTGTATCTCCAGCCAGTTCCCTGCTCTCCGCGAGTATTTTTTTCGCGGTCAAATCCAGATTCCCTTGCCGCCGCTTGAGGAGCGTGGTGCCAGTGATAAGCACCGGCAGAGACAAAGTGTTTTTTATGCACCGGACCACTCGATCACAGCGCATGCAATGAAGGCTATCGAATTGCACGGATATATCCAAAGGGTTGATGGAACCTATCAGACCCCTTTAAGAGAACACGAAGAGAATAATTTTATTGGGGAAATCACGGCTGTATTTAGTATAAAATGCGATGGATACTTAATACTCTTGACAAAAACCGAGTATCGTCAGGCCTATCATTCTATGGAAGGCCTTTTGAATATTTACTACTTGCAAGATTTGCAAGATATAGGCCAAAAAAGTCCCATTCTTATTGCAAAAGAAGGGTTTACTGGGAACGGATCCTGGGGAAAACTTGGAAACGTGACGCCCTTCATGCTGAAAGACGCCACGCCAGCGGTTTTAATAGAAGGGGGTGGTACATGGCAAGGATGTTCCGTACGTTCAATCATAATGGTGAGTATGCTTGCTCAAGGTCCTAAAGTAATGATCAATGCTGCGCCAAGTTATTACGAAAATTCAACTGGCTATGATAATGATCTCCCTTATGACGGTTATAGAGCAAGCATAATGTCGCCGCCGCCTGCCGATACTGATTTTGCCATGAGATATTCTTTCAAAAACTCAGATGTTCCTGATCTTATTGTGACATGGCGCATGAAAGGGGGGAGGCTGAAGACGGATGATGACATATCAATTCTTGGAGGTTGTTAGAGGAATAGGATTCGAAAAACGATACACAAAATGAGTTTTAAAAATAAGACATACAGTTTAGACGATATCTGGGCAGCCGGATTTGGTTCTAACGGACTGGGTGCATAAAGCGCTGCGAGTCGTGTCCGCCGCCCTGTTTATTTTAGCGCTGAATAACCCAACATATTCTTTTCTTTGGGTTATTCACATCCCATCTGGTCACAAAGGCTGTTTCTGTTTTTCCTGGCCGAGGCGCATCTATAGCGTGTATTTCGAAAGAGACGATACTGTCCTCATAAGCAAAAAAAGCGTTCATTCTGCGATCCCATCGCGGTTTAACACGCCAATGGGTAGAAATGTTACGGAAGCGTTAAATTTCATTTAAAGAGACTCTCATATTCACCTTAAGACGCCGCCCGCAGTGCAATTAATAATGAGTTGCAATTCTAAACCCCAAACCGATAGCCTTGCCAGGGATGGGTCGAACATCAGACCCAGATCCGCAAAACGCGGATATCAAGTCTTTATGGGGATCGAAAACGGATGAGGCTGTTATCAAAATTGAGTCTTCGGGCAAAGCTGCTCTGTGCCTTCTCTCTTCTTATTCTGTTGATCGCGGTCACGGGCCTTTCGGGCATGGGATTCATCCACCGTATTTATGTCTCCATCAGTGATTTGAGGGAAACGGCAACGCCGATCCGTCAAACGGCCTTGGATTTACGGGCACAAATGACCGCCTTGCAGGAACAAGCCCGCCAAAGCTTACACGCCCCGACGTTAGAATCCCTGGAGACAGCGCGCGAAGCCTTAAAGGTCCAGCTTGACCGAATTGAACATGATCTCGGCGTAACCCTCGCCGCTTATGGGACAACAGAGGCTGGCGAGAGTTTGCACCGTTTGATGGCCTTAGATCAGGATTTTGAAGAGGCTGCCATGGCGGCTGTGGCGGCCACACAGATCAGCTTAGCGGCCGAGCAGACCGCGGCAGAAGAATTAGACCAATTTGAAAAGGCCCATGGGGTTCTCGCCGACAAGCTCACCCAATTCATCACCTATGGCGAACAGCGCATGGGGGCACGCGAACGAGAGATAAAACGGCTTCTCGCTTCAGACCCCCCAGATCCAGGTCAAATTCACACGACAGTCCATACGACCTTCACCCAGTCTTATCCTGTTTTGAAAATTTCTTATAAGTTATTGCGCCGCCTTGCTGTCTATCAAGAACAGGTTCGACGCTACGCCTTAGAGTCCGATGTCACCCAATTAGCCCCCTTGCGCAAAAAAGCCATGACCCAACGTCGGGTGCTTTTGAAACTTGTCAAAGCCCTCTATAACCGCCTTGAAAGGGCCAAAGATTGGAAAAAAATCGGCCTTAACACCTTGCTGGACACCGTGGCCGCACTCCAGAAGGGGGCTGATGCGGCTTTTGCCGCCCATAAGGCTGCTCTTGCCGCCAAAAATGTCATGGGGGAGAAAGAACAAGCCTTCGAACATTTTGCCTTTGCCTTTTCCCAAGAATTGAAGAATTTCTCAGACTTTGCCGCTGTTCTCCAGGGGCAAGCGGAAAAAGACGCTTCCGACACCATTTCCCTTGCAACCTTCAGCCTTGTCACGATTATGGTGATCGGGATTCTGTTTGGCAGTGCCATGACCCTTGTCTTGGCCCACCATATTGTCTTGCCTTTGCACCGTCTCAACATCGCCATGCATCGCCTTTCTGAAGGGGCTTTGGAGCAAGAGTTGGTCGATGCCAATCGTGCGGATGAAATCGGCAAAATGGCGAAAGCGGTTTGTGTGTTTAAGCAAAATGCCCTGGCCAATCGCGCACTCCAGGCAGAAAAAGAACAAGCCCATGAAACCGAACGCCTGCGTCATAACGCGATAGAGGCCAGTATTGCGCGCTTTGACCGGTCTGTCTCGGACGTGGTGCAGGCTGTGACCAGCGCCTCCTGTGAACTGGACCGCACCGCCGATGAGCTCGATCATATTGCCCGTCGCACCCACACTTTGGCGCAAGATTCTGCCGAAAGCGCAGAAAGCGCCTTTACTAATGTTTTCACGGTCGCCTCAGCGACAGGGCGCATGACAGAGTCTGTGACAGAAATCAGTCGTCAAGTGACCTCTTCGGCAACCATCACCGCGCGCGCTGTGGGCCAAGCAGAAGAGACCCTGGTCACCGTCCAAAATTTGGTTGACTTAACGGCGCACATCGGTACGGTCACACGTTTGATCCAAGAGATTGCCACCCAAACCAATCTCTTGGCCCTCAATGCGACCATCGAGGCCTCCCGCGCTGGAGAGGCCGGACGGGGCTTCGCCATTGTCGCTTCAGAAGTCAAAGACTTAGCCACCCAAACCGCCCTGGCCACCGATGATATTTCCCAGCGGATCACAGCCCTGCAAAATGCCACCCAAAGCACGGTCTCTGCGATCCAAGATATCTCTGGCACCATCAGTGCCATGGACGAGATTTCAAACCGCATTGCCCAAGCCGTCGAAGAGCAAAGTGCGGCCTCGGCTCAGATTTCACAAAGCCTGAGGCGTGCTTCGAGCAGTACAGAGACTGTTTCCAGCAATATTACCCAGGTCTCCAGTGCCGCTTCAGAAACCGGCGGCGCGGCCGGACAGGTGCTGGGATCCTCCAGCTTCCTCCACAACCATGCCGCCATGCTCGAACGGGAAATTGAGACCTTCTTGTCTGAAATCCGCGCCGCTTAGAGCAAAGCTGGTTAA
>DDLW01000270.1 GCA_002340345.1 Alphaproteobacteria bacterium UBA2562 | reverse complement strand
TGCGCATTAAAGTGCTTAGAGCAAAGCTGGTTAAAGTGGCAGCCCCTATCACCATGCGTTTTGCGGCAAAAACAATAAGATAGAGCATTTTATGTGAGTCTATCATCACGCAAAATGCTCTCGCCTCCCAAAGCATAAAAAGTTACAATAGGAATCTGCTTTTCTAAAAATCATCTAAAGAATCCCTTTAAAACAAAATAATGCTTTGTCATATTCGCCAAAATAGAGTAAGAAACGATCAAAGCTTTACATAAAAAAGCATAGCTTGATAGTCAGAATTGCTTACATAAACTTTCCAAACAAGCCTTCTGTTTTGGCTGCCGTAAAGTTAAGTTGTTTCTAATTTCATGACTCTGACAAAAGATATTATCAAGCTCTTTCGCTGGTTATCTTTTTGTTTATGCATTCATTTCTCGCAATAAAGAGCCCGACCAATGTCGGCTTCTTCTACGGCAGAGAGAATAATGATAGGGAAAGGGAAAAGAGAATGGCAAAATTTTTAATTGTATTCTTTAAAATAAATAAATCTTAAGTTTTGTTTCCCGTTGAGCCTATAAATGTCATATTGTCGTTTTATCGTGACAAGCTTTGACCGGTAAGTAAGAAAGTCCAGTAGAATGATTCCATTTTTACCAAAACCAGACTGGTTAAGATGGATAGCGTATGCAACCGTCTTCGCTGTGATTATGGCGGCGTGTATTGCTGTTTTTGGCAGCCTCCAAATACACAGAAACACACGCGAGCTTTCCCTTAATTGGAAGAAATATCATAAAAATTCTGAAGATAAAGCCCGTCTTTTTGCCTCTCTTGCGTTTGATTTTGGCCGCAGTGATATTGGAGAAGATTTTGAGATCACGCCACAACATCTTCCTCTCAGCCATTTCAAAAATATCGATGCCATTTTGGAAAGATTGCGGTCGAACTTAACCGCTTACCAAGCTTTAGATCTCAATCAAGAAGAAAAAGACGCAACACATAATCTTATTTCAATAATAGACTTACATCAAAAGAATAATATCGAGTATAAATTCAACAATACAGAGCAAAATATAGATTCTTTACTCTCAGTATTAAAAGAAAATATGTTAGGCGGTCTTGATAGATCCCGCGAAAAAGTCTCTGATTTTGCTAAAAAACAAGAATTTATTGCGAAGTGGGCCCTCTTTATGGTGCCTGTTTTTTCTGTCATTGGGCTCTTGGCTATTTATTCTGTTATTTCCCTTTACTATATTATGCAAAAAAGCATTAAAGACACGCTTGACCTTAAGAAAAGTAAAGCTGAGCAAAATGCAATCCTGAACAGCGCTGTGGAAGCTGTTATTACAATCAATGAACATGGTCTTGTTGAAAGTATTAATCAAGCCACAGAAAATCTCTTTGGCTATATGTCCGAAGAATTGATCGGTCAAAATGTTTCTATTTTTATGCCAGAACCCGATCACTCTTCCCATAATAACTATATCAACGACTATATTAAAGGGCATGATCCGAAAATTATTGGTATTGGGCGTTCTGTGATAGGTCGGAAAAAAGATGGCCAGCGAATCGATGTCTTCCTCTCCATTAATGAGATTATTGGAAGTCCAGGTCATAAGCGTCGTTTTGTCGGCATTATGCGAGATATTTCAGCCCGAAAAAGCGCCGAACGCACGTTAAGACGATCCCTCCATTCTCTCAAAACATTGACGGAAACCCTTTCCAGCACAGCGGCAACAGCCCAAGAACAAATCAATTTTTCTTTAGACCTCGCCCTGAATCATTTCAATTTAGACATTGGTATTTTAAGTAAAATCGAAGGCGATGTTTATACGGTTGAATATTGTCAAAGTCGTGGAGAGGCCATTGATCCAGGCCTGGTCTTTTCCCTTGAGAAGACATATTGCCATCTCACAGTTCACAAAGGCGATGTCGTCTGCGAAACGGAAATGAAGGCCTCCGCTTACGCCAATCATCCTTGCTATAGTCAGTTTCGTCTCGAGACTTATATTGCTGTTCCCGTTTATGTCCGGGGGGAGCTTTATGGGACATTGAATTTTAGTAGTGCGCGCAAATATCAAAGAGCCTTTGACGATACAGACCGTGAATTTATGAGACTGCTCGGCCTTTGGGCGGGTTCTGCGATGGAGCGCGCCCAAAGGGACGAAAAGTTATTACTGAGTGAAGAACGCTTAAAACGCAGCCAGCGCTTTGCAAATATTGGCAATTGGGATTTAAATCTTACAGATCGCACGCTTTATTGGTCCGAACGTGTTCCGCCTTTATTATCGGGTCCCGGCGTCAGGCTTGAAGCAAGCTATGTTAATTTCTTGCATGCTATTCATCCTTCTGATCGTCAGAAATTCATCAATGCCATGGAAACCTGTATCGAAGAGGGAACCGGCCTTGACATAGAACATCGTGTGATCTGGCTTGATGGCAGTGTTCGTTGGTTAAGAAATCGTGGCGATGTTGTCAGAAATGCCGATGGAGACCCTTTAAATCTGCTTGGCATTGTCATTGATATTACGCGCATTAAAGAGGCAGAAGAAGAAACACGCCGTTTTCAAAGGGTGATTGAAAATTCCGACAGTGCGGTTCTCATCACAGATCTCAGTGGCTCGATTACCTATGCGAATGCTGCTTTTGCAAATTTATTCAAGCTTTATACGAAAAATTCACAGACACTCTCTTTAAACGATATTCTGGCCCGTCCCACGGAAGAGGCCGCCAAAGACCTCCTCTTAAGTTTAGAAAAAGGGATCAGCTGGTGTAATATTATAAAAGTCAAGAATACCGAAGATACGGTCTTTCCTGCGAAAGTCACCGCTGGTGTTGTGACAAATGAATCTGGCGATTCAGAATTTAATTTTTGCTTATTAGAAGATTACAGCGATGAAATCCACCGTCGCAGTCAAATGCAAGCCGCGCGCGATGATGCGGAAAAGGCCAATCGTGCCAAATCTGAATTCTTGTCTTCCATGAGCCATGAATTACGGACGCCGCTGAATGCTATTTTAGGATTTGCACAGCTTCTTCAATTCAATCCCAAAGAGCCTTTGACAAAAGCTCAACTGTCCTGTGTGAACCATATTCTTAAAGGTGGTGAGCATCTTCTTGAATTGATCAATGGCGTCCTCGATTTATCGAGAATAGAAGCTGGGAAAATAGATATTTCTTTGGAACCAATCAATCTTAAGAAAATCATCGAAGAATGCGTAGAAATGTCGCAGCCAATTGCGGCAAAACATATGATAACCCTGAATGCTAATATTTGCCCGAGCTGCCCTGAAACCATCCAGGCCGATCACACAAGACTTAAACAGGTTCTGCTTAATCTCCTCTCCAATGCCATTAAATATAATAGCGAAGAGGGTCATGTTGAGATCAAATGCGCTTGCGAAGATCGCGAAATGGCCAGGGTGACGATTATCGATACCGGCAATGGCATTCCTTCTGAAAAACATCAAGAGCTCTTTAAGCCTTTCAGCCGCTTAGGGGCCGAGCAAACAGCCATTGAAGGCACAGGCATTGGCCTTGCTTTGACCCAAAAGCTGGTCACCCTGATGAAAGGACATATTGGTTTTGAAAGTTCTGTTGGTGTCGGCAGCCATTTCTGGGTTGATCTCCCTAAAACACAAAAGGCTGAGCATAAAAAAGCGCCACGACATTATTTAAATGCCATGACAACGCTCCCAGAAATTACTGGCTCCTTGCTCTATATTGAAGATAATCCCTCCAATATTGAGCTTATGGAAATGATTATGTCTTATATCAAGGGGCTTAAAATGACCGTCGCCCATAATGCCGAACTCGGGCTGTCTTTAGCAGAAACATCCCCGCCAGATATTATTTTAATGGACATCAATCTTCCAGGCATGAGCGGTTATGAAGCTCTGAAAAAGCTGCGGGCCCTTGATAAATTGGCCCATATTCCCATTATCGCCCTTTCAGCCCATGCCACCAAACATGATTTGGAAAAAGGCTTAGCAATCGGTTTTGATCATTATTTAGCAAAACCTGTCCAAGTCGACGCCCTTGCCCTCGCCATCCAAGAAGCAATGGCATCGCGTTCGTCACCTCATACCAACCAACAACAATAGAACCTATAGCCGCCCGGTTAAGCCTGTATAACCGTTTTCAGCGCTGGTCTGCGAAAGGGTTCGGGGGCTTTTGCCTTAGAGCTAAGATAGAGCATTCACCTGATTCAAATTAAAAGCAAAAGGCTCTAGCCTCCACGGACACCTTCGGCGCAATTTCTGGTTGACAGTTCGGCTGTCAAAGCCCATCGCTGGGCTGTCGGCGAAAATTTGAAAGCAAAGGGCAAATCAGTGACAGAGTTAACAGCCTTTTTCAGCGATAGGCTGTATAAGCCTTTCTGGCATGCGCTTATATTTTCATCGCAAAATGGTCCCCTCGATTTACCTCGGATTTTGCGTTGCGAAGCCTCGGAAGTTATTGAAAAGCTTGAGACTGAAAATCAAAAAAAGAGGTCATGAGAGATTTCCAAATGTTTTGTCTGGAGCCCCCTATCCAGCCACACTTTGCTCTCATTGTCTTTTTTAGAACCTGGACGCCCTAAAAAAATAAGAAACGCACCGCTTTCTAGCGCTTGCTAAGGAAAGTTTAACAGTGTTGTGTACTAGATAGGATAGTTTCTGTGATCTGCAAAGGGTGCTTTCGCCAAAGCTGCTTTTTGAGAAAAAGAACAGTTTTTGCTCTTCATTTGCGCGCTTGATCACAGAGAGACGATACCCTATTGATAGCTTATGCGAAAAAACATCACGGGCCGATTTTAGAAACCTATGACGATTATTGGCCACTCTGTTTTATCGCAGAAACAAAGGGTTGAAGGGCTTTAGCGCAAAGGCAGATCAAAGAGAACCTCTTTGTCCAAGACGTCTTTTTGATCCTGTCCATTTTGCCATAAACCAATACTTTAGAGTGATTTTGGCCGCCACAGTCCAAAATAGGCTCTAGAGATTACGCTGGGATAGTGCGGATGTCTGCCGACGATCTGGATGATTTCGACGACCTCGACCTGGATTTAGAAGAGGGAGAGGAGGAAGAAGAGGTAGAAGAGCTTCAACTGTCGGAAGCGACAGCGGGAAGTGGAAGTACGATCATTGTCAATGATCGTTTCCATATCTCTGCGGACCAGCCTCTCCCGGAATTAGATTCCCCGACAGCACAAGCCTTCCATTGCCGCGACACGGCCGATATCAATCATACCGTTTTTGCCCTCGTGTCCACAGGCTTGCTCCCTCCACGGGGCGAGGATCTGCTTGCCTTCCGCCGTATCGACCGTGAAAGCCTGCTCTCTCCCATTGAATGGGGCGTTTCTGACTGGCCCGGATCCGATCATCGCCGTTTTGTGGTTGTTGTCGAACGCCCTGGCGGTCGTCGGATCGCAGAACATTTCAATGATCATTTCTCACCTTTTAACGAAGATAGAATCACCCGTAATGTGATTCGCCCGCTTCTGCCGGTTTTGAAAGATCTACAAGAATCCCATGTGGCGCACCGCTCGATCCGGATTGACAATCTTTTTTATAAAGATGCGGTTTTAGGCGAAGTCGTTCTGGGGGAAGGTTTCTCCGCGCCGCCCGCCATGCATCAGCCTGTTGTGTGTGAACCCATTGACAGCAGCATGGCAGAGCCAGGCGGTCGCGGCCCCGGTTCCAGCCGCGATGACATGTATAGTTTTGGCATTTTATTGGCCATGTTGCTGATGGGGCGCAACCCTCTTGCCGATACCACAGATGATCGGATTATCGAGCGTAAACTCGCAGAGGGATCTTATAGCGCCCTTTTGGGCGATGCCCGTATTCCTTTAAGTCTTATGGAAGTCTTGCGGGGGCTTTTGACCGATGACGCCCGCGAACGTTGGAATGTTGCTGAATTAGAAATGTGGCTTAACGGTCGTCGCTTAAGCCCCAAACAGCCCAAATTGGCCATTAGAGCCCAAAGACCTTTTTCTTTCCAGGGCGTTGATTATCTTTCGACACCAACCTTGGCCCATGCGTTTGTGCGCAATTGGTCGGCGGCCACAAAATCCATTGCCAATGATGCTGTTGATGTTTGGATTCGCCGTGGGTTTGAAGATGACGAATTGGCCTCTGCTTTCAACAGCTCGATCCGTTCGGCCGCAGCCTTTGGCGGACGCCGTGGCATTGAAGACCGGATGGTCGCCCGTGCCTGCGTTGTCCTAGACCCCCTCGCCCCTGTTCGCTATCGCCAATTCTCAGCCCGTATTGATGGCTATCCCACAGCCTTGATGGCGCGCTATATCAAGAATGGGGATGTGCGTGAAATTGCGGAAACGGCAAACTCTAAATTACCGATCTATTGGATTGAAACCCAAGAAGTTCAGACCCCTGAACAGAATCTTTTGCGCCGCAATTTCGAAATGATGACCTTTATGCTGGGTCGTGGCACAATTGGATATGGCCTCGAGCGCTGCCTGTATGAGCTCAATCCCAGCTGCCCTTGCATCAGCCCTATGGTTGAAAAACATTTTGTTCTCCATATCAACCAAATGCTGACGGCCTTAGACCATGCGGCTGTCGAGCGTTCTGGAAAAGGAGAACCCATAGATCGCCATATCGCGGCTTTTATTGCCTCGAAACTCAAACATCCCATGGATCAACATCTGCAAGGCCTGTCTTCAGAGTTTCAATCGGCACGCCGCCTGGCCCTTATTCGCCTTTTGGCAGAAGTCCAGCAATATACCGCCGAGGAAACGCCTTTCCATCTGGCGCAATGGCTTGTCAAGCTCGCAGACCCCATTGTTGATACCTACTTTAACCGTAGTTTCCGCGAACGCTTGCGTAAGGAAATCAAGAAAATTGCCGAAAAAGGCACTTTGATGGATTTGGCGTATGCGTTGGAGAACACCGCACGGCGCGACCGCGACACCGAAGGGTTCCGGGATGCGACAGCGGACTATACGGAAGCGGAAAATGAAATCCAAAAAATCGAAGGCGGTGAGATGACCAAGCCCGAGGTTGTGGAGAAAAAAGGCCAAGAAGTGGCTGCCATGGCCTCTGGTGTGATCGCAAGTTTTGCAATGATCTTTATTCTACTTTTTAAGACTGTTCTAGGGTAAAGCAAACCGCAACTATGTTTATACATTGGCAGAGAGCCTTTTACTTGCTCTAAAGTAAAAGCGAAAGGCTCAAGAGCATTTCATTTTTATCTTGAATCAGTGGAAATGCTCTCTGTT
>DDLW01000199.1 GCA_002340345.1 Alphaproteobacteria bacterium UBA2562 | reverse complement strand
AAGCGCGATCAGGTGGATCCCCCTGGTCGCTTTCGTTTTGCGGCAAAAACAAGACTCTAGAGTCATCCGTGACTTAGGTTTGGTCGCGGATGACTCTAAGCTCAAGATCAGAATGGTCTTTAAGGACCAGAAATAAAAAATAATGTCAAGTCTGCCACCCTCTCTTTAGCGTGACGGCGCTATCACCACAGGCTCTTTGCTCTCTTTTTGCCTGTCATGGGGCCGATCATGATGTGGTGGTGCATATTCTGGGACAAGATCACCCAAAAGAGCAATCGTCGCCTCTTTCTCATCCGCTCTTGCGAGATCTTCAAGCTTTTTTAAATTCTCCGTCAGAGAGGCTAAGGGCGACAATCTCGGTGTTCCTAGAAAAATTTCCTTATGGGCCGTTGGCAAAACAGGCTCACCGCCATGGAACAGCTCTTCAAAAAGCTTTTCCCCAGGACGCAACCCTGTATAGGCAATCTCCACATCCTCATGGGGGCGTAACCCGGCCAACCGAATCATTTTTACGGCCAAATCTGTAATTTTTACAGGCTTGCCCATATCTAAGACAAAAATACGCCCGCGATAGCCCCCTTCAGGCGCAGCACGGCCGCGCCGACCATGCAGCCCCAAAACGGAGGCTTGCAAAACCAATTCAACCGCTTCACGGATGGTCATGAAATAGCGTGTGACATCTGGATGTGTGACCGTTAAAGGTCCACCACGCTCTAATTGACGTTGGAAAAGGGGGACAACCGATCCCGTTGACCCAAGCACATTGCCGAAACGCACGGTCATAAAGCGTGTGCTTTGGGGGACAGGCTGGTCCTCATCCTGTGAGGAAAGGTGGGTTTTTGCAGCTTCTTCCACATCGAGCGCTTGGCAATAGCTTTCAGCCAAGCGCTTTGTCGCGCCCATAATATTCGTCGGATTGATCGCTTTATCGGTGGAAATCATGATCATCGCTTGCACACCATATTTGCGGCAAGCATCTGCGACATTTCGGCTGCCGATCACATTGGTGATCACCCCTTCTGTTGGGTTCATTTCAACCATCGGCACATGTTTTAAAGCCGCCGCATGGAAAACAAGATCAGGGCGATACTGTTCGAAAATGCTGTCAAGTCGGCTGGCGATACGAATAGAGGCCAGGACAGCCTCTTTCTGGAGATCAGGAAAACTCTCTTGCAGTTCAAGATCAATCGCATAAAGCGCATATTCCGAATGATCGACCAAGATAAGCTGTTCTGGGTGAAAACTGGCCAGCTGGCGCACCAATTCTTGGCCGATACTGCCACCAGCGCCCGTCACCAAAATACAGCGCCCCGCAATCATATCTCTCATGCCATCGCGATCGAGAACCGTTTGCGGTCGTCCGAGCAAATCTTCAATGGCAATCGGACGGGGTTCAAATCGACTGGCACTTTCACCATGCTTCAGTTCTGTTAAGCGGGGTAACCGATTGAGGGATAAGCCTTGCCTCTCAGCAATATCGAGCAATTGGCGTAAGAGTTGCGGATCAAAATCTTCTTTGGTTAAAATAAATTTTTGAACCGCGCGTTTTCTCTGCTTCAGTTTTTCAAGAAGCGAGGGGATATCCTTAAGATCTCCTAAGACTTGGACCCCGTGGAGCCGCTGGCCAATGCGATAACCTTTTTCGTCAATAACACCCAAAACTTTAAAATCAGGGTTGCGCTCTCTAGCCATTTCGCGGATGAAGATTTCAGCCCCATCGCCGAACCCCACCAACAAAACGGGAAGAGCTTGCTCGCCACTACGATCAAAAATTGTAAAATGCGAACGATCCTTCAGCCAACGATATAAGAGCCTCGGACCTGCTAAGAAAAAAATGAGTAAAAACCAGACAATCACCAAAGACGAGCGCGGCACAAAGTCCAAACGGGTCACCATGAACATAGCCCCGAGATAAACAAGCACCAAAACACTCACAGCCCGTACAATCGCGATCATATCGCTAATCGACGCATAACGCCAAATCCCGCGATAAAGCCCCATCAACCAAAAGACCACCGCGGCCATGACCCCAAAAGATCCAAGCGCTTGGGCCAGTGCCTCGGGCGGAATAAAGCTCGTGAGGTCAAGATTATACCGTAATTCTGTTGCAAACCACATGGACAGCAAAAAAGCGACCAGCGCCATGAATGTATCATGAGCTAGAGCCACAAAAGGCTGCCGTAATCGCTGTACATATTTACGCATCATGCTGCGAAAAGAGTCTGGTGTCCCACTCACACTGCGTTCCGTTCCCAATAAAATAGCACAGACTCTGTGTCTGACTGATTTTTTTCTTGCGGTCTATAGCCGTCATTTTTCAAGGTCTGTCAAGATATCTCTCGCTGCATCCAGCGGATCAGTTTGACAACAATGAGAATCGCAACAGCAAAGGCCGCCCATGGATCGCTTTCATGGGGCTGTAGTAAGGGAATTAAACCACGACTTTTGGCTTCTGCGACAAAGGCAAGGAGAAGAAGCGCCAGATTGGCCCAAAGGACAGCCCTAGCCACATCGGCATGGCTGCGCCCTTTTTGCACGGCCTGTTGATAGAAGTGGCATCGATGGGCCTGCCAAATCTTTTCCCCTCGCAATAAACGCCGGATCAAAGTCACCGTTGCATCTACCACATAATATAATGGCGGTAAGAGCGCAAGCAGCCAAGCCCCTGCCCACGCCAATTCAAGCAAAAGCCAGCCTAAAAGGAAACCAAGTGGGACAGATCCCACATCCCCCATGAAAATTTTTGCTGGATGCCAATTCCACCTTAAAAAGCCTAAACTTGCCCCGATAAAGGCACAGCCTAAGGCGACACCATCCAGACTTGCTGGTAAAATCAAGCTTGCTAAGACAATTGCCCCACCTAAGCTTGCGGTTTCTACCCCCGCAATGCCGTCAATCCCATCCATAAAATTATAAAGATTGAGAAACCAAACCCATGCAAATCCTGTGAGGACGAATTCAAAGGCGCCCGCGAAACCTTCTGGTAACCAGGCGCCCAAAAGGGGCATGCTGGCTGGAACGCCATCCCAGAGAAAGGCCAACAGACCAAAGCAGGCCACCAATTGCACAAACAGCCGCAAAGACGCTGGCAATGTCTTCACATCATCTAAGAAAGAAAGACCTGCGAGAGACAAAGCACCTAAAACAGGGACAACAATACGAAGCGGTTGGTCAGAAAAAGCAAAAGCATAGCAAAGCCCAACCCCACAGACAGCCATCATAATCGCCAACCCGCCCCCACGCGGCGTGGGAATCGTATGGCTCGAACGATCATTCGGGCGGTCTAGGATCTGGCGGCGGTTCAATTCTTTGATCAACCAGCCTGTCCCAAGCCAGCTCAGCAGCAGGCAGATCCCGCCCACAGTGATGCCAACAAGAGCGGATTGGGAAAAGTATGATGACATATCGCGTCCTGCTGCCTGCTGACCATAACGCTCTTAAGGACCTTACCGTCCTTTTGAAGCCTCCGGCGGCCAAAGGACTTTGTCCTTTGGAATCCTGAAATTATCCCTCGCGCTGGAGCGCCCAACGGAGACGGGTTTCTTTTTCTGTCATATGGCCGGAGATGACAAGCTGTTGTGATTTGCGGACAGTGCCATCGCCCAAATAAACGGATTCCGAGACTGTAATATGAGCATCACCCGTCCGCAAGCGCCATCCCACACCGCTGGGAAGTCTTAACAGCGCAGCCTGCCCCTCGCGAATGATCGAGGTGCGCACCAGAGGATGCAAGTGAAAACGCAAGGAAAAATGCGGCCCAGGACGACCAATCAGCCAATCTTCGCCCCGCAAATCATCGCCATTCTCAGCGAAATAGAGCCGACGGCGATGCACAAGCCCATGGGTGCGGCGATAGCCATCATGATTGGCCTCCAACCAAATACGACCATCGCCTTGGTCCCTATGGCACACCACCATGCCCGGACGCCGGCCAATCCCTCCATCGGAGAGAATCTCACTGCTATTGGTGTCATCCACTGTCAAGGTGGAATGGGCGGCCGTGGATTTTTGCAGCGCATGCCAAACGGGTCCGCCCCCAATTTGCGCGCCGCAATTGGTAATCACCCTTTCCCGGCCATAGCTGAACTCAAACCCCAAAGTGCCCGCATGGGCGCGCGCATCCAAACCTGATGGCGGTGGTGATCCTGTGTCGATCAGGATAAGAGACCGCCCGAGCTGTAAGCGGTGGAAGCCAGAATGCGGGGCTTGCAGCGGCGCACGGCCCCGCATATCCGCCCGCTTAAGCACCAGGCCAACTTTATCAATGCCCTCTTCGCGGCTGCCATTGAACAAGGCCAAGCCCCCATCGCCATGGCAGAAAAAGCGCAACATCGGCGTCATGCGATCCAGCGCAGGCTGTATCCACTCTGGCAGTTCGATTTTTCGGGCATTCAAGAGACTGCGGATGTCCAAGAGATGCTGGAGCATCTCCAACTGCACAGAAGGATTTCTTTCGACATGGCCGCCATCTGGAAGAATTTGTGTCTCAACGGCAAGACCAAGCATTTTAAGACTGCGGACAAGACGATCTTCGCCCTCTGGAAGCGCAAGATTGGCCATGATCAGGCCCTTAATCGCCCGCACAAGCTGAATCCCTTTCAAGCCAGCGGGAAGGCAACGGCTTAAATGCTTTGCTTGCCGAGACAGGCTCGCAAAAAACAAAGATTGAAAGCTTTGATCATCATTCAACAAAAAGCGCGCATGACCAATCCAATGCGCCAAACGTAAGCCCAAAACATCCGGCGCCCAAGCCGTGGCCGTCCAATTGGGATGCGCATCAATCCAAGCCGCCACCAAAGCGCGCGCCAAACGCACGGCTTCTGGCTGCTCAACAGCACGCAAATCCCGAAGCCAGGCAAAGGAATGCATGATCTGCAACCATTCTTGACTGGCCGTGCGCGGCCGCCAGAGATTCGCAGCCCGTTCAACGGTCTCCCCCGCAAAACAAAAACGACCTTCGAGAATATCCCGACCCTGATTCAAATCGCCAGGCCACGAATCCTCAAGCATGGGCAGCATGACAGAAGGGGTGCTGCCCGCCAGGGTCAAACGATAAAGGCCACTCCCATACAGCATCTGTGAGAGTTCTTGCAGCATGTGATTCACCGATTGGCGATTCACAGGCGGACACCATTTCATCCAACTGCTTTCTTGGCCAAGCCCAGGACTGACGGGATGTTGTCCGGTTGATGTCTCAGGATGGGATGGTTGGGATTCTGGGGGAGAATTTTTCTGAGGCGCTTTGGGCAAGGATGCAGCTTGTGCCACCTGTGAAGGCTGGCAATGATCTTCCATCTCTTCCTTTAGAGGTGCCGAAGAAGAAGGCCGCATCATACATCCTTGGTCTCTCTGAACCGATCTTGCTCTCACAAAATTATGGGGCTGGTCAAAACCGGCCGCATAAGCAAGCCTTCGGCTGATATTTCGCGCAAACACCGCACAGGCTTAACCAACCGACGATCGAGTCTCACTTTTGCCGGTTGGCTTCAAAATCAACCTTCGGCTGATATTTCGCTCAAACGCCGCGCGGGCTTAGCCAACCGACGATCGAGTCTCACTTTTGCCGGTTGGCTTTCATCTCATCATGACAGGGTTATAGTTAATTATTCGTTTAAGACTCTTAAAGCCAAAACCTTGTTTGCCGAGGAATCCGACGCATCACCACAAGAAGGCTGTGCTTGTATCACGAATGGCCGCGTTGTAAATGGGCAATAAAAAATCCATCCATACCACCATGCTCTGACCAATCACAAGGCAGGCTTCTCAGAAAGCCCTCTTCGGTCTTAAAATGCGGTTCCAGACCGATGGCTTGCGGGTCAATGGATCGTATAGACCAGTCTGATCCTTTTGCGTCCTGCTTTTGTGTCGACAGAAAATGGGCGATGCGTACCTCTCCTTCCTCCTTGAGAAGAGAGCAGGTCGCATAGACCAAAGATCCACCAGGCTTCACCATGCGGGCGGCATTGGCGAGGAGAGCCTCTTGCAGGTCATAGATCTCAGAAAAGCTCTCTGTTTGCTTTAACCAGGCAACATCGGGATGACGACGCAGGGTCCCCGTTGCCGAGCAGGGCGCATCCAGCAAAACCGCATCATATAGCTTTTCTGGCCGCCAAAGACGGCCATCCGCGCAAAGGCTTTCTCCGGGCAAAGCTAATCTTTGCATATTTTCTTCTAACCGCGCCAGGCGCTCACGCGCATTTTCAACGGACAAGACATGGGCGCCTTTTGCGGCGATTTGCGCCGTTTTTCCCCCTGGAGCCGCACAAAGATCAATAATGCTCTGCCCCTCTTTTGGATCAAGAACACGCACCGGCAAAGTTGCCGCACTGTCTTGCACCCACCATGCCCCTTCATCATAGCCAGCAAGCTGGCTAACATCGCCAGAAAAATGCCTGAGGCGCACAGACCCATTGGGCAAACAGTCCCCCTCAAGGGTCTTGGCCCATGTGGAAAGGGTTAGGGGGTCCTTGATCGAAAGGTCTAAGGGGGGGTCTCCCAAATGGGCCTGGGCAATCTGATGGGCTTTTTCAGCGCCATAATCTTTGATCAGACGTGCTTGAAGCCAAGGCGGCAAAGCAAGCAAAGCTGGTGTTTCGCTTAAGCCTGCCTTTTGCAGGGCTTTTGCGCGAAGCGCATCTTTTTCGCGATCCAAACGGCGTAAAACGCCATTGATGAGACCTTTGAACCGAAATGCACCGAGGCGCGGCGCCAATTCAACACTGAGACCCACAGCCGCATGGGACGGCACCCGCAAAAACAGAAGCTGTGCGGCCCCAATGCGTAAAATATCTTGGGTGGCTTTTTGGTCTTGCGGGAGAGGTTTATCAAGACATTGGGCCAAAAGTGCGTCAATTTCACCCAAATAACGCAAACAACTTGAAAGAATCATCCGTGCAAGCGCCCGATCTTGCTGGCGTTCTTCGGGTGCTCTCTGGGCCGAGAGATTATAAAAAGATGGACATTGCGCCAAAGCCTCTCCCAAGGGCACATTGCGCCTGATAACCAAATGGAAGAGATCATAAGCCGCCCGCCGTGCGGCCAATCCAGGGATCGGCGCAGAGTCAGAGGATGTTTTTTTCTTATGGGGTGGCTTGCCTTTTTTCTTTTGGGCTGCGCGTGCGCTAGGCTTCCCACTGCCGTCTTTATCCGCTCCTTTTCCAGCATTTTCAGAGAGAGACGCCTGATGCGAAGAGCTGGGTTTGACGCCCTGTGTAGTGGGAACAGAAGGAGAGCGTGACACATGCCGCACAGAGGATACTCCTCATCTCAAATAAGATTAAGTGGACGTTTTTTCTATCCTATTTTAGGATATCTCGTTTTAAAACAAAGACTGATTGAACGCAATCGGCCCAATCGCGTTCATTTCGCAGTAAACTCTGAAATTAAAGCGCTTTTTAACAGCAAACCCCATAGAAGGATCCAGTATTTTGGCCTTTGCCCAAAAGCGCGGTCCTTTTATTTCTGTTTCTCTTTCACTGACCTTTGCTCAAGAAAGAACAACACCCATGGCTGAAGACTCCAAAGACCGTAATTTCACAGTTTATCATGCTGAAACAAAAGAGTCTCCCTCTTTCAAAACAGGCGCCGGAGAAGGTCAAGCCGAAGCGAGAGCACGCTTGCAAGCTATTTTCGGCCCTGATGCGGCTGGCGCTGCCCTCACAAAAGGCAGCATAGAGCCTGTTTCAGATATGCAAAGCACCATCGAAAAACAACCAGAGCGTGGCGGACCATCCGGACCAGAACCCACACGCTTTGGCGATTGGGAGCGCAAGGGGCGCTGTGTCGACTTCTAGAGCCTTTTGCGTGATGTATAGACTCACATAAAATGCTCTCTCTTATTGTTT
>DDLW01000348.1 GCA_002340345.1 Alphaproteobacteria bacterium UBA2562 | reverse complement strand
ATTATGCAGAGGTCTTTAAGATATAGCGCGTGTTCTATGATCCTTTTATGTGGCATGCGCTCTATCCCCTTGCCTTTGCTTTTCTGTGCAAACAAACAATTCTTTCCAGAACGCGGGGGGAGAAAAGGGGATCTTTTGTCGCGGTCGGTGCATGAATCTAGAGATAAAGGCGATTCTCTAGGAAAATTTGAGACTCAATTGTCCAAGATACGCGCATTTTCTCTTTCAAAGGCCATCAAAACGCCTTGGGAAGGGCAAAATCATGCGGCGATTATGCAACAGATTTTCCAAAAACCGGATATGTATTTCTGTCCAATCCTACGCCAAACGCCTTCAAAAAATAGGTATTCAGCCGTCAATTTATATCATTTTTTCGTTTTCTGAAGAGAGGACAGACGGCGTTGAAGGTCCCAAGAACATGAGAATTGCAACAATAATCTGGTTAACGCTCCCTCTTGTTCCTGTTTGGCAATAGACTGAAGGGGTTCTCCCTTTCATCAGCTTTTCTGGAGAGCAAACGCTATATTGCATCTGCGAAATCAGACTTAAAGAGAGACTGAAGCGCTTGGCAATTGAATGGAATTTTATTATTTTGCCTGTGGGGTTGCCGCACTGCAGGGCTGTCCGGGCGTTGAAGAACACCGTTTCAGACGGGTTGCGCGGCAGAGGGTAACGAATTTCAATAAAACCCGTGGAGAAACAGATAGATGGTTAAGTCGAAACTGGTCGGGGCGATTGCCATCCTCAGCCTGACGGCTGCTTGCACCGCGGCGGTGGAAGACGTGCGCGATTCAAGCCCAAAGGGAACTGATTTCACAGCCGCTTTGGCGAAAGAATATCGCGATCTCGCGATTTTCGAAGCTGATGAAATGTATGACTATTCTGATGCCGAATTGTTTGCTGAAAAAGGTTTGACAGCAGCACAAGGCACCATGGTCATGCCATCCTCTTTGGATCAATGGGCTCTTGATCCGGCATTCGTGCCAGAAGCTCAAGAAGCACGTGCGATGCTGATGAAAGCCTTGGACGGTGGCGCTCGCGAAAACAATCCTGTTAATGCGGCGCGTGCTCAAGTTAAATTCGATTGCTGGCTTGAGCAAAGTGAAGAAGATTTCCAAGATTCTCACATTGCAGCCTGCCGTGACGAATTCTTCAAATTAATGGAGAAAGTCGAGAAGAAAGAAGAATGTGGTCCTGTGACCTACATCTGCTTCTTCGGTCATGACAGCGATGTTGTTGATTTGGAATGTCAAGAAACATTGACCTTGGTTGATGAAGAGCGTCAAGCCTGTGGCGATCCAGCTGTCGCCATCGAAGGCCATACAGATACCTCCGGTTCTCCGGCTTATAATATGGGTCTGTCCTTGCGCCGTGCTGATAACGCAACTGCTGAATTGATCAAACTTGGCGTGCCTCGTGGGATCATTTCCGCAACAGCAAAGGGTGAAAAAGCCCTGCGTGTCCCAACAGGCGATAACGTGCGTGAGCGTGAAAACCGCCGTGTTGAAATCACTGTCAAACAACGCTAAGAGCTCTTGTTCGACAGACTTAAGCTGACGATTTCAATCTTTGGAACTTCAGCTTAAGTCACTGTGATTTAAGAAGAATGGCATCGGTGCAATGGCATCGATGCCATTTCTTATTTGGAAGGTGCCTGCCGATATTACAGCATTTTGCTTTTCTCCTGACTTAGAAAAAAGGCTGTGCGGTTTTGTTTTTGCCGCAAAACGGATCAAAAGGATCGATCCATCCTTTTGCCCTTTACGTTTGTGCAGGAAATAGCACCATCCTCCCCCCTGTCTCCTTTATGTTGATTGGCGATGTATACTCAAGTTACAGACTCTATCCGTGTCACGGTTGAACCGCATTTCTTGGAAGAGCAGTCTTCCTCCGATGACAACCAATATTTTTGGGCCTATCAAGTCACCATTGAAAATCAGGGCACAGAGCGTGTGACCCTGCAATGCCGTTATTGGAATATCACAGATAGTTTTGGGCGCGTCCAAGAGGTGCATGGCCCTGGGGTTGTTGGCGAGCATCCTTGTCTGGAACCAGGAGAACGCTTTGAATATACAAGCGGAACCCCTCTTCAAACACCTTCGGGGATCATGCGTGGGCATTATGAAATGGAAGCCAAAGATGGGCGACGATTCAAGGTTGAAATTCCGGCGTTTTCTTTAGACAGTCCATATCAAGACATAAGGCTTAATTAAAGTCACAGGCCATCTCTCGATTCTGATCTGATAAAGGACGTTGCTCTTATCAACACTATTTTCTGTCTTTGCCCTAGAGATCACATTATTATGATCTATATAGAGTTTTGCAGCGTAAGACATTGAGAGGGTTGATGAAACCCTTTGGTAGGATTGTTTTATAAGAGCAAAGGGCAGTATCTTGGACAGTTCTGATTTTCAAGACTATTCTTCGATGAATGATGAAGCACCCCAGACAGGCATCACAGACGATGATGGGCCTGTGCTCGACAAACCAAGCCGTGAAGAGGCTGAAAACGCTGTGCGTCTTTTGCTGCGTTGGGCTGGCGATAACCCAGAACGAGAAGGCTTGGTTGGAACACCAGATCGCGTTGTCCGCGCGTATGAAGAATTTTTTGCGGGATATTCCATGGATCCCAAAATAATGCTCGCGCGCACCTTTGAAGAGACGAGCGGTTATGATGAAATGGTGATTCTCAAAGACATCCGCCTCGAATCCCATTGTGAACATCACATGGTCCCGATCATTGGAAAAGCCCATATCGCCTATTTACCTGATCATCGCGTGGTTGGGATCAGCAAATTGGCGCGTGTCGTTGATGCTTATGCAAAACGTCTGCAAATCCAAGAAAAATTAACAGCTCAGATTGCCAATTGCATTGCCGACGTGCTGCAGCCTTTGGGTGTTGCTGTTGTCATTGAAGCCGCACATCAATGCATGACAACCCGTGGGGTCCAGAAACCTGGCGTGACCATGGTGACCAGCCGCATGCTGGGCGCTTTCCGGGATGACCCCTCAACGCGCAAAGAATTTCTTGCTATGATCGGCAAATAGCGCTTTGCCGCCGCGCTTTGAAAGTCGATGATGCCAAAATAATCTGCGTTATAAATGCCGATCATCGGGCCGAAGCCCAAGGAGAGACCGGCAGAAAGGCTTTAGAGCAAAGGGCAAAAGGATAGCGCATATCCTTTTGATCCGTTTTGCGGCCAAGTAAAGATGGGCAGCATGACGGCTGATTCAGTGAAATCCCATAAGACTGTAGAAAAATCTTCCCATTTGATTTAACGGGCACAGCCTTTAATCCAGCTCGAAGGCGTCTTTATAATCTTTGGCTAAAGCTGGATCTTGGTCTGCTTTTTTCAAAATACAGTGCCCAACAATCAGACTGTCCATTTCAGTGCCCATAAAGCAGCGGAAAGCATCTTCAGGCGTATTGACAATGGGTTCACCTCTGACATTGAAAGAGGTGTTGACAATAACCGGGCAGCCCGTTTTTTCATGGAATCGTTTGATCAAGCGGTAATAAAGAGGATTTGTCGCCTCATGGACCGTTTGAATCCGGGCGGAATAATCGACATGGGTAACCGCAGGAATATCTGAACGTTTAATATTGAGTTTCTCAATGCCAAAAAGAGCTTTTTCCTCTTCCGTCATCTGGAGATGGCGTTTTTCTTGGACATTTGCGACGAGAAGCATATAGGGGCTATCCTCATCGATTTCGAACCAGTCAGCCACATGTTCCCTCAACACGGCGGGGGCGAAGGGGCGAAAGCTCTCGCGGTATTTAATTTTGAGATTCAAGGTTTTTTGCATGGTCTCAGAGCGGGGATCTCCGAGGATAGAGCGCCCCCCCAAAGCCCGTGGACCGAATTCCATACGCCCTTGGAACCATCCCAAGGCTTGCTCTTCTGCCAAAGCAGAAGCCCCATATTCTAGCATATCCGCTTCACTTACAGCTTCAAACTGTGCCCCAAGGGCTGTGAGGCGCGCTTCAATATCATTTTGTTCATAGCGCGGTCCAAGATAAGATCCTTTCATGGCGTCTTGGGCCGGTTGTGCGATGGTCCGTTTGCCTCCGAAAGTCATATGGTGGGCTGTCAGCGCGGCGCCCAGAGCCCCTCCAGCATCGCCAGCCGCAGGCTGAATCCAGATATTTTCGAAAGCACTGTCCTTGAGAATTTTTCCATTCCCAACACAATTTAAAGCAACACCGCCGGCCAGGCATAAATTCGGGATTTTGAATTCATCAGCGAGGCTCCGCGTGATCCGTAACATGACCTCTTCTGTGACAGCCTGTACGGATGCGGCGAGATCCATATGGTCTTGTGTCAGGGGATCTTTATCGGCTTTTCGGGGCGGCGCGCCAAATAAATCATGGAACTTCTCTGACGTCATGGTCAAGCCGGTACAATAATTGAAAAAGGACTGATCCAACAAAAAACTGCCATCATCCTTTAAATCCATAATTTCTGAAATAATTTTATCTTTATATTTAGGCTCCCCATAGGGTGCGAGTCCCATAACTTTATATTCACCGGAATTGACTTTAAAGCCTGTGTAATAGGTAAATGCCGAATAAAGCAGACCAAGGGAGTGGGGGAAATGAAGCTCTTTATGGATTTTGAGATCATTACCACGCCCAATGGCAACAGATGTTGTCGTCCATTCCCCAACACCATCCATTGTGAGGACAACGGCGTCTTCGAAGGGAGAGGGAAAAAAAGCAGATCCTGCATGGCTTAAGTGATGTTCAGAAAACATCAGCCGTTCATCCCACGCAAAATCCGGAGCGTCTTTTTCAAGTGCTTCTTTCAGCATGCGCTTTTGGAAAAGTTTCTCCTTCAACCAAATTGGCATGGCCCGGCGAAAGGATTGGAAGCCTTTTGGCGCAAAGGCAAGATAGGTTTCCAATAAGCGTTCGAATTTCAAAAACGGCTTATCATAAAAAACAACATGATCAATATCCCCTAATGCACATCCCGCTTCTTCTAAGCAATATTGGATGGCGTGATGGGGGAAGGCAGCATCATGTTTTTTGCGGGTGAAGCGTTCTTCTTGGGCAGCGGCAATGATTTCACCATCAACGAGCAGGGCGGCGGCACTGTCATGGTAATAGGCAGAAATTCCTAAAATCCGGCTTGCCATATGTTTTTTCCTCAAGAAAAGCGTCTTAGGGCGAAGGGCAAAGGGATAAGCTGGTCACTTTGATCCGTTTCGCGGCAAAAACAAAACTTGCAGCATTTTTTCTGATTCAGAATAAAAGCAAAATGCTGTAGCCATGTGGTATCGAACGAAAGGCAGACCAGGCTGGAAGAGCCTGGTCTGTTTGTCTGAAGGCGCGTGCTTTTGTTTTAAAAAAGCGTGTAAATGAAGGGTGCAACGGCACTGCCTTGTGTTAAGACAATCAGCCCGCCGAATAAAACCATCATGATAATGATTGGAAAAAGCCAAAACTTTTTCCGTGCCATCATGAAGGCCCAAAGCTCTTTAATAAAACTCATTGCTTGCTCTCCGAAGAGTCGAGATTCGCTCTCATAGGAACCGTAATGTGATCTTGGATCAAAGACCGCTCAAAATGGCAGCCTTTGTTGTTTTGCATGCAGCAAACCTCTCATGATCCCATATTCGACTTTTAGAGCCTTTTGCGTGATGATAGACGCACACAAAATGCTCTCTCTTATTGTTTTTGCCGCAAAACGCATGGTGATAGGGGCTGCCACTTTAACCAGCTTTGCTCTAAGCACTTTAATGCGCA
>DDLW01000040.1 GCA_002340345.1 Alphaproteobacteria bacterium UBA2562 | reverse complement strand
ATATTATGCAGAGGTCTTTATACGTCAGAATCATATTGGGCGTGATCGTATAATTCTCGGCGCCTGAGATAAGATAGAATGACATCCCCGTTAAGTGCTGAAGTATGGACAATTGCCTCTCCAAAGAGGAGAGAATCAGAGGGCCATCCACCCCTTCAGATTTTATGACGATCGGCACGCGCCAACGAGGATAAAGCCTTGCGACGGTCTTCTTTTGCGTCTTATCCGCGAAAGGCCCCGAAATCATCTTTTTGACCATCTTGAGGCTTTCCGAGCGCTCTGGGAATTGACCCTCGAAGATGTTGGACAAGGCCACCGAGATCATGATCCCAACCGCACAGAGACTCCAGATCAGGAGGTTTTTCAGAAAGATCTCAATTTTTTTCTCCCGAGATCCACGAAACAAAAACTTTTTGATCTCTTCCAAAGCCCAACTGGCGGTCTTCTTCTTGGGTTTAGAAAATAAAACAGCTTTATGGTTGTCTTTTGGGCTCTTTGGCAAAAGGGCTTGATAGTGTTTTTTGAGATGGTCTTGCCATTGCGGATAAGCCCCCCAGAGAAGCTGGCGCAAATAAAAAGCGTTTTGTTTTGTCTGTGTTGCACAGTCCTGAAAAGATGCGCCTGCGGGGAGCAAAATCCAAGGTGATGCGAAATCATCCGCAGATGGCGGTTCCAGAAGCTGTGCCCGATGCCGATGGGCGGGCACTGTCGTGCCGAAAGCAGACCCATAGCCCACATAAAGCACGTAGCACAGCCAAACGATGGCTGGCAGCTGAAACAGAGCCATCCCCCAAAAGGCCCCATAGTCGCCATCATTCAAGGCAGATCCTGCGACAAGCGCCAAAATGACCCCGAGGATCCCGAGAACCGAAAGAGCCATTCTCAAGGCAATTCGGAAGGGTAGAAAAGGTTTTTTTAGAGCAAAATATTGAAAAATAAAATCTTTTCTTGTGAGCCGAGCCTCTGTTTTGACAAGGGTGGGTAAAGCGCTCAAACGCTGCTGCTCTTTTCTATACCCTATTTTCATCCAAAGTTTTAAAAGCCCTTGGCTCCCCAAGAAAGCAAGGCTAAGACTCAACAAAAGATGATTTTGAATCATCGCCGGGACAGGCAGAGTGCTCAGGACCGAAAGCCATCCCTCCAAAAGTGGCGAAATGATTTGAAAAACAAGAAACAAAATCCCCATTAAAAACAAAGATGCCTTCCTAAGATCCTGTTCGCAATCTTGGAGTGTCACCATCACTTGTGTGCGCTCTAAAACGCGGTCTGGCATCTCATAGCCTTGACGGCCGAGAAAAAACAATAATGTCCCAGAAGCCGACCAGCGGAAATTCCCAGGTGCGGCCCGAAGCACGCCGGTCTCCTGACGATACCAAAGCGTCGCCCCATCCCAAAAAAAGCCTTCTGGCACAGAAACCCCAGGTTCAGGCCAGAAATTGCCATTCTCATGGGGCGGAAATTTTATTGCAAGAGACACAGCCATTCACCTAAAATACAAAATTATCATGATATCTTATACCATAGTATGTATGGATTTTTGAATTTTCTCAAAAATAGAGTCAAGGGGTAAAATGATCTTCTTAAAGTAAAAAACTATATACTCTTTCATGGAAAGATATAGTTCACCCTTGTCCAGAAGAGCAAAATGGCGTTTTTGCTTTCAAAGAGAGGCAACACACGCTGCCGCCCCCCAAAAAAGTGGAAGATTCGCTTTATGCTGACTCCTTTTCCCCTCTCTGATTTGACAGCTTTCCCACAACAGCATACCCTTCCCCCACCGGACCCGGATTCCTCCTTGGACCAAAGCGCCTCTCTACAGGCCTTGCTCACAGAACAAACATCCCCGAAAACCTATCCATGGCTGAAGAATATGAGAGTTGTTCTTGTGCCGTCCATGCTGTCCGATTTAATTCGCTGGATTCCCAACGGCCCGCTCCTGGATTACTTTGGCCATCAGAAAAAATGGCTCGAAGATCAAGGCGCTGACGTCGTTTGGGCGCCTGTTAACACCCAATCATCCATGGAAGAGAATGCAACGCGCCTCTTGCACATGCTTGCGCAAGACCATCGCCCAACCGGCATTATCGGGCATTCTAAAGGCGGTGTTGATAGCTTACATGCTTTGCTCCACGCCTCTCCTGGTCTTCTCGACTCTGTGATGTTTTGGTTGCCGCTCCATTCGCCCTTTTTTGGGTCTCCGCTTGCGGATCATGCCCATAGCCATGCCTATGATCTGGCCGGTGCCTGTCTCACATGGTTTGGCGGTTCGCCCCAATGTCTGACCGATTTAACAACTTCAATCCGCCATCATTACATCAAGACATATCTTTCTGACATCGAAGCTCTCACCACGAAGATCCCTTCTTTTTGCATCAGCGCGACCCTTGATGATCCAAGGGCTCATATCTTAGAGAAAGGGGGCGCCCTTTATTTTAATATCTTGAACGGTGCTGCCTTGCCGTCTGATGGGATTGTTGCCACCCATAGTGCCCTTTTACCAACCTCTCCCTATGCGATTTTGCCGGGCTATAACCATGCTGAGGTCGTCTATCGTTTTCTCCTCCCCAGCCATGGTCGTCATGTGCGTTTTCTGAGCGGTCTTTTGTCTTTGGTCGAACCAGCTTGTCTTAAAAAATTAAAAGGTTAATCTTGGTATATTTTTTGCTTCTACACCGGTGTTCTCAAAGAGAGTTCCAGTCTGCACCATAGAGGATCTCTAGCGTGTCTCTCCTTTTCACCGAACGCTTTAGACGATTATCACAGCACCGTGACAAACTGACTTTGCTGGCGGTGCTGTTGTTTCTTTTCTGCCCGCAACCAGGCCAAGCCATTGACCTTTCTGATCAGAATGATCAAGCACTTTCCGCACAGTGCCTTAGCGCTGTTTCAGGATTTCCTGGAACAGACGCTTGGAAACAGACAGCAAAGGGACAAGTCGCCGATATCCGCGACGAAGATGGTACAATTCTCCTCGAAACCGGCAAAAGCTACAGCCTGTCAGGCTTATACTGGCCTCTCCATGCTTTAGGGCCCGCCTATGACCGGTTGGAAGGCCCCGCCCCACCAACCGCCCCCACAGACGCAACTGGGGGATGGCAGCTTCAGGCGGCACAATTTCTCGTCGACCTGCTTGTTGGACAAACTGTTATATTTTATGAATCGGATCAGCCTGCCGATCGCTATGGCCGTCGCCCGGCGCAAATCTTCGTCGAAAAAGACAATATCTGGGTACAACAGGCTCTTCTCAGCCAAGGATTGGCACGTGTTTGGACTCGAAAAGGCTCACAAGCGCCTTTTGCCTGCCTCTATGCCCTTGAAAAAGAAGCCCGGCATGCAAAAAAAGGGATCTGGAATGATCCCCGCTATCGCATCCTCACCATTACAGATCAAGGGCGCCTAGACACCGACCGTCCCGGAGAGGGGTTTCGCATTCTCGAAGGGTCTGTCTTTAATGTCAGCAAAGATCAAAGTCTTTTCCATGTGAATTTCGGGCCTTTCTGGGGACAAGACGTCACATTACAGGCCAAAAGAGCCATTGCGAAACAGTTCAAACAGGCTGGTTCACCCTTAGCCTCTTTTAAAGGAAAACGCATTCGCGTGCGCGGCTGGCTAAGATTTCTTAACGGTCCCATGATAGACCTTATTCACCCTGAGCAGATTGAGGATCTGGGCCCATGACGGATCAAAGCCTTCGACAAAACTCTAAGACGCCCTTAAATCATCATACAGCCCCGAGAGATTGCCGCTTTTTAGGGCGTCGTCATGCTGTGATGGGCTTGGCCGCTCTTGGGGCCAGTGTCGGCTTATCCGCCTGCACCCCCCGGCCAGGTCAACGGAACCGAGTCGGTGAAGTCATTGACAGCCTTCCCGAGCGCTCGGCCATGGAAGCAACAGCCCGCCTCCTGCATGACAGCTTTGGCGGTCGCTATCTCGACGACCGGCTCCATAGCTATATCGCAGCTGTTGGCCGTCTCCTCGGCGGGGAAAGCAGCGGAGCGGGAGCGGTTTACAGCTATACGATTCTAAACAGCCGTACCGTCAATATCTTTGTTCTCCCTGACGGTAAAATTTTCCTGACCCGTGGACTTCTTGCCCTCGCCAATAGCGAAGCAGAACTGGCTGCCGCACTCGCAACAGCCATTATTCTTCACAAAAAAGGCACGATTAGTAAATTATGGAATGAATGGCGTTATGAAACCCGATCAGGACAGCTACTCGGCACTTTAATCAATGGCACGGATCTGTATGACCTAACCAATTTACAACTCACACCGGCTCTCGCCCCCATGCCCTTGCCCTGGATGCGGTCTGCGGATGACGATATTGCCAGTGTGATGCTGGATGCAGGCTATGACCCCATGGCCTTGGTAAGCCTCGCAGCAACGGCACAGCAAAGTGCCGCGCTCGATGCCATGATCAACAACATCCCAGGCCAAACAGAACGAATCCATTTCGCTCGCCAATATCCAAGGGAAGTTGATCTTCTTGCCGATCAAATTGCCACCATAGACGTCGATCCAGCAACGCCGCCCAGCACCGATCGTATTCTCTATCTCGCCCAAATTGATGGTCTCATTTACGGCAGCGACCCTGCCGTTGGCTATCTTGATGAAGGCTATTTTGTTGCGCCTGGGCTTGGACTGACCTTCCAAATTCCTCCGAGTTTTTCGATGGTCAGCGGCATTGATATGGTCACAGCCTTTGGACCGAACGGATCTGGATTTTCCATTGATTTAACAGAAGACCCTCGCCTACCGCGCGCTGATGTCTATATTCGCGAAATCTTAGGCCGCCAACTCCATATCCGCAAACGTTTGCGCGGTATAGAACAAGTCAGAATCAATGGCATGGAAGCCGCCACATCCGCAGCCAGGATCTTTATAGAAGATGGCGCCATGGATATGCGTTTGGTGGCCGTTCGTGTCGGTCGGAATCATATGGCGCGTATGGTTTTCACCATGCCGGCTGAACTGACGCAATCTCTGAGCCTTGATCTGCGCCGCACCACCTATAGCTTACGGACCCTTGCTGCAAATGAAGGCGCTGGCTATCGCGCCCACCGTTTGCGGGTTGTTACCGCCCGTACAGGAGATAGCTTACAAACTTTCGCACGTCAGCTTCCCTACCGTACTTTCCGAGCAGAACGGCTGGCAACATTGAATGGCTTGCCCGTGGATGGCCTGATCAGCGTTGGTGACCGTCTCAAAGTCGTCACATCTTAGGGCATCGATTTCAATAAAACATAAAATGCGATCAGGGACAGCCTCCCTGATCGCATTTCACCTAATCCAAAATAAAAACGCAAGGTTCCATCGCTTTCCTTTTAGAGTATCCATGATAATCAAGATTGAAATCTAGCCCTTTTTGTTGGTTTGAGCATGGCGAAGCCGTCCTTGGAGCCTTCTTTTCCCAGATCCGATCTTGGCAAAAGGCAATTCGCCAGAACAATCAGCTTGCGCATCAAGGCACTCAGAGCGACCTTCAAAGGCTTGATATTTTGCTTTTAGGTCTTGATTAAAGCGGCTCGCCGATAAAGCCGCCATATAAAACCCGAGAGCGACAGCACATCCCATCCAGCGCCCAGATTGGCAGACCATGGGCGCTAAACCAACCAGAGCCGCCGTTTGTTTGCCATCCAACTGTTCGAGCTGGCATTTCAGCCAAAAGGACAAAAGCCGTCAGATCGCCAATCCCAGGAATGCTGATCAAAATCTCAAACCGGCGCTGCAAAAGAGGATTGTCCTGGATCAGACAATAGATTTCAGCTTCAATCTCTTCC
>DDLW01000363.1 GCA_002340345.1 Alphaproteobacteria bacterium UBA2562 | reverse complement strand
TTTAACCATGCGTTTTGCGGTGAAAACAAGACTCTAGAGCATTTCACCTGATTCAAATTAAAAGCGAAATGCTCTAAGCCCCCCTTCTTTTGTGATTTTTACATTTACGTAAGGCATTTATCCCGCTTTCTTTTGCATCTTATATGTGAAAATCTTCGCCATGATTCGCCAGCCTTTGTCATCGAAGGTCAAGGTCAAGAAATCCAAATAATCTCGCCCCATCATGGTCATCCTGGCTTTTACGAACGCCATATGCGCCTCTCCAAATTCAAGGGAGAGAATAGCCGCATTTCGAATTTCACCTTGGCTTGACGGCGATACACGGCGATCAACAATGTCAAAATAGTCATCAAGGGCATAATTCATATGGTCCCCAGGCGTCATATTCACATAACGGGCCTCTGGGTGAAAAACATCGGCCAGAAGACGGCTATCAGCGTGGTACAGCCCTTCAAAATAACGGTGTAAAACAGCCAAGAGATCTGCATGCGCTTTTGCTGTGGGCATCATAATAGCCCTTCTGCTGACATGGCCGCCTTCACAGAAGGACGCATGGCCATGGCCGCCCTATAAGCCTCAAGATTTGGCCATTGTTGCAGATCGATGCCCACAAAATGGCACCAATTCATCACCACAAACAGATAGGCATCTGCCGCTGTAAAATGATTGCCAAGGACATAGTGCTGGCCATCGCTGAGCAGGCTGCTGACATACTCAAATTTTTGTGCAAGGGCGTTTTCTGCCTGTTTTTTCTCTGCCTCTGTTGCGGTTTCTGAGAAAAGAGGTTTAAAGGCTTTATGCAGTTCGGAACTTATATAGTTGAGGGCTTCTTGTAAGCGGGCACGTTCGAGTGTGCCATATGCAGGTGACAGAGATGTCTCCGCCTTTTGATCTGCAATATATTGTAAAATAGAGGCCCCTTCCGTGAGAACCTCGCCGGACGCCAATTCCAAAGCCGGAATATATCCTTTTGGATTGATGGCTTTAAAGTCACGCCCTGAGTGCGTACGCTTTGTTTCCAAATCGACGCTTTCAATTGTAAAGGGCAGGCCCACTTCCTGTAAGAGGATGTGGGAAGCTAAAGAGCAGGCGCCCGCTTTATAGTAGAGTTTCATCACATAAAGTCCTGTATCAGACATTGAGGATCAACATCTTGACCTTAGCGATGCATTTTATAGATTGATAATATTGATTATTCATGATCATGATTATAAAAATAGATCATTTAGAGGTGTCTTGTGACCTATGAGCAATTGCTAACCTTAAACGCGATCGTCACAGAAGGCACATTCCGGGGTGCGGCCGACCGTTTGCATAAATCCCAATCTGCTGTCAGCCATATGCTCAAAAAGCTAGAAATGGAGATTGGCCTGACCCTGCTTTCAAGGGAGTCTTATCGGCCTCAACTGACTTTAGAAGGCGAAGTTTTCTATCGCCAAGCCACCCGTGTCATACAGCAAATGCAAGACTTAGATCATTTGGCCAAAACCCTGAGCAGCCAACAGGAAGCGCAAATTTATCTTGTTGTAACAGCGACTTATCCTATCTCCTCTTTTTTAAAAATCATTGGCGATGTCGCCGCAGCCTATCCAATGACCCACATCCGCCTTGCCCGCGAAACCATGGGAGGCTCCGTCGAAAAGCTTCTATGCCATGATGCTGATATGATTATTGCAACTCTTGACGGTGTGCCTCTAGACCAAGTCGAGGCGATTCCTTGCGCCCAAATCACGATTATCCCCGTTGCGCATCCAGATTATGGACCGGCGCAAAGCGCCCATTTAAAAACGATTCCTGAAATGCAAAGCTATACCCAAGTCGTGGTTTCGGATAGCAGCAGCGGCGTCTATGAACAAAGCCGCTGTCTTCTTCCCGGCGGGCTGCGTTGGACCGTGTCCGATTTTGCCGCCAAAAAAGATATTCTGCTGGCCAAAATGGGATGGGGAGGCATGCCAAAGCATCTTATCGAAGAAGAGCTGGCACAGGGTGACCTCGTTCCTTTGAGTGTTGAAGGCTATGCACCGCTGCATTCACAGCTTTATCAGATCCGTTTGCGCAATCGTAAGATTGGCATTGTCGCACACTCTATTTGGGAAAAACTCCGCGCACTGGCGTAACCGGGCGGCGATAGGGTTCTCTTGTTGTCAATTGCGACCCCCTGCCTTCTCCGTGAATCGCCTGTGACATCGGCGCGCAAAATCCCAGAAACACCAGAAGCCCATTCTTTTACCCCCCAGACTTAAGACCAAAATACTGTAAATTTTACGACCCATGTCGTTTTTCATTGAGTGGTTGGGAAAGATCGGCCAAAACTGTGTCAGTTTACATGACACGCTTTCCCCCCATGCGGCATCGCGCGCGCCATGCCTTTGACCTCCTATAGGGGGGACGCCACCATCGGAGTGCATTTTCATGAACAGCGTTGTTTCCTGGAGTCTTGGTATTGTTATGGCCGCTTTTGGCATTTTATCTTTCTATGCCGCATCGAAAGCCATGGACGGCATTTTTTACAGCGTCACCTTGACCTTTTTTGCTTTCAGCGTCTTTTTTATTTTCGTTTTAATCCATAATGGTGCTGGCCAAAAAAGCGACCATTAAAGCAAAGCTGGTTAAGGGAGGATCCCTTTAGAGCAAAGTTGGTTAAAGTGGCTTCACTTTAACCATGCGTCTTGCGGCAAAAAATAAAGCGCGATCAGGACCATGCCCCTGATCGCGCTTTGCTCTTCTGCTCTGCCGCGACCGCAACAAAGAAGATCTTTTATTGCGGTCAAGGCATCCGTCTATGCTTTATTAGGGCTTTATTGGGGCATGATCTCGAATAAAGCTGTTGATCCGCTGATTTCATACGCAACAGCCAGTAAAGCTTTGCCCGTTGGACTGTCTTTTGCGGCAATAAAACGCATCCCTTCTGGCGAAATATTCCCAGCCGTGCCCATTTTCGGATCGCCCGTAAAATCACGGCTATTGATATAGTCCATGAAACGAGGCGCATAAGGGTCTGTCACATCATAAATGGCAAAGCCACTGATCCGCTCTAAACCGATAAAAGCCAATTTGCGCCCGTCAACCTCACCGACGGTGACCGCCTCCGGCTCAGGGCCTTTGTCGTCAGACCGATCGTCCATAGAGCCATTTTCATCGTCAGAACTATTGAATTCTTTCGGCAATCTTTCTGCGGTCAAGCGCTCTAGCTGGTCGGCGCTATCAAACACCAACCGTCCTTGGGCATCCCAAATAGAGAAAGACCGAGCGCCATAGGCATAGATCTCGTCATGATCTCCATCCCCATCCAAATCGCCCATGGTCGTCGTGGTTTTAAGACGCCCTAAATTTTCTTTCTTTTGCAGCCATTCGGCATTGGGGAAACGCCCGGCGTCGAGTTTAAGGTCTTTCACCCGGACTTCTTCCGACCAGCCCTCATAATCGCGACTATCGCCTTCATTCCCTGTGACAATGAAAGTTTGTCCTTGGGTTTCAAAAGCGTAAAGACTGTCGGGCATATACATGCCTTTCACAGGCCAGGTCCGGATGTTGATCCCGCCATCTTTATTGGAGGCATCAAAAGGAACCACCCGATGGTCTTTAAACCCTAGACCAACCACATCTTTGATTTTATTTTCAGCGACATCGACAATCGCAAGCGCATTATTCTCTTGCAAGCTCACCCAAGCTGTTTTGGAATCTGCAGAGACCGCAATATATTCTGGTTCAAAATCTTCTGTTGCTTTCGCCCCAGGCTTGCCAATACGCGCCCCGGCAGGTGTTTTCCCGTTCCACGCTTCAAAGCCCGCCAAAACCACTTTTGCTTTTTTAGGCCCTTCAGAAATATCGACAATCGCGACACTGCCTTCTGGATCAATTTTATAATCATCTGTTGGCTCGCCTTCACAGGCAATCAAGACTTTTTTCCCATCTGGGGTAAAGGTCACCATATCGGGCAGGATACCAACCTTAAAAGCGGCAATTTCTTGGCCTTCGACATCAAAAAAGCCAATGACACCGGGCTTATCTTGTTCTTCTGCTTCGATCGCAACCGCCACCAAACCGTCATGCACGGCCACCGAGTTCGCCCCTTTGCCAAGCTTGCTGAGGTCGATTGCGCCCACTTTCTGAAGCTCTGCTGGGTTAGAAGCGTCTAGAATATCAATGCCTTTGCTATTGCCATTCACAACAAATAAGCGCTTACTTTTCGCATCAAAATCAACAATTTCAGCAGCGCTTTCATCAAAAACACCTGTTTTATAAACACCCAGCATTTTTGCTGTGTAAAGTTGTTGTGCTGTTTCTTCCGCCGCCTCTGCTTTCGACATTGGCATGAAGGCCCCAGCAAACACGCATCCAGCTAGAATCGTCGCACTCATGAGGGTGCGTCGAAAAAACATTTGAGATGCCATCGAATAGTCTCCCACTGCATAGATTATGACAATTTTCTTTTACACCAAAGCCATGGGGTCATCACTTTGATCCCTTATGCGGCACAATAATAGGGGGAAGCGTGTCTTCCAAAGACGATTGAACGCTGGGACACGCTCTAAAAAGTTTTCTCCATGGCAACATTGTTTAACACAGCAAAACGGTTTGGTTATGAGATGTTTTAAAGGAGAGCTGTTACAGCTTTATGCTTTTGCGTTTTGATGAGAGCAAAGTGCGGCTCGATGGAAACATCCAGTGGACACGTCTTGCGGCAAAGACAATAAGATAGAGCCTTTTGTCTGCGTCAATCATCACGCAAAAGGCTCTAACATTAAAAATCGGATTATGTGATCCAAAATGCAATTAATAATGATTTGCATTATTAAAAAAACTGTGTATGATACTCTCAACAACAGCACAGACCCCCCTCCTCCTCCCCCGAGGCGATTAAGACAGGACGATTGATATGCGCTACAGCGACGCCCGCCAGGAACAGGTCAAATTCAGGGAAGCCTCACATCGCTTTCGTTCTTCAACCCCAAATCACTCTGTGCTCACAAATGTAGAAATTTTAGAACTGGCCATCCTTCTCGCTGTCGAGCAAGAAGAACCACTCGCCGAGGCACAGCTACTGGCCATGCTTTTGCAAGATTTACCCGTCGATTTATCTCTCTGCCCGGATCAATTAAAGCTTTTCATGAGTCATTTACTTGCAAAAGGCCATCTCTCAAGAGGTCGGGTCGGACATCACGCCCATATATATTGCCTAAACCCGCTCAGCCTCACCCGGTTAGACGATTTATTCTATGGTCCTGTGACCGCAGGATGTGCACGCTTGACCCATTGGGGGCTCGTCTTGCGACTCAACAAAATGGAGCAAAATGAGCTGTCTGAGAGCCCTTTAGACAGGCAGAAAGATATGTCGCTGATAAAACGCATGCGTGATTATATCACCTTACGACAAGATCTTTTGGAAGAACGTATGGCTGAAATACAATCCAAAGAATCGAAAAATAATATTCTAATGCTCATCACGATCACAAAAGCATTGCAGTACAGAATTGATCGCCTTTTGAATCGGTCGTGTTTTACAGCCTGTGGAGACACTTATTTCTTGTCAGAACAAAGCGCTTTCACATGACAGCGGGCCTTCCATGTCCACATAGGCAGATTTGAACTAATATAGACTCTATAATTTTTTAGAATCCGATGACATTATCTTGTCTCTCTCATGAGCCGCGTGAAAGATAAGATGCTGTCATTTGGCTGAACGGTGAGGGTTCGTCTCCCCCTCACCGTTCATAATTTATGAGAAAAACACATTGAGAGCAAAGTGCGGCTGGATAACATCCAGTCGACAGGTCTTGCCGCAAAAACAATATGATAGAGCATAACATTCACAAATCTTATATTTGATCAAGATTCCACGAAGCCTTCTATCGATGGAAAATGTTTTCAGGTCATTTTTACTTTTCCGATCCTTGTTTTATTTTAAACCTCTCCAAAAATAATTTTACTTTTCCGAATTAAGATTTATCTTTTTTCTAAGGCCTATTTTATAAAGAATTTATTCTTAGCATTTTTATTGGTCTCTTTTTATTGCGGTGCAACATTTTCTTTTAATTCTCTTAAAATTGTTTCATTTGTAATTTCTTTTGCTTTTTCGTAATACTTATTTGTAAAATTTCTCAAGGCCCTTTATGTAAAAGATGCAAAGTTCGTTGCGCTTTTGTTTAAGCCACCCATCCAGGCCCTGCGGGCCCAGGTCGCGCGAGCCCAAGCCCTGCGGGTTACGCCGGGTTAATAACAGCCAAAGTCAGGTCTTTCTTACAAGAACATGTCAGAGCAAAATGTTGCAAGACAGATCAAAAGGATAAAAGGATCACTTTGCCCGTTACTTTCATTGGCGATACAACAAAAGCTAACCATAGACCAAAATACGTAATAGAGAAAATAATGTTTGAGTCTATGCTTCACAAAAACATCTTTAGTAAAAGAGTTCTCAATGCGCATTTTAACTTTTATTCTGAGCCTTCTAGAGCAAAGCTGGTTAAAGTGGCATCCCCTTTAATCATGCGTTTTGCGGCAAAAACAAAAACATAGAGTATTTCACCTGATTCAAATTAAAAGAGAAACGCTCTAGAGTTTTAAATTTTAAGTGAAAATAAAACCAGCAGCTCTTTTATTTATCGATTTGCTCTAAGGAGAGCAGAATGTCAATTAAGTTTAAAGTATTCGCAATATTGGCTTTTCTTGTTACCGTCATGGGACTTTCAACAAGCCTTGTTGTTATACGGCTGGCTACGGATAATTATGATGCCAATGCCCATATGATTGTTTTTATTATTTCTGTTGCTTGTTTTGGGTCCATTCTCGTTATTGGGGCTGCTATTTTTCTACAAAAACTTATTTCTTCTACATTGGATAAACTTCATTCAGACATTAATGTCATTGTTTGCCGTGACAATGACCAGCCCCTTCAGCTTGACCCACAGAGTAAAGATGAGTTCGGCGAAGTCGCCCGGGCTTTAGAAGAATTTCGGATCGGTCTGGCCAAATATGATAATATGCTTGTCGAACAAGCCGAAAATGACCGGCGCACAAAAGAAAATTTACATAATCAAATCTTGTCTCTTGCCAATACTCTTGATGCCGAAGTCGAGCTGACGGTCAATAAAACCGTTAAACAAACAAGCGAAACTTATACATTGGCGGAACGTTTTTCCGAGCGTGTTGAACAGGCCCTCGATAGGCTCACCCATGTCTCTGGCCAATCTCAGAATGCCAGCGAGAATGTGAAAGATGTTGCCAGTTTTGCCACCGATCTTGCCACATCGAGTCGACAAATTGAAAGTCTGGTCCAGCGGTCAAATGAGATTTCCCAAATGGCCTCTCACCAAGCGCAATCTGTTGATGAAAATGTTGCCGTCTTAGTCACAACTTCTGAAAAAATTGGCGAAGTTGTTCAACTTATTAGCGATATTGCCGGGCAAACAAATCTTCTTGCCTTGAACGCCACCATAGAAGCCGCAAGGGCTGGCGAAACCGGCAAAGGCTTTGCGGTTGTCGCAGCCGAAGTCAAATCCCTCGCCAATCAGACAGGGGCTGCGACCGAAGATATCTCAAAACAAATCCATGATATTCAAAATGCTACCAGCAAAGCCGTTGAATCCATTCAAGCGATTGTCGAAACAATTGACGAGATCACCAAAATCTCTGCAGATGTCTCACATGCGGTCACTCTACAAGACGAAAGCATTGAAAAAATTGAGCAAAATGCTTCCAATGCTTCGGAGCGCACCACCACTGTCTCGCAAGAAGTCATCAGCATTTCAAAAGATGTGTCCGATGCTCAGCATATCGCAACAACAGTGAGAACAAACGCGATTGCAACAAACGAAAGTTTGGAAACCCTTGAAAAAAGAATGAAGGCAATCCTAAGAGAGTCTGCGGTTGGAAATCGCCGCAAACATGAAAGACTGCCTGTCCAACTGACCGCAACATTGGTTGAGAAAAATAACACACGCACAGAATGCATGATCGAGGATCTGAGCCTTGGCGGCGCTATGTTGCGCACCCAACAGAACCTGTCCATCGGCGATCATATTCACCTGGAGATTCCTGCAATTGGCCTTCTAAAAGCCTCCATTGTTGGCACGGGTGATAATGCCCTGCATCTCCAGCTTGAAATAGAATCCTCGAACGAAATGAAAATATCCCGCATTCTCGATGGTGAGAAAAAGCGCGATCTGCCCTATGTCAAACTTGCCCAGGATGTCGCCCACCAAGTGTCTCTTTGTTTTGAAGAGGCTCTTAAGACAAATCGTATTACGCTTTCGGACTTGTTTGATGATGATTATAAGCAAATCCCCAATGTCCAGCCCCCCCAATATCTGACCAAAATGACCAATTTATGTGACGACATACTTCCCGCTATCCAGGAGGCGGCGCGGCATCGCTTACCAGGCATACAGCTGCTCTGCGCTGTGGACCGTAATGGCTATCTCCCGACCCACCATCCAGAATACGCACAGCCTCCAAGCTCTGATCACGAGTGGAATGTCGCCCATTGCCGAAATCGCCGTATTTTTGACGATCGTACGGGTCTTGGCTCTGCTTCCAATACAACAGATTACCTTTTACAAACATATTGGCGGGATATGGGCGGGGGAGAAAGCCTTTTAATGAAAGATGCTTCAGCCCCCATCTGGGTCCAGGACCGCCACTGGGGTGGATTAAGGGTCGCCTTCAGAAGTGAAGCCCGCTAAAGCAAAGGCTAAAAGGACATTTTTCCTTTTGGTCCGTTTTGCGGCAAAGCAAAGACAAAAACAAAGACAGAGACAGCAAGCCTTCTGGAGAAGCCCATCCAGAAACTCTTTGCTCCCAAGCCAAAAAAGAGGCCGTAGCGATGATGTTTCGATCATCAGGGCTACGGCCTTAAGTCTTGACCATGGGCTTGGTCAAAATCGATAGAGCACAGCGGATTAAAGCATTTCGCTTTTAACTTGAATGAGGTGAAATGCTTTATGTCTTTGTTTTTACCGCGAAACTCATGGCTGAAGAGGCTTCCATTTTAACCTGCGTTGCTTTACTCTCTTGCTTGTGCCACAGCAGGGTTTTTCGGGCGCGGATTGCCTTTGAAGATTTCCGTCACCAAACGCCCCGTCACCGCCAAAATTTGATAATTCGCAAAATCCCGGCCAAATCGTAAATTGATTAAAGCCGCTGTATGGGCAAAAGCTTGATCACTCGCTTTCAAAAAGGCCTGGGCCTGCTTTTTCCCCTGATTGGCAAATCTTTGGGCAAGCTGCTGATGGCGCTGGCTTTGATAAGACAAAAGCGGTTCATGTAAGTCTGCGGCCCAAAGCGCATCATAAGCAACATTCACACGATCAAAAATAACCTGTTGAACCCGGCGCTTGACCTTTAAACTGTTGATAATCGGGTTCGGTGCCAATTGTGCCTCATTGGTGTCTTCAACAGAATAGGACTGGAAACCCACTTTCACCGCCAATTTTCCGCCGAACCCTGTTCTGCCTTGCGCCCGTCCGAATTCTGTTGTTGGGGATCTTGCAACGTCAAACACCACTCTTGCATCAGACGCGCTTCCATACGCATCCGCCTGGGGGCTGCTGTTATTGGCCGAATTCCAGGCCGGACTTGCTTTTAGCGCCAATTCAATGGCCTGATCCCGATGCAAAGGTAAAGCTCCCGAGGATATCGTGTATTTCTGAGAATCGGGTTTGTCTTTTGCGATCCGCCGATAGCGCCCTTTTGCTTCTGCTAAAAGCGTTTTCAGGGCTTGAATACGCTGTGCCATGACAGGAGAGTGCTTGCCCGTCACCTTTTTCTGCTTTTGACTATAGTCTTGCGCCACAGACAAGATATTTTGCAAACGTTGCACATCCATATGGGCTTCTAACCCCACCAAGGCCGCTTCCTCGCGGGCAGGAATACTGCCCTGGCGATCTTTGATCGTGAGAGGATCCGCCGCCACAACAGGATTAACACTGCGCGCACCATCATGAAGCAAAGCACTTAACCGCGCATGGCCGCCACTCAGCCAATTTAAGAAGGGTTTTACTGTGCTCTCTTGCATCGCAAAAGACGTCTTTGCTTTCGCGCCTTTTGTTTTGACGGGCGCTGCAATTTTCCAAGCCCCTTGGGAAATCGCATAGGAGGCTGAATATTTTGCGCTGATGGCTTCTGCACTTCCAACCTGTGTCATGACCATGCCTATCGCCAAGGTTCCTGCGACGAAGATATGTCTGCAAGATTTTGCTTTCCCTGAGACCAGCTCGATATTGCCGCGAACGAGATTCATTGTATTACCCTCCTGCTTTCCCTTGAAACAAAGCGTCATCAAGGGGTCGCTTGTGACAGCTTTTCAGCGGCTGTCTTTTTGCAAGAAATGATGTAACGAATCTCGTTACATCTGAGTCCACGACATTTCTAAACTTTCTACATAAAGTATAAACAAGATCAATCTTGCTATATTCTAAATCAAAAATTTGACGTAGACCAAGAAGACAAGATGATATTGATGTAACAATTGATACAATGCAGTGCTCAATATCACATTGCTTGCAAGTTCTCAAAATAATCAGACTTAATTTCGCTAAATTTTTACTATTTTTATTTTTTCCTATTAAAGATAATATAAATATTTAAGAGAAAACTAGATTCATATTTATCTTACATTTCTCAACAATTTTTCATAAAAGCAAAACGCCATTCGCGATTGGCTTCATAATTTTGCGAGTGCAGCAATGCAGACAAAAGATGTATCTT
>DDLW01000364.1 GCA_002340345.1 Alphaproteobacteria bacterium UBA2562 | reverse complement strand
ATTATGCAGAGGTCTTTCAAAAAAGAGTTTCCCTTGGGCCTCCCCAACCAGTTTGGCCATGTCATTCATGGTTTTCGCATCGCCGATCTGGCGCCGTAAAGCGATGGTGGGTTCGGCCACTTTGGTTTGCCATTCGCGCAATATGGTTTCTGCATTTTCCAGGCGGTTGACCTGTTCAGGGTTATCGGCAACCGTTTCTTTGAGCTCGGAGAGATATTGATAGGTGGTGGCTTCACCGCTTTTATAAGGCGCGAGAAATTTTTCTTGTCCGGCCAAAAGATAGCCACGCATGCCGGTTTGCATATCTGTGGCGGCGCTGGTGGCCAAAGCGGCTTTTTCTAAGACGCTGTAGGTATGTTCCACCCATCTTGCGCTTTTCAGCATGGAGTTAATGCCGAAAATGGCAATGCCTCCCAAAATCAAAAGAAAAATAAGGGGAAAGAGAACACTCATCAAAATTTTTGATTTTGTTTTGATATTATGAATTGACATAGTTCACATCCCCACATCTTATGATTATAGCCAAAAAACTAGATCGGAAAGCATAGTTTTGCTGGAGAGTCTTTCTATAAAAGGTGCTCTCACTGTTTATGAAACGGGGAAGATAAAGATTTTTCGTCTGACCGTTCAAAGCTGCTTTGTGCACATGCAAAAAAATGCTGCTGTTTTGAGGCTTCGTTTGAGGCCCAGAATGAGGCCATATTACATTGATATATAGTGTAATAAAAAGATCCGACAAGCAGAAGGCCTTCTACTTATCGGATCAGAAAAGGATTGCAATATTGTAAAGAGAGGAAAATCTCTCATGAGATAAGTCAGATAGCCTAGGTCATATTGATGATGACCGTTTTCTTCTCGGTGAAATATTCAAGCATGGCTTCAAGGGACGCCTCTCGACCCATGCCAGATTGCTTAATCCCACCATAAGAAAGGTTCGGTTGCACCACGAGGTTCTGATTGACCTGGACAAAACCAGCTTCGAGCCTTTGGGTTGCATCCATGGCGGTTTTAAGGTCCTTGGTCCAAATTGTCGCCGCCAGGCCAAAATCACTGTCATTGGCCATCGCGATGACTTCATCATAGTCTTTAAAGCGGATCACACAGGTCACGGGACCAAAAATCTCTTCGCGGCAAATACGGTCTTGGTTGGTCAGGCCTGTGAAAATAACGGGGCGCACAAAAAGGCCGTCTTGCAAGGCGGGGTCCGTGGGCAGGGCCGAACATTCATGGGCCACAGCATTTGCGGTGTTTTTGCCCAAATCGATATAGCCCTTCACTTTTTCGAGTTGCTCTGGTGAGATGATACAGCCAATGTCTGTGCCATCATCTAAAGGATCGCCCATGGTCATGGCGTTGACTTTTTCTGTCAGAGCGCTGACAAACGCATCATGGAGGCTGTCATGTACAAAAATGCGCGAAGAGGCTGTACAGCTTTGCCCTTGGCGGGTGAAGCGCATGCCAGAGACAGCGCCGGCAACAGCGCGGTCTAAATCCGCATCGGCCATGATGATCATGGGGCTTTTGCCGCCCAACTCTAGGGTGACGGGGATAAGGCGTTCTGCGGCGGTGCGATTGACAATTTTACCGGTTTCAACGGATCCGGTGAAGGTGATTTTCGCAATCTCGGGATGCTCCACCAAAGGCGCCCCGCATTCTGGGCCATAGCCTGATAAGATATTGAAGCAGCCTTTGGGCAGGATTTGGTTCATTAATTGGCAAACCCGCAAGACGGTCAAAGGGGCTTCTTCGGCGGATTTGACCACAACGGTGTTGCCTGCGACCAAAGCGGGCGCAATTTTCAGGGCCATGAGCATTAAGGGCACATTCCAAGGAATAATGGCGCCAACCACGCCCAAAGGCTCGCGGAGGGTGACGGTGAGCATGCTCGGATTGAAAGGCACTGTTTCGCCTTTTAATTCAGAGCCTAAGCCGCCATAAAAGGTGAAAGCATCGGCGAGAACGCCCGTTTCCACCCGGCTTTCGGTGCGCAAAGCTTTGCCGGTTTCAAGGGCAATAAGCCGGGCCAGCTCGTCGGCATGGGCGGCAAGCACAAGTCCGCAATCCGCAATTAGCTTGCCGCGTTCCCGGGCAGGACGTTTTTTCCACTCTTTTTGGGCGGCGGCGGCACTTTTCACGGCCGCGTCGACATCGTCGGCATTGCCTTTGGCCGCTTGGCCCATGACTTTTTGTGTCGCTGGATTGAAAACATCAAAGCATTCTCCAGAACGCGCAGGCACAAGAGCCCCATCGATGAAATGCTGCCCTGAAAGACTTTTTGCAAGGTCGACAGGGTTTAGAATGGGCTCTAAGCGTTGTTCTGCCATGATGTGTGGTCCTCCCTTAGAATCATCTTTATAGCAAGGTCAAAGTCATTGGATTGCAAATGACGTCTGGATCCTTGCGCTCTATCGTTTTGCAGCAAAAATAAAAGTCCCCATCAAGAGACAATCCGTTCTTATTCTTGCTGGCGGGTTTTATTTCTTGAAGAGATCTTTATAGTGATCTCGCATGGTGGCTTTTTGGACTTTTCCCATGCTATTGCGGGGAAGCTCTTCTAAGAAAATAACTTTTTTGGGCTGTTTAAAACGGGCGAGCTGGTCTTTGACAGCGTCTTGCAAGGAGGCTTCTGTGACCTTTGGGCTGTCTGCTTCTTTAATGACGATGGCGACAACCGCTTCGCCAAAATCGGGATGGGGAATGCCAATCACAGCGCTTTCCACAACAGAGTCCAAGCTATCGAGGAGCAGCTCGACCTCTTTCGGGTAAACATTAAAGCCCCCAGAAATAATCAAATCTTTCGCGCGGCCAACAATATGGACATAGCCCTTTTCATCGATTTTTGCGATATCGCCGGTGATAAACCAGCCGTCTTCGCGAAATTCTTCTTTGGTTTTCTCTGGCATGCGCCAATAGCCTTGGAAAACATTTGGGCCTTTGACCTCTAAGACCCCGATCTCATTCACCCCAAGAGGCTGTCCATTGTCATCGCAAATCCGCACCGCGCTGCCTGGCAAGACCGGGCCAACGGTGCCGGGCACGCGGTCCCCGTGAAGGGGGTTGGAGCAATGCATGGCAATTTCACTCATGCCATAGCGCTCTAATATTTTTTGGCCGGTGACGGTCTCAAAAGCCGTATGGGTTTCGGCCAAAAGGGGGGCAGAGCCGGAAATAAAGACACGTATGGGCGCGCAATGTGCGGGCGTTAGATTTGGGCTTTGTAGTAAACGGGTGTAGAAGGTTGGGACCCCCATGAGCACGGTGGCTTTGTCGAAAAGAGAAATGACGGTCTCGGCCTCAAATTTTGGCAAAAAGATCATGGAGGCGCCATGGCAGAGCACGCAATGGGTGGCGACAAAAAGGCCATGGACATGGAAAATGGGTAAAGCGTGAATCAGCACGTCTTCGGCGCTAAAGCCCCAAAAATTCGAAATCACATCCGCATTGCTGCCCAGATTTTTATGGCTCAGCATCGCCCCTTTGGAGCGCCCTGTGGTGCCAGAAGTATAGCAAATCGCCGCCAAATCGTCGGGATTGGTGGGGGCGGTTTCTATGGCACGTTTTTCCGTGCGTGCCAAAGCCTCCATGACACTGCCTTGGCCATCCACAGACAGGGTGAGGCAATGGCGGACAGCGGGGAGGCCCTCTGCGATGGGGGCAAACGCTTTTTCATCTTCTGGGCGGCAAATGAAAACAACGGGTTCGGCATCTGATAAGAAATAGCCAATCTCGCCGGTACGATAGGCTGTGTTCAAGGGAATAAAAATCGCCCCAATGCGCAGACAAGCAAGATAGAGACAAAGGGCTTCTGGACTTTTGTCAACTTGGACGGCGACTCGGTCTCCTTTTTGGACATCGTGATCGCGCAGGCATGCCGCCATATGGCCGCTGATATCCTCTAGAGCTTCATAGCTGATGATGCGCCCTTTTTCTGTGGTGAGAAAGGGCTTGCTGCGATCCGAAGGAAAGCGAGAACGGAAAAGGTCAAATAAGTTTGTGGGGGCGTGTGTCATCTTCCCTGCGGCCTTTTTGAGAGCAAAGTGGGGGGCAGTGGATTCACTTTCACCCCGTATTTTCCGGCAAAACAAGCTTATACAGCCTTTTCTCTGCGGACGGCGGGTCCGCCTGCAGCTGTTGCCCGTTTTAAAAAGAGAGGCGCTCAGGAGAGAGGCTCTCTTGCCTGGTCAGAGCTCTTTATTTATGGATGAAATGTAAAACGGATATGATCATACGGAGCACTTTGCAATGGGCACGCCGTTTGATCGATGGCGGCTCTCATGGTGACGGTGTTTGAGAGTCTTTTGTGATGTTTGATAGCTAGAGCAAAGTTGGTTAAAGTGGCTTCACTTTAACCATGCGTTTTGCGGTAAAAATTAAGACTCTAGAGTCATTCGCGACTTAGGCTTAGTCGCGGATGACTCTAACCAAAACAAAGCCCAAGACGCAATGGCGACGCAACGGAAAGCAAAAGAGATTTTTACAGCTTTATATTTTTATACAAGGATCGAAATGTTACAAAGGCCGAAGGGATGCTTTCTACAGCTTAAATTCGAGCATCATGGCTGAAGCATTGCGAGTCGCTTAAGGATTTTGTTTTATGAGAATTTTTAAGATTTCCGCTGCTGTGGTTCTGTTACTTTTTATAGGGGTGCTGGGATATGGCGCATATGGCTATTTTGATGCACTTACAGACTCGGAAGCACTTGAAGCAAGAGCTGACAATCTTCTCGTCGAAGATTTAGGCGGTTCATCGCTCGGCGAAGAGCGTTACCGGCAACTATTGATGGTACAAGACCCTGCCTTTGAGCAACATAATGGCATGGATATGATAACGCCGGGTGCCGGTCTGACGACCATAACGCAATCGCTTGCCAAAAGGGTGGGGTTTGAGAATTTCACGCCTGGCATCGGCAAAATTCGTCAGACAGGTTATGCACTTGGCTTAGAGAGGCGCTTAAGCAAAGCGCAGATCATGGCGCTTTGGCTCGATACACTTGAAATGGGGCGCGGGCCGGAGGGCTGGGTCACGGGGTTTCATCGTATGAGCGAAGCAGTTTACGGCGCCTCGCCCGGCATAATTATGCAGGATGAATATATATCGTTGCTTGCCGTGCTCATTGCGCCAGGTCGTTACAAACTTGGCGAAGACGACCAAGCATTGCGAGATAGGATGAACCGCATTCGCCGTCTCATTGCGGGAGAGTGCATGCCAAATGGGAACTCTGATGTTTGGCTGGAAGGTTGTAGCACTTAATCGAAAGGGTGGGCTTCCTTCGTCTTTCGGTCGTTAAAAAAATCTTTTAAAGCGCCTCTTTCCGCCAGAGACCAGGCAATCAGGCCTGGTAAAGAGGTCATCAGTTCACGCCCACGCCGTAATAATGCCACGGCAAGGGCGGTTTCCGTTGGCAGCCCAAGCAAAGCCGCAATGGCGATAATGCCCCCTTCTTGCACGCCAACGGCGCCTGGGACAATAAAGGCGGCACTGCGCACAGCGCTGGCCAGGCTTTCGATAATAATGGCCTCGGCCAATGTGACTGGACTGCCCATAAGGCTTAAAATTATCCAAATTTCCAAAGACCGCATCAGCCAAGCAAGGAGCTTCCAGAAAGAGGCGCGGGTGATGGTTTTGCGCTGGGATAAAAGCGTGGAAACCTGCTGGTTGAGGGTCTCTGCACTGTCTGCAACGCTTTGAAAACGATCAGCACCAAAGACTTTTTGCGCCATGGGCACAATGCGGGCCAGACCGCCTTTTCGCAAAAGACCATAAAGCAGCAGAATACCAATCAATCCGGCGCAAGCGATTAAAATCAAGCTGGGCAGCAAATCGCTGCCCTCTGCGCGGGTGAGGTAAAGGGCAAGACAGGCAATCCCGATCAGTGTGAAAAGCGCTTGGGTTAAAAGACCCAGCAGGAAATCAACAACAACGCTGGCCCCAGCACTAATCTGTGGGGGACGCGTTGCAGGGAGGGGGCTTGCCTGCTTTGCGAGGCGCGCACGCACAACATCACCGCCGATCTGCGCCACAGGCAAAAGGGTGTTCACAGATTCGCCGATCCAACGGGCTTGGAAAATGCTGAAGAAGGATCGCCTTTCTGCAGGCGGGAAAAGGCGATTCCAGGCATAGCTATCCATGGCAAGCGGCAAAAACCGAAAGAGCGAGATTGCGAGCAGGGCCCATCCTGAGCTGATCAAAAGCTCCATAATGGTGTCTGGCCCTTGTAGCCAGACCAGCAAGGCGGCTAAACCAAGCCCCAAAAGGAGGGCCAAAAGGGTGGCATATCCCGAGCGCAAAATGGTTTCTTTCTGTGAGTGTGAAGCGTATAGCCTCCGATCCATCGCTGCACATAAAAGAGAACGGTCTTGAACGTTTTGCGCGTTGTCGACCCTGTCTTTGTATTTGGCACAGGATGGGCGAAGACGAAAACAGTGTAAGGGTCCTTTTTTCAAAAAAGGTTAAGCCGATAAATAACCTGCTTCCCGAAACCATGCAATCGCATCGGCAATGGCCCTTTGGGCAGGACGGGCTTTATAGCCAAGAGCGGCTTCTGCTTTTGCCGATGAAAAGAACATGTGATGCTTGGACATCCGCAGGCCATCGACGGTGACGAAAGGCTCTTGGCCGCTCACACGGGCCCAAAGCTCGGCCCCAATCGCAAGCGGCCAGAGCAGATCATGGGGCAAAGCAATTTTTGCGGGTTTACGATCTGTGAGTCCTGCAATCATCGCCAGAATATCACGCAAACTCATATTCTCGCCGCCAAGGATATAGCGTTCTCCTGGCTGTCCTTTATCAAAAGCATGCAAATGGCCCTGGGCGACGTCATCCACATGGACAATGTTGAGGCCCGTATCAACAAAAGCGGGCATTTTGCCACTGGCCGCTTGGACAATAATCTGGCCTGTCGGGGTCGGCTTAACATCCCTGGGACCGATGGGGGTTGAGGGATTCACAACCACAATGGGCAGGCCTGTGGTCTGGCCAACCTCTTTGACGGCTTCTTCGGCAAGATATTTTGATTTTTTATAATGGCCGATCATCTGATCTAAGCCTGTCGCTATTTGTTCATCGGCGGATTGTCCGTTTTTGACTTTGCCGAGAACAGCGACGCTGCTGGTATAGACAACTTTGGTGACATTGGCGCGTGCGGCGGCCTCCATAAGATGGCGACTGCCTTCGACATTGGCGCTGTACATCTGTTTGGGATCGCGGACCCAAAGCCTGTAATCCGCCGCCACATGGAACAGGGCATCGCAGCCTTTCACGGCTTTGTCTAAGCTGTCTGGGTCGCACAAATCCCCTTCGGCAATTTCGACATCATAGCCGGTAATATTACGGCGATCGGCTTTGGGCCGGGTCAGAATACGGACGGTCTCGCCACGTTGCAAAAGCTGCCGCATGACGGCTGACCCTACAAAACCGGTTGCGCCTGTTACGAGGGTGGTCATGGGAAACTCCTGAAAATAAAAGGTGGAGGACAGCTTTTCGTCTGAGGCAAAATAAAAGCAAAATCCTATCAGGGGAAGAGATGTCTCTTTCCTTTGCAGCTTGGTATAATGAAAAAGCTTTCCAAAGGGCAAGTCCTTTGGCTGTCGGCGGCATTTTTTCGCTTGCGCGAAATTCAAGCGACTTTTTCGCAAAAAAGTCTTTCAAAAAGCTTTTAGAGCAAAGCGCGATCAGGTGGCGTCATCTGGTCGCTTTCGTTTTGCGGCAAAAACAAGAATCTAGAGTCAGTCGCGACCAAATTGGGTGTTGCATTCGATCGTTTTAGGTCATG
>DDLW01000051.1 GCA_002340345.1 Alphaproteobacteria bacterium UBA2562 | reverse complement strand
CCGGAGTCCGCCTAAAAAGGAAGGAGAAAGCCGAAAACAACCCTAAAGTGCCACTTATAGAGCCAAATTCGGCCAAAATAACCTGCAAAAACAGAAGCCGAAAAAGACAAACAGAAAAATCAACCATTATGCAGAGGTCTTACTTATACAATATATGATACGCATGAGTTCAATGCTGGAGATTGTAGAGATAATCCAGAAATTTCTGAGGTTGTTGTTAAATTAGAGAAAGCACTTATTTCTCCAATAGATCTATGTATAACAGTTTCTGATGAATTGGCTGATCTTTTATCTAATTTATATAATAAAAAATTTGATGTCATTCCAAATTATTCCTTGAAAGAACAAATTGGTCCAGATAGCAAAAAAGGTTCAGATCATCGAATAACAGAGTTTCTTATAAAGGGAAATGCCCATCCCGAGCGCGAATTTGAAAAATTTATATTTTCTTGGGCTCACACAAATAAAAATGCCATATTGAATTTTAGATGTCCTAGTAATGAATATTTAGAGAAATTAAAAGCATATGCAAAAAAATCGAAAGCTAGGAATAGAATCAGGTTCTCTAATCCTGTTTCACAAAGTGAATTGATCTCTGCTGCCAGTTCAAGTGATATTGGAATTATTCCTTATGATGGCTCTGTGCATATAGGTTATAAATATTGTTGCCCAAATAAACTGAGTGAGTATATGGCTGCTGGTCTTGCAATCGTCCACTTTAATATCAATTATGTTTCTAGGAAATGCCAAGAATTTGGTATAGGCTTCGAGATTAATTGGGAAAATTTTTCTGATCAAATTAACGATATTTGTAAGAACCAAGAATTATATCAATCTATGGAATAAGAGCACGTAAAAGTTTCTCAGAAAAATTTCACTTTGAGTTTTCTGTAGAACCAATTTTACAAAAAATTATCAATAACAACAAAATGACTAAGGACTGGTCAATTAATTATAATTCAAGCAACTACGATAGCATGGAAAAAGGCATAGTCACGAAATGGTTTCTCGTATCGAAACTTAAGGATATTAAGCAATGCGTAAATCCCACAAACTATCAATTAATAAGACAGATTTTGAGTCGAATTTTTCATTTATTCCCAACGCCTGTGCAAAATATTATTAGAAAAATTGTCAGAGGTTAATTTGCGGACACTTTGAATTACCTGTCATGGTCAATATTTTGAGCTAAAAAGGCTCTCTTTACGGATTTCCATCGGCTATTTTGGCGGTATTCTTGGGTGTTTTTCGGTGATCCTTGGCTATTCCTTTCCGATGGTTCGGATGACCATGCCCATTCTTTGTTTTTGATGAGCGAAGACATGTTCGACCTTGGATCGGATCTTTGATTTCCGACCATTCGTGCGGGCCATATTCTGCGGTATCACTTTGCCTTTTGGCTTTCTCCGGTGGATCTGGCTGCGCTTTCCCATGGTCTCGAAAAAAGCCTCGTTTGCTGCCGAACGAAAAGCACTATCAGCCCAGACATCCGAGGCCGTATTATCTTGATCGATAAGACCTTCGCGTAGTCTGGCCCCATCATGGGCAGCCGCATCCGTCACCAACCAAGTCCGGATCAGGCCGTTCTCTCGATCAATGCCAATGTGGTTTTTGTAACCAAAGCCTGGGATGGTGAAGTCGGGCTTGACTTTCTCGCCTTCGTTGGGGGGAACTGAGCGAGATGTCTTCACCGTCCAGTGAGCTTGGGTATCTTTTTGAGCGGCTTTGCGCGGTTCGTCAGGCCAGATCTCATCAGCCGTTTGACCCTCTTTGATCGCGGCTTTCTCATCTTCTGAAAGATGTTGGCGCAAGGCGGGGATCAGACTGGCGTCCAAAATCTTGCCGGATTTGGCGAGATAGCCTCCCTCGCGCAAGTGCCGATCGAACAGCTTAAACAGTTTCTCCACCCCATTGGCTTGGGTGAGTTGCTCGCGAAACAGTCAGATGGTCGTGGCATCAGGGGTCCGATCCGACAGAGAGGGCCCTAAAAAACGCAGAAAACTCAGGCGATCTTGGATCTGGAATTCTGCTTGCGCGTCGGACAGACCATACAAAGCCTGCAAGATCAGGATCTTGAACATCAAAACCACATCATAGGCAAGCCGTCCACCTTTGGCTCCATCAGAACGTTGCAGCGCTTTCTCAAGACGGTAGCGGAAAGGTTCGAAATTCACCACAGAAGCAAGGGTTTCAAGGGATCGCCTGTCTCGCTGAGCTTCGCGTAATGGCCCTCAAGATCCCAAAAGCCACGCTGTTGACCCATCTTCCCTCTCTCAAAATATATGCTCACAACAGTGAATCACATCTCAGCGCAAAAAGCATGGGGTTTTTCAAGGTGTCCAATCGGCTGAAAGTTTTGTGAGGAAGGCGGCGGCCGTCATGACCAACGTCATGTGGCGGTGCTAGCCATGCCAGGATCGGGCTTCACAGTGATCCAGGCCGAGATCGTCTCTGGCACGCAGAAAACAGTCTTCGATAGTCCATCGCAACCCTGCTGCACCCGCCATTTCTAGTTTTGTTCACAGCATTTTGTTTTTATTTTGAGTCAGAGAAAATGCTATAAGCTTTTGTTTTTGCAGCAAAACGGATCAAAGTGAGGGACCTATCATTTTACCCTTTGCTCTAAACTCAACATCATCTTGGACCCTTGCTTTGCCGCGGCGTTCTGGATCCTCTGCCCAATTTTTGGGAAGATAAAGCTGTCGATCAATCAGGTTGTAGCCAAACCGGCTGACATAAGACAGAAAAACGCCAATTTGGCTATTTTCTATGCGACTGGGTCTCCAATCGCTTCTACGACATAGCCATGCAGCACATCCTGTAACGCATCCGCATCCCAGCGACCTCGTCACAGAAGCGATTGAATGCGATAAGGCTTTGATAAACCAGCCTGCTCTGCCATCAACCATCCGGTCTTGCGTTCAATGCCAGAAACCGCAGACGGAAGCGAATTACATATCAGTAAAATGAAACTGTAATAATAGAGCCAAGGGTAAAACCTTTTTCGCTAACGCGAAATGACACGATTTTTTCGAGAAAAAGTCTCTCAAAAAACTTTTTAAAACTTAATCCTCAAGCAAAGCACGATCAATC
>DDLW01000077.1 GCA_002340345.1 Alphaproteobacteria bacterium UBA2562 | reverse complement strand
ATAAAAGTGAAATGCTCTAGGGAGCATTTTGAAAAATGCCCCCTAACACCCCCTAAAACTTTTTTTACTTTTAAAAGAATAACCTCTGTCTTTCCAGAGCAAAGCGCGATTAAGTGGCTTGACTTAATCGCGCTTTGCTTTCGCAGACGGCAATATAAATTTTTTGGATTAACGCTTGGAGAACTGGAAGCTCCGGCGCGCTTTTGCCTTACCGTATTTTTTCCGCTCAACAACGCGGCTATCGCGGGTCAGGAAGCCTTTGGCTTTCAAAGCCGGGCGTAAAGCGGGTTCAAAAAGGCTCAGCGCTTTTGAAACCCCATGGCGCACGGCACCGGCTTGACCGGAAAGGCCACCGCCTTTAACCGTCGCGTAGATATCAAATTGGCCTTCACGGCTGGTCACCTGGAAAGGCTGATTGACAATCATTTGCAGCACAGGGCGCGCAAAATATTGTTCAACCGGCTTGCCATTCACAACCACTTTACCGCTCCCGGGCTTTACCCAAACCCGCGCAACAGCATCTTTACGGCGGCCATTGGCATAAGAGCGGCCAAATTCATCTTTCACTGGCTCTTTTGGAGCTTCCGTTTCAACAGCAACGGGAGTGGCCAGCGACTTCAGGCTGTCCAGGCCTTGTTGCCCTTCGGTCTGATCCGTCATGGCTTAGAAACTCCTTACATTCTTTTTGTTCATCGCCGCGACATCCAACGCTTCTGGTTGTTGGGCTTCATGGGGATGATTGGGGCCCGCGTAAACACGCAAATTTTTCATTTGCTGACGGCCCAAAGGACCACGCGTGATCATACGCTCAACGGCCTTGATGATAACGCGCTCTGGATGGCGACCGGTCAGGATCTGTTCAGCACTGCGCTGTTTGATCCCACCTGGATGGCCTGTATGCCAATAATAAATTTTTTGGCTTTTTTTACGGCCTGTCATCGCTATTTTTTCAGCATTAATAACAATGACATGGTCGCCGCAATCCATATGCGGCGTGAAGGTTGTCTTGTGCTTACCGCGCAGCCGGTTGGCAATAATGCTTGCGAGGCGGCCCAGCACCAGACCATCGGCATCGATTAGAATCCACTTCTTTTCGATTTCCGACGCTTTGGCGGAATAGGTTTTCATTCTTTGACTCTTTCCCGTCCGTCTGGTCCGTCCGTTTGAATCGTAAAGAGCGTCCTGTCCTGAAAGCGCAAACCTTCAAGAGGACTCGAACTGACGAACACAGGCTTTTGGTAACGCGTGATCGAGAGGAGGGCGGCCTTATGAACGCTTTATTTCCCTGTCGCACTTTGGGAGCTGTCTTGAGACATTGTGGGTGTCTTGCATCTTTGAAGCGCGATGAAAGCGAAAACGGCGCAGCCTATCCTGTCCGTGTGAGGGGCCATAAATGCCGTTTTGTCATCTCTTTGTCAATAGAAAATTTTGCAAACCGTTTTTAAAATGTCTTTCAAATCATAATGTTAATAATAGGGTATTATAATACCCCATTTATTCTCTTATTTTGGCGGTATCGAATACGTCCCCGTCGCATGGCAAACGGGGTCTTCTTCATCTTCATGGCGGATCGCCACTTCGCCAATCACCAAACGCTTACCCGCTTTAATCAAACGCGCCTCGGCTAATAAGTCCGTGTCCCGCAATCCTGCAGGCCGCAGGAACCGAATCGACATATCCGTTGTAATCGCCATCTTCACAGGCCCAGCAACCGTCATAACCAGCCCATAAAGCGCTGAATCGGCCAGGCCAAACAAAACAGGTCCGCCAACAATCCCTCCAGGTCTTTGGTGATCTTTGCGCACAGGCTGCCGCAAGGTGAATCGGCCATAAGACAAGCTTTCTGTTTGGAAGCCCCACCAATTCGCAAATGTGACGCCTTCATCTAAGATGGCTTGGAATTCCTCTGCGGACACACGGCATATTTGGTCAGTCACAGGCGTTTCTCCTTGCTTTCGGGTTTTGTTGCCAGTTGGCATTGTTTCTTTATTTAACGTTTACGCAAACGGAAAGCTTATCCTTATTATATGTCCTGGGAGAGAAAAAGAGCAAGAGCAGGTCCCGAGCGCATAAGAAGGAGACTCATTTTTTCAGGAAAAAAGCCCTTGTTAGCAAAAGAGAAGGTAAGCTGTGCCATCCTGAGCATAAAGCACCGTCAAGGGCTTTTTGGGGCAGAATTTGTGATCAAATGACTTTGACCTTGCTATAGCGCATGCTAGAGCATTTTGCGTGATGATTGAATCACACAAAATGCTCTATCTTATTGTTTTTGCCGCAAGACAAAAGCGATCAGAAGGATCCCCCTGATCGCGCTTTACTCTATCATGGACATGACCGATGAGAAGGCTGAGACATTTTGGACTATGCATAATCGCTCTACTTCTTTTTGGCATAAGCAGCCCCCCCACAAAGGGAGAGGCCGCGCAGAAGGTCATTTTACGCCTTCCGCCCCCGGCCCCAGCGCAACCTCAGCTTCCCCATCCTCCCACAGCGTCAACAGAAGCAGAACAGGCGCCCTCCAGATCTGTTGTTCCCACAGCGCCTGCGCCCATGGCACCACCATCAGCGGCGTCTCAAATTATGCAAAAGCATGGACTGGCTTTACCACCTGGGAGCTTGATCACACCAGAGCATGAGGCCGCACGTCTCGATCTGACCGATATGGCCGGACGCGATGAAAAAGGCCTTTGGTTCATTGTCGGGCAGAATCAGCGTGCACGCCCAAAAGGGGCTTGGCTCTTCCACAGCTTTCATCCCGACGGCAATTTTTATGTTATCCAAAAAGCAGACCCTCTGATGGACAAGAGAGGTCAAGATAAACGCCCGACCCCTCTTAACCTCATCGTCTTCAAAGCCAACGCCAAAGATCAGCCCATAGAGGGTGTGCCCTTCTTTGCTCCGAATGGGGCTGTGATGATTACAGACCGACCTGACTATGTAAAAGGAGGCCGCGCCCTGGTCGCTTGGCAGCGAAAAGGGGAGAGCTTTGTCTTTGCCGACCGTAAATTCGTTCCTAAAGCGGAAGGCCGTGGTGCCCTTGAAAATATTGCTTGGAGCGAGGGAACAGGGGCTGAATTAGCCTTCGCGGGCACGGCGCATTATAGCCTTTGTCTTGCGGGGCATGGGCAAAAGCCGCGTTTTCGCAAATGTCCGTAAAAGTCAAGAACGCTCTGGCTGGATCGGGTAAGACATCTTATAGTGCTTTACTTGTTATCAGCAATCATATGTCTTCAACAGGAGCGACTATGGCCATGCCCCACGCGAACGTCCCTGATGACTTGCTTTTACGCCAAGACCAAGATGGCATTTGCCGCTTGACCCTGAACCGGCCCCAACAGCGCAATGCCCTCTCTATCGGTCTCATGAGCGCACTCCAAGCTGCCTTAGCGGAGATTGCCGAGGACGCAACCGTGAAAGTCGTTGTTATTGCTGGCGCCGGGCCTGGTTTTTGCGCAGGACATGACCTTAAGGAAGTGCGCAGCACCCCAGACCGGAACGCTTATGAAGCCCTTTTCCAACAATGCTCTGCGATGATGACAGCGATTATTCGTCTTCCAAAGCCCGTCATCGCCCAAGTTCATGGGATTGCCACAGCAGCAGGATGCCAATTGGTTGCCAGTGCAGATCTGGCGATTGCCAGTGAAAAAGCACGTTTTGCTACGCCAGGTGTCAATATTGGCCTTTTTTGCTCAACCCCTATGGTGACTTTATCGCGTAACATTTCTCATAAACATGCCATGGAAATGTTGCTCACGGGCGAAATGATCACAGCAGACAGAGCCGAAGCCATGGGGCTTGTCAATCACGTCGTTGCCGAGGATGCTCTTGAACAGGCCGTCCATGACCTTGCCAGCAAAATCGCCGCAAAATCGCCCCTCACCCTGAAAATCGGGAAAGAGGCCTTCTATCGCCAAGCCGAAATGACCCTCGATGACGCCTATCACTATGCCAGCCAGGTCATGACCGAAAATATGCTGGCACAAGATGCCACCGAAGGCATTGATGCTTTTCTGGAAAAGCGCACCCCGTGCTGGCAAGGAAAATAAGCATGCAGCATGACAGCTATAGTGACGATTATTTGCGGGATATTTTGAATCGCTGCAAAACATTTGCCATGGTTGGCGCCAGCGCAAACTGGAACAAAGCCAGCTATTTTGTCATGAAATATATGCAAAAGAAGGGATATCGCGTTATCCCGGTGAATCCTAAAATTGCGGGGGACACTATTCTTGGGGAACGCGTTTATCCTGACCTTGCCAGTATCCCTGAGCCTTATAGCATGGTCGATATTTTCCGCAATTCTGAAGCCGCTGGCCATGTGACGGATGAAGCGCTCGCCCTGGCCGAAGACAAAGGCATTCAAATGATTTGGATGCAATTAACTGTTATCAATGAAGCCGCCGCCCAACGCGCCGAAGCCCAAGGCCTTGATGTTGTGATGAATCGCTGCCCCAAACAGGAATTCAGTCGCCTCCATGGCGAATATGGCTGGAGCGGCATGACCTCTGGCATTATTACGAGCAAGAGACGAAAGTTATAGGTTCTACAGGCTTCATAGACGCCCCTTACAAGACCAAAACCCTCAGAGCAGGCCTGCCGCATTTTGCTTTTATCTTAGATATCCGAAAATGCTGTAGGCTTTATGTGCGTGCCGCAGAACAAATCAAAAGGACAGTCCTGTGACTTTGCCCTCTGCTCTAAAATCTCTTCTGCAAAAAAAGAGGCTTGTCTCCCCCTTTACTTATCTTTTTTCGGTGGGAAGCCCTCCATGCCAAAGCAAGGCACGCGGTAGAAACTGTTGAACTGTTCGCTGAGCAGATTGATATAAATGTCATAGTCTCCATAGAGATCTAAGATCTCTTGCGGCGGGCAGACAACTTTTTGATAAAAACTCATGGGATGGCGCAGCACTTGTTTGGGGTCTGTCATGGCTTTTGGCGCCTTTGGGTCTTTATCATGTTGCACCACAACAATTGCAATGCCATGTCGCTTTTCCCAAAGCTGTCGATGGGTTAAATTGACATATTCGACGCGGTTTGGCGTATAAAAACCATTGCCATATTCATTCCATTGAATGCGTTCCACATGCTGCTGCACCGCATCCAGGGCATTGTCAATTTCACTTTGTTCGGGGCCACACGCTGCCAAAGTGAACATAATGCCAAGGAGCATCAGCATTGTTTTGAAAGGATGACAGCATTCGATCAAAGCGCTCATAACATTCTTTTCCTTAGACGCTATGCTGGTGAGACTTTTATCCATATTTTGTTGGTGGCCCTATTTTGCTCTTAAGGATGCGATATGCCAAAGGAAAATAGGCAGTTTACGCTTGGACGAAACGCCACTGCCTTTCGTAAGACGATAAGCCTTGGGATGGGCAGCCTAAGCCCCGTGTCATCATTTTTGAGTTTATTGTGCAATATCAACGGGAGGACCAGACGCCGGGCGACGATCTTGGTCTTCCAAGAGCGTGCTTGAATTTGGATTTGCGTCCAAAGCGTCAACGGGACGGGGTGTGAGGTCACGCGGCGCTTGACCAGGAAGATTGTCATTCTTAATCTGCTCGGCCAAGAGCGCATCCGCATTCATGACCAAAAGTTCCAGACGGCGATTTTCAGGCGCTCTTGGATCTTCCAGATTCAGTGGCTCTGTGCTTGCTTTTCCTTGAACCTCAATAATACGCTCGGCCGGCAATCCCCCATTCACCAGGACGCGACGGGCTGCATTTGCACGATCTGCGGATAATTCCCAGTTAGAGTAGCCCCCAGGGCCCCCTTGATAAGGCACCGCATCCGTGTGACCTGCGATTTTAATTTTATTATCAAGACGTTGCAAAATCGGAACCATTTCCAATAACACTTGCTCGGTGCGGGGCAAGGGAACATCAGATCCAGAATTGAACATGGATTGGCCATCAAGATCACGCAGCGTGATTTTCAGACCTTTTTCTGTTTGCTCGACTGTAATATTTAGTGCAAGTTCTGCCAATTCAGGAATACCGTTGATTCTTTGGCGTAATTCTGTTTCGATTTCTTGCAGCAGCAATTCTTCACGAGCCCCGAGCAAGAATTCTAAATCTTCATCGCTCAGCCCTTCGGCCTCTGCCCGCGCGGCAATGTCGTCTTCTGACATTCTTGCAAGCTGGGAGGGGGGAACCGTGATCACAGAGGGCTGCCCGCTAATCCCAAGCATGGCCCCATCACTGACAATGGTTTGCCCGCCAAGCAAACCATTCGCACCAGAATTTTCAGCCGAAATCGCCCGGACACTAAAATAGTCTGATACGGCTATTTTTTGCTCGGTCGTGGTAATATTGATCAACCACATCGCAAGACAAAAAATAAACATAGATGTCATGAAGTCCGCCAGGGCCACTTTCCAGTTGCCGCCATGGGCTTCACACCGGCATTTCTTGCCGCGCTTGATGATAATGGGCGCTTCGGCGTTGCGTCTGCGCATTCCCGCCTCCCTTTCTCGCTCCAAAGCTTGGACCGGGCACGCCAAAATGGCGCGCGCGGCAAAAAATCGAACCATAAATCAATAAAATGGCAAAACAAATATAAGGCAGGCGCCCTGCCCAGCCACTGGATGTCTCCGTATGGCAGGACAGGGCAGGCCTGAAATATGTTCCTCCCGAAGCTTTTCTCCCGATCAAATCGGCGGCAAGCTCTGGGTGGCTTCCTCAACTTCATAGAAGCTGGGACGAACATCATGGGAAAGTGTTTTCCGCGCAAATTCAACACAAACCGCTGGCGCATAACCTTGCATATAAGCAAGCAAGCCTGCTTTAATACAATGATAATAGCGCATGTCGGCATCAATCGCTCCTTTAAGAGCGGTTGCGATAGGACCTAACACACCATAACCAATGAAAATCCCAAGCATCGTTCCCGTCAAAGCCGCAGCGATGGCCGCGCCGATTACGGTGATTTCTTGGTCCAACAGGCCCATGGTGTGCACAACCCCGACCACCGCCGCGATAATCCCGATCGCCGGCGCCGCATCCGCAACAGTTTGAATGGAGTGCTGAACATGCAGTTCATTTTGATGCTCGGTATCAATCTCTTCATCAAGCAATGTTTCCACTTCATTCGGATTATCGGTGCCCAATGTCAGCAAACGCAGATAATCACAAAAGAAGGTCAAAGCATCTCTATTGCCTGAGAAGCCTGGAAATTGCGAAAACAAATTGGAGTCATCAGGATGCTCCACATGGCCTTCCAATGCCAACATCCCCTTGGCTTTTGCAAGCTTAAAGGTTTGATAAAGCAAGGACAGCAATTCCAGATAATCATCTTTATTATATTTCGGACCCCTAGCCGCCCGCATAATCGCAGGAACAAAGCTTTTCACCACATGAGCATCATTGGCAGCAATGAAAGAACCCGCTGCAATACCCACAATAATGATAATTTCCGCAGGGTGTAAGAGTTGTAAGGGCGAATGCCCATGCAAACCAGTGAAGGAGGCGACAATCGACACCAACACTACGGCCAAACCGATGAGGAGGAACATCGTTAAAAACCCAAATCCTAGTTATGGTTTCACTAAAGGTCCCGCAATTTTATTAAGAACCTCTTAGCTTAAAGAGAGCTTTTTGAAATCTTTTGAGAAAGGCCCTACTTTTTTACAGTATTTTGCTTTTATTTTGACGCCAGAAAAATACTGTATATATTTGTTTTTGCAGAGAAATTAATCAAAGTGATAGATCTATCATTTTGCCTTTTTCTCATGTTTTTTACCAGGACGATAAAGTCCCTTTCCTCAAGCAGCCCGCCCATCCCCACCGCGCGCAGAAAGCCTGCGTGGGGCAAAGCCGTCAAACCGTAGCGCTGACAGAATCCGGGCCAGATGATCTTGATCACGACTTTCAACGACCATATCGACTTCAGCGATTTTGACCGAAACATCATAAAACATGCGATCATGATAAATTTCAATAATATTCCCCCCAACTTTGCCAACTGCCGAGGTTAAACGTCCAAGTTCTCCTGGGCGATCTTCTAAGGATACACGGAGGTTCACCAGGCGGTCTTTCCGTCCAAGCCCACGCAGCAGGCTTGTGGCCAGAAGACGGCTATCAATATTCCCACCAGACAGAATAAGCCCCACCTTTTTGCCACGAAACCGCCCAGGATGGGATAAAAGAGCCGCGAGCGGGGCAGCACCTGCCCCTTCGACCACTATTTTTTGCTGCTCAAGCAGTTCAACAAGGGCTTGTTCGATGCTATCCTCGCCGACAAGCAGAATATCATCAACGAGGACTTCTACCATCGCTTTTGTCAACTTACCTGGATATTTTACAGCAATCCCTTCTGCCAAGGTTTGCCCACCAATCACAGGGCGCGGTTCAAGGTCAGACCGTCCTGATAAGGCAGACAACATGGAGGGGAAAAGATCAACCTGCACGCCAATAATCTGCAAAGACGGGCAAAGCGTCTTCGTCGCCAAAGCGACCCCTGAAATCAGCCCACCGCCCCCAATCGGAACCAAAAGCACATCTAAGTCTGGCATTTGCTCGGCAATTTCCAAGCCACAACTGCCCTGCCCGGCAATAATATCAGGATCATCGAAAGGTGGAATAAAAAGCCGTCCTTCTCGCTCCATAATCTCTTGGGCCGCCGCCGCCGCCGCATTAAAATCTTGCCCGATGAGACGAACATCAGCCCCCAATGCCTCTGTGCGATTGATTTTCGAAAAAGGGGTTCCCTCTGGCATCACAATTGTCGCGGATAGGCCCAAACGCTGGGCGTGATAGGCAACCCCTTGCGCATGATTACCAGCACTACACGCAATGACGCCTTTCTTTTGTGCACCGTCTGGCAAGCGTGAAAGCTTGACACAAGCCCCTCTTTCTTTGAAAGACCCGGTCGTATTCAGATTTTCGAGTTTCAGCCAGACTTCGGCGCCGCTCACCTCTGACAAAGCTTTGGACTGTAGCATCGGTGTTGGTGCCATCACAGCCTGCACCAAAGGCTTCGCAGACAGGAGATCATCGAAGCAAACAGGCAAATCACAGCCGATATCTTGGCCTATAGCCATTGATTATTCCTCTGTTCCGGGGGTCAAGACAAGGGTGTAATCAGGCGTCTCCGTGCTGTGAATTTGAAATTCTTTTGCCAAGGGCAAGAGAACCCCATCACGCCAAAGCCGTGTTAAATCCCCAAAATGCTTTGAAAGAATATGGCCAGATTGGCCTGTTGCAATGATGAACCGTGACGCCTCTAAATCTGCCAAATCAAACACAACCCGTAAGCCCGCACCATGGACATTGCCAAAGTCTCCATCTTGACGGTGGCGTTTTACCGCAGCGCGATTCACTGTGCTATCTGAACCACTGGTCGGGAGTGTCAACGTAAAAAAGCCTTTAATAAGCGGAATATGTCCAAGAAGCACATGTTTGAATGCGACTTGATGGGCGTCTCCCCAGTGCCAGCGCGTCATGTCATCCCCATGGGCGGCGATTAAGAGAATGAGGGCCTCTTCAAGACTCCTTTGCATCTGTTCAGCGCAGCTTTCCTGCACGCCTTCCGTATTCTGATCATCACACCAAGACGCATTTTCCGTGAGAATAGTGGCTTGAAAAGAGGGGCGCCAATCAAAAGCGGCTTTATGGACCTCTTCTCCGAGCTCATCGCGATAGAGATGATGGGTAAAATGCCGCAGCCAGGCCATAAAAATCAAAGGCTCCGCCCGGTCTCGTGCCATGGAAGCATCCCACTGAGATAGCATCGCATGGGCTTTTTGGAGATTTGGACTGCCCGACTCTGGGGTAATCTTTGCCAGCATCAGCGGCAAAAGATGGCGCGCCATGCCCGATTGTATATCAAGCTGGATGGCTTGATGGTCAGACAATCCTTGATCTTTTTTGTCTTGTAAAAGCTTATCAATTCGGGCCGCACGATAATCATGGGGCCAATGATTGCTGAGGTGATATGGATAATCCGGCCCCACAAGGCGGTTATTGCCATTCACCAACCGTCCTGTCGGTGGATTATAAGCCATCGGTAACGCTTCAAAAGGGATATAACCTTGCCAGAGCTGTGTCTGCTGCCAGCCTAAAACAGGGGCCGCACCATCATAGCCATTGCGGATGGGCAGTAAACCTGGTGTGGTCATCCCGATATTGCCGTCCTGATCCCCATAAAAAATATTCTGGCTGGGGCCGACCCATAAGCGCAGTGCGTTGCGAAAGTCTTGCCAATTTTGCGCGCGATTGACCTGAAACAAAGCTTGGGCAGTGCTGTCTTTGACCTGTAATTGTGGCGAGGCAAAGGCCAAAGTATAGGCTTTTCTCGCCTCTTCTGTCTCTGCTCCCTTTTGCTTTGCGAGAAGAGACACGAGTGTTTGGGCTCTTTCAACATGATCTGACACAATCGGGCCATGGCGCGAGTGACGGATTGTAATGGTCTCGTCATCACTGAACCTGACTTTGATGGTTTCTTGTCGGCTTTGGAAAGGTTCTGGGCCTTGCGGTGTGAGATAATGGTCGTCCTGATCCGGAGCTTGTTTTTCCAAAACAAGATCTTGGCTATCAACATAAGGGGTCGTATAGCCCCAAGCGATATGGCCATTATGGCCAATGATCATCAAAGGTCCGCCTGGCACTGTTGCCCCGGTCAGCTGTAATGAGGGGGTGTCAATACGCGCAAGATACCATAAAATTGGGGCGCTAAAGCCGAGATGCGGATCATTGGCCAAAATCGGCTTGCCGCTTTTCGTATAATCACCTGACACAACCCAAGCATTGCTCCCCCCAACCTCTGCGCCGAGAGCGGCAAGGCTTTCTGACAGGCCGTCTCCCAGAAAAGCCAAATGCGCTTGCATCATTTTATGAACAGCCTGTTCCACATCGCTCCCCGCGAGGCTCTCTGGCACGGCGGCGGGGGAAAGTGGCGAGAAAAGGGAGGATTGGCGGCCCTCTTGCGCTGCGTCTTGTCGATCTTCGCCCTCTTGCGGTCTCTCTTGGCCTAAGGTCGGTAAGGTGATGAATTCTCCGGGGCGTGCTGGTTTCGTGAAAGCGTTCACCTCTTCTGGGGACAAAACAGTCTTCAGATGCGCCACCGTAAATTCATCACGCATATTACTGCCCAATAAAAGTCCCATAAGCTTGCCCCACACCAGGCTGTCCGCACGCTGCCAAGGTTCAGGAGACGTGCCTGCGAGCAAAAACTCAGGGGGAAAACGGGTCTCTGGATGCGACAACCATGCATTCACGCCCGCAGCATAGGCGTCCAAGATCGTCGCGAACTCAGGCGACACATCTGCCGCGTCTTGCTGGGCCCGGCGATAAAGGCCCAAAGTGCGCATGGTTTTATCAATAGAGAGGGTTCTCGATCCGGCCAGCTCCGAAAGCCGTCCGGCGCCCAAACGGCGCATCAACTCCATTTGTAGCATGCGGTCTTGGGCATGGGTGAAGCCAAGGGCGAAAAAAGCATCTCGTTCATTTTGAGCCGCAATCCGCGGAATCCCATAGGCATCTCTGGATATTCTGACATCATGCTGCAAAGCTGGGAGAGTTTTAACCCCTGACAACGTCGGCAGGCTGGTTGCAATCCAATAGCTTGCGCCACCCAAAATGACGATAAACAGGATCGCAGACAGCAGAAAAAAGCGTTTTAGCCATGATGTGCTCCGTTTTTGGCGACTGAAATGCACCTTGGAAATGCCCACGGCCTGTCTCCTTTTCTCTTGCATAAGATCTATGGCCAGGCTCAGAGAGCGAAGGACCGAAAAGACACATTAAAACAAAGCTGGTTAAAATGGGACCGCTTTAACCATGCGTTTTGCGGC
>DDLW01000350.1 GCA_002340345.1 Alphaproteobacteria bacterium UBA2562 | reverse complement strand
CCACTTTAACCCGCTTTGCTCTCGCAAAGACCACGGCCTCATGCTTAATTTTTCTGTTGGCATCTTTCAGTTTCTATTTTTAGGGGGTATTTTCACCGAATTGAGCTCTGCAAATGGCCCTTTAAGAATGTTTTCGGCTTTCTCCTTCTTTTTTAGGCGGACTCCGGACATCGTTCTATCTTATTCGCCTCTTTCAGCTTGCGGCCGTGTTCTTCCATTTGATCGCAAATTTCACCAAGAAAATCATTGGAAACGTTAAGATTGAAAATCGGCAAAAGAGATAATGAGAGATTTTCAGTTGACAGTAAGATTAAACTTTGCGACTCATTCCTCGTTTGTGTCCATATGCACACTCTAAAGCAATACGTTTTTATTTAACATCATTTCACTGCTACGTTTTACAACGAAATATAAAATTGTAATATCGTTTTAATTTTGGACCAAAGCACAAAGCGATAAGCAAGTATTTTACCCTGGTCTCGATTTAAAATACTGAATGCTTTTAGGTTTGTGTATGTTTGTTGCTTTTTAGAGCATTTCGCTTTTAACTTGAAGCAGATGAAATGTTCTATATCTTTGTTTTTACTACAAAACGTATGGTTAAAGGGGCGCCCACCTTAACCAGCTTTGCTGTAAATGTGTCATCAAATGGAATGAGATTATGATTGTCGGAATTGACCTTGGCACGACCAATTCTCTAATTGCGATTTTTGAGGATGAAGGACCCATTTTAGTGCCAAATGGTGCTGGTACCTTTTTAACGCCTTCTGTCGTTGGCGTGGACAAAAAGGGCAATGTTTTGGTTGGTGCTGCTGCTAAGGAAAGATTGGTTACCCATCCAAAAGAAACTGTTGCTTTGTTCAAGCGCCAAATGGGGGCTGATAAAGCTGTTAAGCTGAATGGCAATACTTATCGGCCTGAAGATTTATCTGCTTTGGTTTTGCGTGCACTCGTGGCTGATGTGGAACGTGAATATGGCGTGCGACCAGATGAGGCCGTTATTTCCGTTCCAGCCTATTTCAATGATGCGCAACGAAAAGCGACAAAGGCGGCCGCTGAAATGGCAGGTCTGGTGCCACGCCGTTTGATTAATGAACCGACAGCAGCAGCCCTTGCCCATGGATTAAGAGAAAAATCGGACGAAAGTCAGTTCATCGTCATTGATTTGGGCGGTGGGACATTCGATGTGTCCGTTCTTGAAATGTTTGAAGGGGTGATGGAAGTCAGGGCCTCGGCTGGTGATGCATTTCTGGGGGGAGAAGATTATACCGATGCCGTCTTGAGCTATCTGGGAAAATCTCTGGATATCGCTTTAAAGGATATCACAGCCCAAGAGCTTTCCTACCTTCGCGAGCGTGCTGATATGCTGAAACAGGCATTAAGCACAGAGGATAAAGCTGGAATTGGGATCGTATGGCGTGAAACAGAACATCGCATAACACTTGACCGTATCAGTTTCGAGGAAATGACAACATTCGATTACCGAGAAATTGAAACGTCCCATCCAACGGGCCTTATCAGATTCCTCCCTGCGTGCTGCTGAAATTGACCGGGTTATTCTTGTCGGCGGCGCAACACGTATGCCTTTGGTTCGCCAAGCCATCACACGCATGTTTGGTCGTTTTCCAGAGCATGACATTGATCCAGACCATGTTGTCGCTCTAGGGGCAGCTGTACAAGCTGGTCTTGTAACACGACATGAAGCCCTTGAAGACATTGTCATGACCGATGTGTGTCCTTTCACTCTGGGTGTTAACACATCAACACAAGTCGGGCCAAACGAATATATTCATGACATTTTTTCACCAATCATAGAGCGGAACACAGTTGTTCCTGTCAGTCGTGTTTCTAACTTTTCAACCATAAGCAAAGGCCAGAGCCAAGTCCTTTTTCAGATTTATCAGGGGGAATCTGCAAAAGCTTCGGAGAATATGAAGCTCGGACAGCTATCCATCCCGGTTCCCGTGAACAAAAAAGACCATGAATTTGTTGATTGTCGATTTACCTATGATAGTAGCGGTATTTTAGAAGTGATTGGAACAGCATCGTCTACAGGTCAATCGCAAACCCTTGTGATCGAAGGCAATCCAGGGGTCCTGTCAAAAGAAGAAATCGCGGAAAGACTGAAAAAACTTGATTCGCTCAAAATTCACCCAAGAGACGATTCTGAGAATATCCGTGTTTTAACGCGGTTACATAAACTATACGAAAATAGTCTTGGTGAACGACGGGCCTGGATCAGCCATAAAAAAATTGAATTTGAAGCGACCTTAAATCGCCAAGACCCCCGTGATATCGCAGCAGCGCGGACGGAATTGAACCAAATGTTGGATGAGATTGAGGCGCTTGATGTTTTCTGAAGACGAAATTTGGGGACTTTTGGGTCTCCCCTCGGACTGTGCAGATGAAAAACAAGTGCGCCGTGCTTATAAAAAGGCGCTGCTCAAAACACGTCCAGACGAGGACCCGCAAGGCTTTATGAAATTGCGGCAAGCTTACGAAATTGCGCGACAACAGGCTATTTTTCGCGCCGAAATATGTGAAGAACGCTCTTCAGATGATGCTGAAACTGTCGCTGTTGATGCGACGATAGACAGTGATGAAGACCCAATTATTAAGCCCCAAGAACAAAACTGGCACAGTGCCAAGGAAGAAAAAGAAGATGAAGGGTTTGATTCTGAGCAAATAAACGTAAAATATTGGTCTCCAATTTATGGGGAGTGGGTAGAGAACCCTGATGATCTGACGACACGTCAAGAAGAAGAACCGTTCGAAGCCCTCCTCCAGCATGTGGAGAATTTAGCCCAGAGCCCAGACACAAGATCGTCCGATTGGTTAGACCTTCTCGATCATCCTTTGCTGCAAAATCTTGATCGGTTTGAGAGTATGCGCAAGAAATTGAGAAGCGTCTTACTCGCAAGCACAGGGGTATGGTCCCCTGGCATTGAAACACGGGGCACACCAGCAGGATGGTGCCCTGAAGTGGCGTTGGCTTATCATGAGAGCTTTGGTTTCGGTGATGATAGAAATATCCCAGGATGGTCAGAACATGAACATGTATGGTTTCGGTCCCTTTTCTTAGACAGGCTTAAGCGCGCAGAGAACAAGGAAGAGTCCGATTCGGAATATATAACCCATGTTGGGGTTAATTTCGAGACTATACGCGAAGAAAAACCTGTTCCTATATTATTTCAATGGTGGGTACTGGCGACTCTCTATTTGTTGTTCCAATTAATTTCTGGTGCATACAATTATTGAAGTCTTAATATCCCGGTAAATTCACTAATATAGAGTGTCTTGTAAAAAGTTAGGAAAAAAATGGGTTTGTGTAGGGAGACACCCATAAACGGATAGATAAGACCACTGAAAATTTTGGCCAATGAATTGATTTACAAAGGAATATTACGGGTTTTGTGTGATTTTGCATTTCGGACGAAAATGGTTTTTTTTGAGCGTTTTGACAACAATTTCGGACAGAAA
>DDLW01000256.1 GCA_002340345.1 Alphaproteobacteria bacterium UBA2562 | reverse complement strand
CCCCTTTAACCATGCGTCTTGCGGCAAAAACAATAAAATAGAGCATTTTGTGTGATTCAATCATCATGCAAAATGCTCTGGAACTTGCCAGCAGCAATATTTTACGAGGCATTTATGACGGTTTTCAAAAGTCAAATTCATCCAAGAGATCCCGCTTTTAAAGAAAATGCAGCCCTCATGTCTGATCTCGTGGCAGACCTCAAACATCAGGTTGCCGGGATTAAAGAAGGCGGCGGCGCGCGGGCGCGTAAAAAACATCTCGACCGTGGAAAGCTTTTGCCCCGAGAAAGAATCCGGGCCCTCTTAGATGTTGGATCCCCTTTTCTAGAGATCTCACAATTTGCAGCCTTTGGTGTCTATGACGATGATATCGCAGCGGCTGGGGTGATCGCCGGGATTGGCAGTGTTGAAGGCCAAGACTGCATGATTGTGGCCAATGATGCGACGGTCAAAGGGGGAACTTATTATCCCTTGACCGTTAAAAAACATCTCCGCGCCCAAGAAATTGCCGAACAGAATCACTTGCCTTGCGTCTATCTCGTCGATAGCGGCGGAGCGAACCTGCCAAACCAAGATGAAGTTTTCCCAGATCGCGATCATTTCGGACGTATCTTCTACAATCAAGCCAATATGTCCGCGAAAGGCATTCCGCAAATATCGGTGGTGATGGGGTCTTGCACGGCAGGGGGCGCCTATGTGCCCGCCATGTCAGATGAGAGCATTATTGTCAAAGAGCAAGGAACGATCTTCCTCGCGGGCCCACCTTTGGTAAAAGCGGCAACTGGAGAAGTCGTTTCTGCAGAAGATCTTGGCGGTGCAGATGTCCACACGCGACTTTCGGGCGTGGCGGATCACTTTGCCCAAAATGACAGCCATGCTTTGGCCTTAGCACGGCGGGCGGTGCGTAATCTGAACCGAGTCAAGACAGCGCAATTGGCGGTCAAAGATCCGCGTGATCCCCTTTATGATCCCGCAGAACTTTATGGTATTATTCCCAAAGATCCTCGCCAACCTTTTGATATTCGCGAAGTCATTGCCCGTATTGTCGATGGCAGTGAATTTGACGAATTCAAAGCGCGCTATGGCCCAAGTCTCGTTTGTGGCTTTGCCCATCTCCATGGCTATCCTGTTGGGATTGTGGCGAATAATGGAATTCTTTTCTCGGAATCAGCCTTAAAAGGTGCCCACTTCGTCGAGCTGTGCAGCCAAAGAAATATTCCCTTGCTGTTCTTACAAAATATCACCGGTTTTATGGTTGGCCAAAAATATGAATCTGGCGGTATTGCGAGGGATGGCGCCAAAATGGTTACCGCCGTAGCATGCGCGAAAGTCCCGAAAATCACGATGATCATCGGTGCGAGCTATGGGGCTGGGAATTATGGCATGTGTGGTCGCGGCTATTCCCCGCGCTTTCTTTGGACATGGCCCAACAGCCGCATTGCCGTTATGGGTGGAGAGCAGGCCGCGAATGTCCTGGCAAGCTTACGACGGGATGGCATTGAGGCAAAAGGAGGAAGCTGGTCTGACGCCGAAGAGCAAGCCTTCAAAAAACCGCTTTTAGACCAATTTGAACAGCAATCACACCCCTATTATGCCAGCGCGCGGCTATGGGATGATGGCATTATCGATCCTGCGGAAAGCCGTAAAGTATTGGCTCTATCACTTTCAGCAACATTGAACGCGCCGATAGAGCAAACCCAGTTTGGCATTTTCCGGATGTAGGATTGTTGCGGGTGCTTTCCTCTTCATAAGAATAAGGTCCTCTCTTGATTTTGCTAAAGCGCATGGGAGGGGAAGGGACCTAAAAAGGGATAAAATGATGGATTCGGTGCGTGTCGCGCAAGATGAACAGGGGATTGCGACGGTCTCCTTAAACTGCCCAGAGCGTCATAATGCCTTTGATGATCAGTTAATTGCGCATTTAACAGAACAAATAGAGTGTTTGGGGGCACAAGAGGCCGTCCGAGGACTTATTCTCACAGGAGAAGGGAAGAGCTTTTCAGCCGGTGCAGATCTGAATTGGATGCAGCGCATGGCAGACTATTCCCAAGAGGAGAATTTCGCAGATTCTTTGAAACTTGCGAATTTGATGCATGTCCTCAATGAGTGCCCAAAACCAACAATTGCTGCCGTCCAAGGCAGTGCTTTTGGCGGTGGGGTTGGGTTGGTTGCCTGTTGCGATATGGCGATCGCGGTTGAGAGAGCCAGTTTTTGTCTCTCAGAAGTCCGCCTCGGTCTCATTCCAGCGGCCATTAGCCCCTATGTTGTGGCCGCAATTGGTGAAAGAGCCGCCCGGCGTTATTTTCTCACCGCAGAACGGTTTTCTGCACAAGAGGCAAAGCGGATTGGCTTGTTGCATGAGGTCGTCGCGGATCAGGCGCTTTTGAAGGAGATGGTTCACACTCTTATGGCGGCCTGTATCAAAGGCGGGCCGGAGGCCCTGCAAGATGCCAAAACCTTGATCAAAGATGTAGCTTATCAGCCTGTGGACGAAAATTTGAGAATCATGACCGCCGAGCGTATCGCCAAAGCCCGCAGTCGCACCGAAGGCCGAGAGGGCATTGCTGCCTTTTTGGAAAAAAGATCCCCTAATTGGGTGACGTCTGTCTAGAGCAAAGCTGGTTAAA
>DDLW01000344.1 GCA_002340345.1 Alphaproteobacteria bacterium UBA2562 | reverse complement strand
GGGGATCCACCTGATCGCGCTTGGCTCTAAACGGCGCGTGGTCCCTGAACGCAAACTATAAAATCCAACGGACTTTCTCAAAAACTATTCTGCGGCAACAGGTTGTGGTAGTTCGGGAGGCGGCGCTTGAAACGCGTCGAGCAATTGCTTTTCCCGAACCGATACCTTTTCAATTGACCGCTCTTTGACATGACCATATCCCCGGATATCCAGAGGCAAGGCTGCAAGCTGCACAGCGATAGCGTGATTGTCTTTTGTCAGGCCTTTATGCAGCTTTTTGATCAGAGCCTCATAGTTCTTGATCAAGCGCCGCTCCGTTTTACGCTCCGCACTCCGGCCAAAAGGATCAAAGGGCGTTCCCCGCAAGACACGCAGTTTCTTGAGCCTTGCCATCATTTTTAACATCCAAGGGCCATAGGCTTTTTTGGCGGGATAGCCTGTATTGGGATCAATTTTCGCGGTTGTTGGGGGGGCTAGATGGATCTTAATTTTATACCCTGGCGCGAATTGCCGATCGAGTGTTTCTAAGAACCGGCCATCTGTGAAGAGGCTTGCCACTTCATATTCGTCTTTAAAGGCAAGCAGATGGTGATAGCTTTGCGCAACCGCATCAGCATAACCAGAGAGATCCGCCGATAAGGCCTTTTCAGCCTCTTCGGCTTTTGTGACAAATTTCTCAAATTTTTTCGCCAAGCCTTTGCCTTGATAGCGGACGAGGTCTTGTTTACGCCGTTCCATTTTTGTTGCGAACTCTTGCGCTGGCGGCACATCGCTATAGCCGACCATATCTTTGCGTGTGGTTTCGCCTGCTTGGGTTGCCACCAGCGCTTTGACTGCAGGCAGATCGATCACAGCCCGACGTCCCCATAGAAAGGCTGCTTTATTCATGTCCACAGCCACAGCATTTAAGTCAATGGCTTTTTCAATTGCGTCTGCAGACACGGGAATAAGGCCTTTTTGGAACGCAACCCCTAACATAAAGAGATTGCTGGCAATGGAATCCCCTAACAGAGTGGTCGCGATCTTGTTTGCATCCATATAGAGCGCTCGCCCTGTACCAACGTTGCGATCAATGATATGAGCCAAGCTGCTTGTTGGGATTTGATGATCTGGATTATGGATAAAGTCACCCACGGGGGTCTCATGGTCATTGATCACCGCTTGGGTGAGACCTTCGCGCATTTTAGCGACACAATCAAAAGAGGCTGCTGTCACAATATCACATCCGAGAACAGCATGGGCCTCTCCAGCCGCTACCCGGCTCGCATGGATTTGGTCTGGTTGTGCTGCAACACGGATATGAGACACAACCGCGCCCCCTTTCTGCGCAAGCCCGGCCATATCCATCACCGAAACCCCTTTGCCTTCAAGATGGGCCGCCATGCCAATCAAAGCCCCAATGGTGACAACACCTGTGCCGCCAATGCCCGTCACAACGATATTGTAAGGCTCGTCTGTAACGGAGGGCAAAGCAGGATCCGGTAAAGCTTGCCAAGAGTCCCCAGCCTGGGACTCTTGATTGGCAAGATCAACCACAGGAACAGGTTTTTTCAGCTGGGCATTTTCTAAACTGACAAAGCTTGGGCAAAACCCGTTCAGGCAAGAAAAGTCCTTATTACAGCTAGACTGATCCACAGCGCGCTTACGGCCAAACTCGGTTTCAACGGGAATAATGGACACACAATTCGACTGCACGGAGCAATCACCACAGCCCTCACACACCGCTTGGTTAATCGCCACGCGGATCAGAGGATCTTCCATTTTGCCTCTTTTCCGCCGCCGTCTTTTTTCCGCCGCACAAGTTTGATCATAAATCAGAACAGAGACGCCTTCATAAGACCGCAAGTCTTTTTGAACGGTTTCGAGATCATCACGATGATGGCGTGTCACGATTTTAGGGAAATCAGCATCTTTGGGATATTTTTCCGGCTCATCGCTCACCACCACAATCTTACGCACCCCTTCGGCATAGACTTGTTGCGCAATTTTGATCGGGTTTAAGTCTCCATCATGGGGCTGACCACCTGTCATGGACACCGCATCATTGAAGAGAATTTTATAAGTGGCGTTGATATTGGCAGCAAGGGCCGCCCGAAGAGCCAAAGAGCCAGAATGGAAATAAGTGCCGTCCCCAAGATTAACAAAAATATGCTTTGTGCTGACAAAGGGAGATTCTCCAATCCAACTCGCCCCTTCCCCGCCCATATGAGTGTAAATTTCGGTATTCCGGTCCATCCAACGGGCCATAAAATGGCATCCAACCCCGGCTGTCGCCCGACTTCCGTCTGGTACAACCGTTGAACGATTATGGGGACAGCCAGAGCAAAAGTAAGGAATACGCGCGACATTCGATTTTTCGGCTTCGATTTGTTTTTCTTTTTCTGCAAGAAACTGCAATCTTGCCCGCACGGTTTCGGTGTCATGAAAATGTTTTATGCGCGCGGCCAGAACCCGCGCAATGCGGGCGGGGGTGAGCTCGCCTGCGGACGGCAGCACCCATTCACGTTTCTCATCAAATTTCCCAATGACACGTGGCCGGAAAAGGTCAGCATTGTTATAGAGCTGTTCTTTTAATTGATTTTCAATGAGGGCGCGTTTTTCTTCAACCACCAGGATTTCTTCCAAGCCTTCGCTAAAATAGCGAATGCCATGGGGCTCCAGAGGCCAAACCATCCCGACTTTATAGACAGACAGACCGATATCAGCGGCAATCTCAGGGGTAATGCCTAAATCCTCTAACGCTTGGCGCACATCAAGATAGGATTTTCCGGTTGTGATAATACCATAGCGACGCCGTGAGCGCTCTTTAGGACCAATGACCTCTTGATCGAGTTTATTTTCACGGGCATAGGCCAAAGCGGCATAGAGTTTATATTGGTGCAAGCGCTTTTCCATGACCAGAGGAGGATCCCCGAGCCGGATATTTAACCCGCCTTCGGGCATGGCAAAATCTGTTGGAAGACGTGTCTCAAGCCTTGTTGGATCCACAAACACAGAGGCCGAACTGTCAACCGTATCCGCAACAGTCTTAAAGGCCACCCAAACCCCAGAAAAACGCGACATGGCCCATCCATGGAGGCCGAGATCCAGGAATTCTTGCACACCGGCTGGTGACAAAACTGGGATCATCGCATCAATAAACGCATGCTCTGTTTGATGCGCTGTTGTTGAAGATTTGCATGTATGATCATCACCACCCAGACATAAAACACCCCCATGCGGTGATGTGCCTGCAAGATTAGCATGGCGCAACACATCACCACTGCGGTCAATGCCAGGACCTTTGGCATAGAACATGCCGAAAACGCCATCATAATTACCGTCTCCGAAAAGCCCTGCTTGTTGACTGCCCCACAAGGAGGTTGCGGCAAGATCTTCATTGATCCCTGGAATGAAATGAATATGATTTTTCTTGACGAAATCACGGGCTTTCCAAAGTGTTTGGTCCACAGCGCCCAAGGGCGACCCACGATAACCGCTAATGAAACAAGCTGTATTTAACCCTTGGGCAAAATCCCTTTGCCTTTGCATCATGGGGAGACGTACGAGTGCCTGCGTGCCATTGAGATAGACCCGCCCAGCCTCCATTTCATATTTATCGTCGAGAGAGACGGATAAAAGTTCAGGGCTATGGTTTTCCAGGATGGCAGACATAGCGTTTAGACTCCTCCATATTTATCACAGCGGCTGTGCTTTGCCTTTGCTTTTAGATTGTACCGCAAAACGGACCAAAAGAATGTGTCCATCCTTTTGGTCTTTGCTTTCAAAACCGAAAGGCTCTTGATGCCAGTCACTCTTGGATTTTTATTAAAATTAGAGCGCTTATCCTAGGAGGGCAACAACAGCGCTGAAAAGAAGACTTATTTGCAAGGATATTCCAGACAAATATCAGAATAAGCAGCTATTCTCTTATTTTAACGTGTCTTCTTGAAACAATCCAACCGCAATTCAGAGTCATTTTGTTACAGTATTTTGTTTTTATACTGCCTCAGGAAAAATGCTGTAAGTTTTTGTTTTTGCCGCAAAATGGATCAAAGGGATGGATCTATCCTTTTGCCCTTTGCTCTAAAACACTTAGACTTTAATCCCAAGACAAATTTTTCTTTCATTCTTTATTGAAGACTGATGGATTACACTCTGCCATAACTTTTCCAATTGGCGCCCTCGATTGACCTCGGATTTTGCATCACGACGCCATAAAACTTGTTGAAAAAGTTGAGACTGAAAGTCGGAAAAAGAGGTCATAAGGGGTTTTCAATTGAGAGGCACTCAGGAGGAGGCCGCCACTTGGCACCGCGTTCTTTAAATATCACAGCTGTTTTGCTGGATTTAGACGGAACGATCATCGACAGTGCGCCAGATGTCCAGGCCGCATTGAACCGTTTTTTATTGTCGATGAAAAGACCCCCAATTGGTCTTGACCAAGTCAAACATATTATGGAACTAAATCCAGAAGAGATGGTCTTCCAAGCGCTGCACTTGACAGGTGCATCCCCCACATCAGATGCCCTGCCTGATTTGCTCAATCGTTATTCCAGGCTTTATAATGGTAGCAATATGGTGCGGCGGTCGCGCCCATTTCCGAAAGTACCAGAAACTCTCGCTCTTCTCAAAAAACAAGGTACAAAACTTGCGGTCTGCACGAACAAACCTTTCCGTGTTACAATGGCTATGCTCACCGCCCTTGACCTCAATCATTTTTTTGATGAAGTTATTGGTGGCGATAGCAGCGGCGCTCAAAAGCCAGATCCACAAATTGTAAAAACCCTCATGGCACGGCTCAAAGTCACGGCAGATCAAGCCATTATGATCGGAGACCATCGTAACGATATCAAAGCCGGGCAAAAGGCTGGTCTCCCAACCCTTGCCGCCGCTTATGGCTATGCCCAAGGTCCCATAGAACAACTTGGCGGAGATTTAACCCTTGAACAGTTTCAAGACCTCCCCAAAATTATTGAGAGACTGAACCGCCATGGCTTGCCCAGCACCTTCGATAAACTCAAAGAACCCTTGGCCAAAGGCATGTCTGCGGTTATGAATGACCCAAGAGTCGCGCGATTTACTGGACATTTTACCAATCACACGACGCCTAAAAAACAAAAACAGACACAATATCCGCCAAATCCTTCCTCTGTACATTCTACAGTGCAGAAGCAAAGACCCGCATCAAAAAGATCATCGAAACTTTAATCTTTGAATTTGATAGTAAGAAAAGGAAAGTATTATGATATGTAGTGTTTTACTTTCCCAAAACAAAATCATAGGCTTTAAATATCTTTTATTTTCTTTCGTCTTTTTTTCTTTTTTATATGCCTCACACATCGCCTGGGCTGATTATCAAGCTGATTATCAAAAAGCCCTCGATCTCCATAATCGCGGAAAATATACAGAAGCAGCAACATTATTTGCCAAGTCTGCCAATGCAGGAAACCATCACGCCCAATATTCCTTGGGAATCATGTTTCGCAGAGGGCAAGGTGTAGAAAAAGACCTCGCGAAATCAGCTTATCTTTTAACTGAATCCGCCAATAAAGGGCTCGTCGGTGCCATTTTCGAAGTCGCTCTTGGGAAAATCAATGGCCAAAATGGCTTCCCAAAAGACCGCACGGAGGGCATCAGATTAATGCGCCTCGCAGCAGAGGCAAAGAACATTTCCGCAATGAAAGCCATGTGGGAAATTCATTCGCAGAATCAATTCCCTGAATATGATCTCTTACAAGCGCAAAAATGGCTTACGCTTGCTGCAGAAAGCGATGATATTGAAAGTATGGTACTTTTAGCAGATTCTTTGGTAAAAGGCAAATTAGGCTCTATTGACAATCACAATGCCGCGCAATGGTTTCTAAAAGCCGCGAAAAGAGGCGATACAGAAGCACAATATGCCCTTGGATTCCTCTATAATGAAGGAAATTTTGGCAAACGTTATGATATCAATGAAGGGTTTGTTGCCGATCACGTCTCTGCCTTTAAATGGTTTAAAGAAGCTGCAAATCGTGATCATCCTAAAGCGCAATTCATGGCAAGCCTTCTTGCCTTTGAGGGGCTTGATGGGCCAAAAGGGCGGGACCAAGCTGTGATCTGGCTCATGCGTGGCGCTCCAAAATTTGAAAAGGGATCAAGCGTGCGCCTCGATATGCTTAAATTATTAGAAGAACTTAAAACGGTCTTCGGCGATCAAAAATTTCGTGCATTACAGTTGGCCTCCCAAAGATTTAAACCCATTCCCGAGGGAACGCCTGTGACAGACTAGCGCAAAGCGCGATCAGGTGGATCCCCCTGATTGGTTTCGTTTTGCGGCAAAAACAAGACTCT
>DDLW01000266.1 GCA_002340345.1 Alphaproteobacteria bacterium UBA2562 | reverse complement strand
GTCACCAACCAAATCCGGATCAGGCCGGTCTCTCGGTCAATGTCACTGTGGTTTTTATCGCCAAAAACTAGAGCCTTTCTTTTTTATATTGAATCAATGGAAAGGCTCTATGATCTTGTTTTTGCCGCAAAACGCATGGTTAAAGTGATGCCACTTTAACCAGCTTTGCTCTCAGAAAAAGTTTTAAGAGGGTATCAGGGGGCATTTTTCAAAAGGCCCCCTGAGACACGCGCAAGCGAAAAATAACTTTGGGAGGGTCTTTCCCTACCCCGCTTTTTGCGCAAAACCAATATCCTGCAGGCTTTCCTCAATTTCCGGAAGGATATTCGGATCATCAATCGTCGCTGGCATATTATAATCATTACCATCGGCGATTTTCTGCATGGTGCCCCGCAAAATTTTGCCAGACCGTGTTTTTGGCAAGCGCTTGACAACAGTGGCATGTTTAAAAGCCGCGACAGGACCAATTTGATCGCGCACCATTTTCACCACTTCATGGGCAATCTCATGATGATCCCGGTCCACACCGGATTTCAAGACCACAAAGCCTAAGGGAACTTGCCCTTTCAGCTTATCATAGACACCAATCACGGCGCATTCAGCAACATCTTGGTGGCTTGCCAGGACTTCTTCCATTTCCCCAGTTGACAAACGGTGGCCCGCCACATTGATGACATCATCGGTACGAGACATCACATGGATATAACCATCTTCATCGATAATGCCCGCATCCCCTGTCTTATAATAGCCAGGGAAGTCTTTCATATAGCTTTCGACAAAGCGCTCATCATCGTTCCACAAGGTTGGCATGGCCCCTGGCGGCATGGGCAATTTCGCAACCAAAGCGCCAATTTGGCCAGGCGCTTGTGGAATCTGATTTGGATCCAAAACCTTCATATCCCAGCCTGGCATGGGCAAGGCCGCAGAGCCCGGCTTGGCTGGGAATTCTTCAATGCCAACGGGATTGGCACAAATCGCCCAGCCTGTTTCTGTCTGCCACCAGTGATCGACAACAGGAACATTTAAGAGTTTCTGAGCCCAGACAAAAGTATCAGGGTCACAACGTTCACCAGCCAGGAACAATGTTTGGAAGCCGCTCATATCATATTTTTTGAGATAGCTTCCTTCTGGATCTTCTTTTTTAATGGCCCGGAAGGCTGTCGGAGCGGTGAACAAGGCCTTGACCTTATGCTCACTAATGACGCGCCAGAATGTGCCTGGATCTGGGGTTCCAACCGGCTTGCCTTCAAAAATAATCGTCGTATTGCCATTTAGAAGCGGCCCATAAACAATGTAAGAGTGGCCGACAACCCAGCCAACATCCGACGCTGCCCAATAGACATCCCCCGGTGCAACATTATAAAGGTTTTTCATGGACCAGCATAAGGCGACCATATAGCCACCACAATCGCGGACCACCCCTTTCGGTTTTCCAGTTGTCCCTGATGTGTATAGGACGTAAAGAGGATCCGTTGCTTTCATGGTCACGCATTCGGCGGGCTCTGCGGTTTTGATTTCTTCTTCCCAATCAAAATCGCGGCCTTCGATAAGGCTGCCTTTTTCTTGTGGCCGCTGATACATGATCACGGTTTCAGGCTTGCTTGTGGCCAAAGAAATGGCTTCATCCAGAAGCGGTTTATAATGGACAACCCGCCCGGGCTCGATCCCACAAGAAGCACATAAAACCGCTTTGGGGGCACTATCATTGATCCGTGTTGCCAATTCTTTGGCCGCAAAACCGCCGAACACAACCGAATGGATCGCACCCAAACGCGCACAAGCCAGCATGGCATAAGCCGCCTGCGGGATCATGGGCATATAGATCAAAACGCGATCTCCTTTGCCGACCCCCTGTTTGCGGAGCACACCGGCCAAGCGCGCGACTTGATCTTGGAGTTCTTTATAAGTGATGGTTTGTTTCGTGTCTGTCACCGGACTGTCATAAATGATGGCCGCTTGATCCGCCCGTCCATTTTCGACATGGCGATCGACAGCATTATAGCAGACATTGGTTTCGGCCCCAGAGAACCATCGATAAAAAGGCGCATTTTGGTCATCAAGCACCTTATCCCAAGGCTTACTCCAGGTAATGGCTTCCGCCGCTTCTCCCCAAAACCCTTCTGGGTCTGCGATGGAACGTTTGTAAATGTCTGCATAAGATCCTGACATAGGCATTTTCCCCGTCTTATATGCTTTCCGCCGACGGCCTTGGTTCGCGGTTAAGCGATGCACAACAGCCTCTCCCTCAGCTTTTGATAGCTGTAAGGCATGTTAGGCGTTTCTCCCTCAAAAGTGCCATTTTTGTACAGCGGTTTGCTTGCACTGCACATGGCATTACGGCAGGCCAAATTGTCTTTAAGAACAGGGTACAAAAGCGTTCCAAGGCTTTTCGAAGGCGCTTTCTATGCTGTCTTGCGTTCCTCTTTCAGCCTTTTTCGCCTGGATCGTCTTTTTAAGACGATCCGACAACTTTTGCTTCCTGATCTGTTCAGAACATGACTGAAAAATAAAAGCTTTGCAAAGAGTTTTCTTTAGTTTCTTTATTATCGGGAGGGCTATTTTTTTATAGCAAAATTACACGCATAGGAGAAACCTCCCACTTTCAGGTCAGAATGCGCCTGGTCGTCAAGATTTTTGCAGAACATCGTCAAGTGGTAACATCTCATCGTTACAGTGCGCGATTATTTTCTCAGAACCTTTTTGTTCCCTAACGTCAAAGGCTTGCCCTCAAGCGTGTTTGTCACAACACACTCCAAAAGCATATCTCTCAAAAACACACAAAATTCCTGGCGGGACGATCACGACGATGAAAAACAATAAAAAAGACCTTCCCAAAACCCGTAACAGAATCAAAATCGTCCATGAACGCTTCAAAAAACGGGTCATGTTTGCAACGGACAAAGACGAAAAAGCCATTATGGGGACTTTAGATCGGTTGCAAAAACTGATGGATCAACCCATGAACCTCGATGGGGATCCCTTAACGGATGATCGTGGAAATCCTATATCGCGTAAAAATTTTTGGCGACTTGCCTCAACAGAAGATGTGCATGATCTCCTCGATCCAGACGCCATCGATCAGATCGACAGCCTTGAAGAACTTGCCGATATTATCTATTTAGCGAAATTTGAACCTGCAATTCTACTTATGATCTATGAAAATGAAGCCTTCCTGTGGAAAGTCTGCCAAGTCAGAGATGAGGACGGAAACACTCTGTTGCATTGGATCGCAGCAGCAGATATGCCAAGAAAAGCCCTGCATGGCCTTATCAAAGCCTTACGAGATCTTGGCGGCCGCGAAGAGCTGAATGAAGCACAGCTTTTGGCGATAGAAGATTGTCTTCTTTCAGAAAATGACCGCTCTGTGAAGCTGCATGAAATCGCTTATGCCTTGAAAGATGAAGGTCTTGCGACCGAATTGATGCGCGCCAGCGTCTCGGTGCGCGAACCCAACAGGATTGGACTCAATTTTGTCGACCAAGCAGCGGCAACCAAAGAAGGCGAGACCTATCTTCGTCGATTAACAAATATCGCCGCAGACGAAAAAATCACAGCCATCCCCGCAGCAGACTTCACCATTACAGCAGAAGATCGCGCAAAAGCCCAAAAACGGTCTGAAATTGACAAGCTTTTAGACGATTTTTTACATGGCGAGCGCAAAGACTTCATCAAAACCCTGAATGATGCTGTGCGGTCTGATGCGCCAGAAAAATCGATTTTCTTTGAATTCTCACCAGAAGAAACATTGAAAAGAAAAGGCTTTTTTAAGTTTGGCCGCTCGGATCGTGATGGCCGAGATTGGCTTTACCATATCATCGAACATGGCGATTTAGAGATCCTAGACCCCTGTATACGCCTCATCGAAGCCTATGCAGCCGCAGTTTCAAAGCATTATATCCTGAACAAGCCAGGGCAAGACCCTGATATGGTTCAAAAACAGCTCTTACGTGTTTATGTCAAACAGGAAGCCGCTGAAGGTATGAGCGCCATTATCTATGCCATGCGCTGTGGCAAATCCCTTGCCTTAAGGCGCCTTTTAACCCTGGGCCTTTTTGACCAGAACAGCATTGATGCCGCGCCTGATAAAGAAAAAAAGAAAGAAATGATGAGCCGTAATATCCGGTTCCTCATTGGCCAGCGCCCCAAGGAAAACCTCTATGTCCAAGCCGCCCTGGCAGGCCAGGGCGAAACCACAGCAGAACAAGAGCAAGCCGTGACAAATGTCATGAAAATTTTAGAGCAGCTTTTTGAACCCCTTTCCGACGCCCAGGGCGCGGCTTTATATAAAATGAAATACGCAATTGGCAAAGGCAGCCACGAACGCGAAATCAGTTTCAAAGACTATATCCAAGACCATCCTCAAATTATTTCAAGGGTTAAAGAGGCTTTTGCCCTCTATGAGAGCATGTATATGATCGACTAAACAACCGGCGATACAGCCCGAAAGTAAAGCTTTTTGACAGACTTTTTCTCGAAAAAGTCGCCTATTTTCGCGTAAGCGAAAAAAGAATGTCAGCTGCCCCCTACCGCACCTCCGCAAGAACAGACGGCGTCTGGGCGTCTGGAAAATCAAGACGGGTCAATTCATCAATCATTCTCGCCGCCCGTCTTTGAGGATCTAGAATCGGACTTTGACCTTTTCTCTGGACCGCACTGACCACAGAATGCGTCACCAAACGGCCATCCGCTGCGAGACGCGCCCATAACAACGGTGCCAACCCACCAGCCCCAATTAAAGACATATCTTGCGGCGTCCAAAAATTACCAAGACTATAAGCAATCAAACGATTGTTATAGATCTCCGCCGCCCTTGGCACATGGGGCCCCGATCCCAAAACAAGATCCGCCCCATGATCGACAGCCCCCCGACCGAAGGCATAGACATCCCCGCGATCCATACCCAGAAAAACCTCTTTGGCTTTCGGCAACCTGGTACGACGGCGGCCCTCACCACCGCCATGGAACGCCACAATCAGCACATCCACCTGGTCAGCACGCGCCGCAATAAGGGCCATTGCGTTTTTATGATCCCGCAAATCATGGCAGCATGAGCTCGTGCCAAAAGACAAGAACCCAACCTTCACACCATTCACCATACGAGAGGCCAACGCCCCTTTGGCCTTCTGTTGGTTTTTCCGCGAACGATGGCCAGCATAGCCGATGCCAACTCTTGTTAAATGCTGCCTCGTATGAATATGCCCTTTAAGACCGAAATCATTGGCATGATTATTTGCAAGCCCTAGGAAATCAAACCCGGCTTGCGCTAGAAAATCCGCTGCAGGGGCTGCCATAAGAAAACGATAGCATTTTCCACTTGAACAAGATCGTGCGGTTAAACGTTCTTGGGATATGACGCCCTCAAGATTGCCGACGGCAAGATCTGCTTTTTGGAGGATCGCGGCCAGGGCTGGATCTAAGGGCTTGGCTTTGGGGAGCCCCGATTGGCGAAGGATATTGGCCCCAATCATAATATCACCAACGGCGGCAATGGTGAGCGCTGCGTCTTCTTGCGAAGCACGCGGCGAGGTCCTCGGATATAAAGGGATGGGTGCGTTTAAGGAGGGCCCTGTTTCAATCGAAGCCAGGAGACCAATTTCCTCTGACGTGGTCGAGGGTAGAACCTCTTCAACATGGCCTTGCGCTTCTAGAGAAAAAATAGACGCCTCCGCCCCTTCTCCCTCATCCTCCCACAGATGGCCTTGTTGCACAGCTTGTTCTTTTTGCAGCACGCTCTGCCTGTGCGCGACCTGTAAAGGTTTTGCTTTTGGGACAGAAGGGGGGGGAGTCTGGAGAATACTTTGCGCCCTAAAGTCAAATTGCGGTGTTTCTATGGACAACACAGTGTCTCTTGGTGCCACGGCTGCAAGTTCACGGGGTTTTTCTGATGGTTTTAGGGCGAAAACAGACCATGATGTGTTCTGTTGGGGACGAGGCTTCTTTTGAACCACCGCCTGTTCAACAGCAGAAGGCGCATTTGGCAGGGGGGCTTGCGGTAAAAGGCCCCAATCTTTTGCTTTCTCAGGCTCTTTTTGTGGTATTTCTGCGAATTCCGACTGTAGAAGTGCCGTATTCTCCCAAGAAAACTCTTTATAGACAATCGTTGTGCCGAGAGCCGTGGCCACATGGGCAAAGGCACAACAGAGCGCCACCGTTCCCCAGCCAAAACGTCGCGAAACAGGCTTTTGTTTGACCGACGGGTCTCGCCCCATGAGACTCATTCCCTTTCGCTTTGCTGGCGGGCCCCAGTCTTTTTTCGCTTGCGCGAAATCAGACGACTTTTTTAAGAAAAGGTCTCTCAAAAAGCTTTTGCAAATTTGGCGACAGCTTGATCATTTTATGTGGCGCATACGCTCTCAAGATCGATTAGACTGGAGAGAAGAAAAGAAATCGTGAAAGCCTGCTCATAAAACCCAGAAATCGGAACGATGAGACTCTCCTTATGGCAGCATCATTGCAAACTCTGGAAGACCGCCCCCTTTTTTGCGCTGTTCTTTTAGCAGGCGGACAAGGCAAGCGTTTGGGATATCGCGATAAAGCCACGCTTATCTTGAAGGGCAAACCCTTGCTGGCCCATAGTCTTGATCGGCTCCGGCCCCAAACAGATTATCTGGCAATCAGCCGCAATGAGGACATGCCCCCTTCCCTTCAGGGGCTCTCATCGCGTTATCGCTTGTTAGCAGATTGCGTTTCTTCTCGACCGGGGCCTCTTGCAGGCGTTGCCGCTGGCCTCTCCTGGCTCAAAGACCTGCGCGCCCAAGGCCATACCTCTTTGGAGTGGCTTTTAACAGCCTCGGTGGATAGCCCTTTTTTACCACAGGATTTTGGCATCCAATGCCTCAAACACGCCCAGAGCCAAGACAGCAAACTTGTGATGGCCGAATCCCAAGGGCGTTTTCATCCGACCCATGCCTTATGGCATTACAGCTTACAGGCCGATGTCCAACAGTGTTTAGAGGCTGTTAAGACAGCCAAAGCCCCCTCATTGATGTCTTTGATGCGCCAACTTTCGGCTGAGAGTCTTTCTTATGGCACAGAGCAGCCAGACCCGTTTTTGAATATCAACCGACCAGAGGACATCCCAGAAGCCTTAAAAAGACTGACCCAAAGACCCGCCTACAACGCCAAAGAGAGGCAAGCTGGTGGCTGACGCCAGATTTTGCGCCTGGAAAAGCTTGGGTTTCTCGTGGATTGACGCCGACATTTTGCTCCCGCGAAAGTCGGCCCAATCTACGCGCGCTCTCTTTGTTATGGTTCAAATTTTCGACCCAGCAGGCCCGGCTGAAGCCGAACCGTTCCCTGTCGTTCGAACCATTAGAGCAAAGCAGGTTAAAGTGGCATCACTTTAACTAACCCGCTTTGCTCTAGAACTGCCAGCGGAACGTCCCAGAGGCCGAGATTTCTTCGTAATCTTGCCGACCAATTTTTGCTTGCGCACCCAAGTCAAAAGAAAGATCACTGCCGCTATACAATCTTACACCCCCGCCAACAGTGAAATCATCATTGTCATTGGGGTGGGCATCGCTGTCCACTTCTGTTTGAATGAAATCCCAATTAAACCCGACAAGACCATAGGGCTCGACCCACAACTCGGCCTCTTCATCCAAGGTAATCAGATAGCTTGGGCGCGCTTCGACAAATAAGCTTCCTAAATTGCTGACAGCAGAGTCAATGGCTGTGCCATCGCTGAGATCATAGTCTGACGTGAAGCTTTGCGACCATAGAACACCAACAGCCCCGCCGATATGGAAATCGTCCATATATTCATCCACCCCGACAGATCCGCTGAGGAAATAACGTTGGCCTGTGAAATCGCCTTTTTCGCCGGTATCGTAATCAATATCGGCGAAAGTCCGTGAATAACCAGCCACCGCACTGACACTAAAGCGATCATCAAATTGGTAAGAGATATAAGGCGTTAAACCGATTCCCCATTCATCCATATCGCCCCCTGCAGCCTCTAAGGCAATCATGGAGACATCCATGGACAAAGCGACACCCGCAATCAGACCCTCTCCAAAATCATAATCCCCACCAGCAATGGCTGTTAAAGTATCGCCATCCATTTGCGCCACAGCGCTGGTATCAGAAACCCCTGTCCAAGCGACATTGGCCCAAAGCCCGATGCCGTCCAAGCTCTCACCCCCTGCAGCACCACCTTGGCCAAAATCAAAGGGCACCAACAGGCCTTCTTGTGTATCGCCTGCCCCTGTAAAGCTCCCTTGGCTTCCGGGAAGCGGTTCAAAACTTTCTGGTCTTGGATTTGGTCTTGGTTCTACGGATTGCGCCCCTCCTTTTTGTGACCTTCGGCGATCAGGACGCTGTCTGAAATTCATACGCCCCTTGACCAAGCGATCTTGTTGCCGTGCTGTGGTGCGTGCGATTCTTCCATTGGCGTCTCTCGCCTCTTTTCGACGGTCTCTTGCTTTAGCACCGAGCTTAGAACAGCCTGTTGTGAGTGTTATGAGACTCCCACCGACATTCACATCGAAGCTGTAAACACCACTCACGGGAACTTTATAAGTTGCTTTCCTTGATCCATTCAAAGGAATCACACCTGTCCAAGTCGCACTAGGCGATGCCACGCCAACAGGCGCTGCTGTAATAGTAATATCTGCGGGACCTCCTGACCCCGAAACATTAATATCAAAAGCAATTATTTCGCCAGCAACCATATCCTTGGAAATGATAGACACTCTATCTGCTGTTGGAGAGCTGGTGAACCCTTTCAATGACGCGCAGCCAGGACTCAAGGCATGGGCCGTCTGTGGGGAGATGATCCAGACCATGCCGGTAAAAACAGCTCCTAAAACCAGAGCCTCAGATTTTAACATCCGTCGTTGGGCAGCGAGATCATCATGCATAGGCGCTATTCCACAGTCAAAGAAATACTTTTATGACAAAAAACAACAAAAAACTGAAATGTGTTCAAACAGACATATTTGAACACATTCCTTTACATGCAGAACATATGTTTAAAGCATTCTTTTTGGCATCACATTAAAAAAGAATGCTTTAGAGCCTATTTTTTCAGAAGACGATATCCTGCCAAAAGCAAAACAGACCCACCTGTGGCAATGAACAAGCCATAGATATTAAAACCGGTGACTTTCCCCATCCCCAAGAAATTCGAAGCGATGAAACCACCAACCATAGCCCCAACAATTCCAATAATCATGGTGATCCAAAAGCCCCCAGGATCTTTGCCTGGCATAATCCATTTTGCGAGATAGCCGGCGACGATGCCGACAAGAATCCATGATATAATCCCCATAGAAATCATCCTTTTTAGCGTTTGCTTATTCTGTTTCTTTTACGGCCCTGATCAACTCTTATGGGTGGGCTCATGGGCAAGCCCCTGACACAACCAAAAGCTGAAATATTTTAAAACTTATTATTGCGGCGCCATTACAACGCTTCATAACAAAATCAGACGCTAACATTATTCATAAAGAAAATAAAGTTGCGGTTTTGTTGTTCTCTTGAATATACGAAAACATATCTCAGAATTGTCACACCCTTCTTTTTAGGAAAAGAGTCAAACCCCTTTTTCTTAAGATAAAACCTCTTTATTTCATTTTAGAATATGTTCTGTTTTTGCATCTTTATATAAATTTGGTTTCTTTCCGGGCTATATTGCATTCGATAAGATGCTTTTTTCTTAACCATATTTTAGCAGTAAAAGCAAAGACCTACAGCATTTTTATGCAGCCAATATGACGACAACATGCTGTAGGCCTTCTTTTGTTAAGACTGTTTTTTAACCTTTGACACAGAGAACCTGTTTGAGGGTATGGACCACCATGACAAGATCTTCTTGGGCCGCCATCACGGCATCGATGTCTTTATAGGCAGCCGGGCTCTCATCCAAAACACCGCCATCTTTACGGCATTCGACATTTTTAAGAGCCTCGCGGTGACTCTTTAAGGAGATCCGCTTTTTGGCTTCCGTACGACTCATGACACGCCCCGCCCCGTGGGAACAAGAGCAAAAACTTTGAGCATGACCAAGACCTTGGACAATAAAGGACTTCGCCCCCATGCTCCCTGGGATAATGCCAAATTCTCCTTTTTGTGCTCTCACAGCCCCTTTCCGTGTCACCCAAAGCTGTTCACCAAAATGCTGTTCTTGCTGAACATAATTATGATGACAGTCAATCGCTTCCATAGACGCGGAAAGGTCAGGAAATTTTTCCCGTAAAGCCATCATGACAGCGGCCAACATAACGGCACGATTGTCACGCGCGAAATTCTGCGCCCAAGCCACCGCTTCAACATAATCCGCAAAAAGATCAGATCCTTCTTGCAAATAGGCTAAATTGGCATCTGGTAAAGCGGCGAGATGGCATTCCATATCGCGCTTTGCAGCGTCAATGAAATAGCTTCCGATGGCGTTGCCCATGCCACGACTTCCGGAATGCAACATGATCCAAACACGTTGTTTTTCATCCAGACACAGCTCAACAAAATGATTACCGCTCCCGAGGGTCCCAAGTTGTTTCTCAGGGCTGCGTTTTGCTTTTTCGAGGGCAGGATGTTTTTCCAAAATTCGCGCCAAGGCCGGAGCATGGTTTTGCCCCCAAAGCGTTTCGACCTCGCTGGATAATGTGCGATGTTGCCCTTTCCCAACAGGAATTAAGGCTTCGATACGCTTGCGCAAGTCTTTTAAATTATCGGGCAGTCTTTTGGCCCGGACATTTGTACGCACAGCAATCATGCCGCAACCAATATCCACCCCCACAGCGGCTGGGATAATCGCTTTGCGTGTTGGGATCACGCTGCCAATCGTCGCCCCTCGCCCCCAATGCACATCCGGCATAACAGCCAGATGCGGACCAACAATTGGCAAAGCCGCAACATTGCGTAATTGTTGTTCGGCGCCAGGATCGACAGGCACGCCACGTGTCCAAGCGTGGATCGGTGTTTCACTGCCTTCTAAAGAAATGTAACTGCTCATGATGTCACCTTAAGACTGTCCCGGATCAGAGCCTAGAGCAAAGCGCGATCAGGTGGCGTCACCTGGTCGCTGCGTTTTGCGGCAAAAACAAAGACAGAGAGCATTTCCACTGATTCAAGATAAAAGTGAAAGGCTCTAGCCCTTTATCATGGCCTCTCTTTTCGTGTTTTTCATCCGGGCCTTTGGTCACCCCGCTTGACCTTGGGTTTTGCCAGGTCAGAAGAGGCTTTCCTTGAAGTATTTTGACATCATCTCATAGATATTTAGCTGTCTTACTGTTCATTGATTACCGTAAGAAGCGCGAGCACAACACATATAGAGATTTCTTTCTTAAGATGTGCCACTAAAAATATGAGAAGATGCTATAGAAAATACCAAAAAAGCAATATATCTATTACTTCTCTGATATATATTCACAGTATCATTTGAAATTATCTTCAGCATAATGCTTCCTTTCTATCTATATCTTTATTTCTCTTGCAAAATGGTTCAAAAGAACGCGTTTCTTCAAGACACAAAAAAACCCTCCAGCAAACGCGGGAGGGTCCTTACGGACGTCATGATCTTTGTAAAGTTTATCCTTTCAAAGACCTTTCTCCTCCAGCGCAAGACAGACCTTGTGCTGTGCTGTTATTATTTGGCACAGTCTGGTCCACCCTATCGGACTCAAAACGGATTATCGAAGTTGGATTGATCTTCATCATCACGCATGACTCCTTTCTGCTGGTTGGAAGAACACCGGGTGTTTCACCTTGAGATTAAATGTCTTATTTTATTAAGACATGAACATAGAATACTCAATACACATCCAAAAGCCAAAAATCAGCCAATGGGAAAGTAAAGGTGAAGCAAGACTTCTCGCATGTCAAGACCATTTTTTAAAAACGGGGCTTTCCATCCAACAGAACACACACAAATTTCGGGGCTCTTGCCCCCCCAAAACCAGCATGCCGCAAAAGAAGATGTTTATCCTTTTGGTGTCAGGCCCTCATGTCCCAGAACTTTTCTCAATCATCTCAGATATCTTGGCAAGAGCATCCGTTTGGTTCGCAATGCGTTGGGCAACGTTATTCATGGCTTTTTCCGTTGCTTCCACATTTTCCAGAATATCAGACATGCTGCCAAGCATCATATCCGTATTACGAGAGACTTCTGTCAATCCATTAATGGTTTCATCAACTTGATCGGTAATCTCTGTCGCAACACGGATGGTTGGCCAGCACACAACTCCAGAGCCCCACCCCACAATTTGCCCTTAAAAGAGCCAATTCCGCCTCGATTTCCCTGTAAGCCTCAAGAGAAACCATATCGGCCTGTTCAGAAGTGTCCATCTTAACACCCCATTCGTTTCAGACGATTATGATCTGGGTTTGATGTAAATTTTTCTGGCTCTTTTTCCAGGGGCGACAGATATATTTACAGCATTTTGCTTTTTCTATGCGTTAGAAAAGACTGTAAGCTTTATCTTTTGTTCTCAGAAACATGCGTCCCGGCACAATGTCTGAGCACTTTATACATTAAAATTTTGGCCGGAAAGGCTGATACAGATCTCTACAGGCCAGAATGGGTTTTAAGGCTGTTGCGAGCATTTTGCTCCAAACATAAACGCCTTGCAGATCAGAAATAAGATCTTGGCGTATTTCAATGAGGACACTGGGGCGCCCAACCTCTGTTGCATGGCGTTCGACGCTGCCTCCTAAGGCTTCGCGGCCAGAATAAGGTTCGTTATCTCCGACAACAACGCCACATTCTGTTCTTAAAGCGGCCATCAAGGGTTTTGCGATACGATCATCCTGATCCCATAGCACGCCAATTTCCCAAGGTCTTTTAAAGTCATCCATCACAGGTGTGAAAGAGTGAATGGAAAGCACAGCCGGCATCAGGCTGTCTGAAGGCGTTAATCTCTTAATTTGGCGTGTGATTTCATCATGGTAGGGCCTGTAATAGAGCTGTTCTCTTTTGTCTTTTTCAGCTTGGGAAAGACCTTGATTGCCGGGAATTTGCACACCATCGCTCATCACTGCAATCACGTCAGGGTGATCCAAACCACGATTACAATCGATTAACAAGCGTGAATACCGGCTGATCAGAGCTGTTGCGGATAAAGCCTGGGCGAGACACCGGGTCACG
>DDLW01000030.1 GCA_002340345.1 Alphaproteobacteria bacterium UBA2562 | reverse complement strand
ACAGCTTTTTTCTCAAAAAAAACAGACCAACAAGGCCTCTCAAAACAAAAATACCGCTCCGCAAAGCCCCATCAGGACCGCAGTTGGAAGATCAATGCTTCAAGAAAATCAACAACAGAACAACGCTGTCGAGGACGCAACTTCTACTCCCAATCCCCAGAGGGGTCAACAGGTTTTTTCACATATATGTAAAAAACTGTAATGTCCCCATACTCTCTCTTGGTGGCATTTTTTCAAAGAGTAAAACCATGTCCTTTTAAAGACAAAACAAACAGAATCACGGTTTTCTTGACAATCTATAGATAAACTAATGTTTCTCTTAAAATATTCTCAGAAGATTTTTTAAGAAGAATGCCTATGGTATCAGCAGGTATTTTGACATATTGGGTTTAAAAACATGACCACGTCTTCATCTGCAGCATATTTGGGGTTTTCGACCCGCGCCATCCATGCAGGGCAAGCCCCTGAGCCCCATAGCGGTGCTGTTGTCCCGCCTATTTTTACATCCTCAACTTTTGTGCATGATGCCCCTGGCGTTCATCGTGGGCATGAATATTCTCGCTGTAGCAACCCAACACGCAAAGCTTTTGAAGACTGCTTGGCCAGTCTAGAAGGGGGCTCCCATGCCTTTGCTTTTGCCTCTGGCATGGCCGCCGAAGCCTGCAGCCTCGCGCTTCTCGACTCTGGTAGCCATATCGTTGCCGTCGATGATCTTTATGGTGGAACGGTGCGCCTGTTTGAACAGCTTTATGGCGCCAAAATGAATTTGACTTTTAGCTATGTGCCAGCATCAGATCTCGATGCCTTAGAAAAGGCCTTGCGTCCGGAAACGGCCTTGATTTGGATTGAGACCCCAAGCAATCCTTTGTTAAAAATTGCCGATCTCGCAGCCATTGCCGATATTGCCAAGAAACGTCAGATCCTCACCCTCGCTGATAACACTTTTTGCTCCCCAGCTCTGCAAAGACCTTTAGAAATGGGGATCGACCTTGTGCTGCATTCTGTCACTAAGTTTATTAATGGCCATTCCGACATGATTGGCGGGGCGCTTATTGTACAAGAGTCTGCTTTGGCCGAGAAAATTGAGTTTATTCTTCATTCTGTTGGCTCGGGCCTCGCCCCTTTTGATGCCTATCTTGCGCTAAGAGGCCTAAAAACCCTTTCTTTGCGGATGGAGCGCCACAGTCAAAATGCGCTCGCCCTTGCGGAATGGCTGCAAGACCAATCTGGCCTGTCGCGCGTCTATTACCCTGGACTGGCAAACCATCCTGGCCATGGTGTTGCGTCTCGCCAAATGACAGGGGGCTTTGGGGGCATGCTCACCATCGACCTCGACACCGATATGGACGGTGTTCTGCGCTTCCTAGAAGGGCTGTCTGTTTTCACCTTAGCAGAATCCCTTGGCGGCGTCGAAAGTCTTATCAGCCATCCTTGTCGCATGACCCATGCAGCTTTATCTCCTGAGCGGCAAGCAGAATTGGGCTTAAGTGAAGGCACTTTACGCCTTTCTGTGGGTCTAGAGGATAAAGCTGACCTTATTGCTGATCTGCAACAAGGTCTTGCAAGGCTTTAATCCGAACTGCGTCCTTACCGAAAGGCCTTCACAGACCAGCTGGCCGTGAGGCGCCTTTCGGTGACGTCCATAAAAACTTTGCTTTTTACGCCCCTTCTTTCCCGTTATGTCTAGAGAGCAAAGCGCGACCAGATGGAATCACCTGGTCGCTGCGTCTTGCAGCAAAAACAATAAGAGAGAGCCTTTTGTGTGAGGCAATCATCACGCAAAAGGCTCTAGCCCCCAGATCCAACAAAAGATCGGATCCAAGACTGTCTTTTGTCTGGAGACATTTATGCGTGAAGGAAAAGAAGGAGCGTGACCCCATGGCTGGTCATGGATCGAAAAAAGTTATTTTTGCCGCTTTGGCGGGGAATAGCCTTATTGCAGTGACGAAATTTACGGCCTCTTTTTATACGGGATCCTCGGCAATGTTGTCCGAGGCCATCCATTCTTTAGTCGATACAGGAAATCAAGGTCTCTTGCTCTATGGGTTGAAAAGATCTTCCCGCCCCGCCGATGACAGCCACCCCTTTGGCTATGGTATGGAGCTTTATTTTTGGGCTTTTATTGTCGCTTTGTTGATTTTTGCCGTGGGGGCTGGTGTCTCGATTTATGAGGGCATTGAAAAAGTTATTCATCCCCACCCTGTGTCCGACGCCTGGGTCAACTACCTTGTCCTCGGCTTTGCGATTCTCTTTGAAGGTGGCGCTCTTTGGGTTGCTTTGAAAGAGTTTAATCATGCCCGTGGCCGCCGCCCGTGGCTCAAAGCCATTCGTGAGAGCAAAGACCCTGGGCTGTTTACGGTTGTTTTTGAAGATGCCGCTGCGATGTTGGGCCTCTTGGTGGCGCTGATCGGGATTTTCCTGGCCCAGACCTTGGATTTGCCCGTTTTGGATGGCGTCGCCTCGATTCTCATCGGTGTGATTCTCGCCATGACAGCTTGCCTCTTGGCTTATGAGTGCAAGGCGCTTCTGATCGGAGAAGCGGCCTTGCCCGAAACCCGCGAGGCCATTCGTGCAGCCATCGCCGCCGATCCTGCCATCGCAAAAATCAATGAAATTTTGACCATGCATATGGGCGCAAAGGATATTCTTCTCACCGCCAGCCTTGATTTTAGGGATAGCCTCAGTGCCGCAGAGGTTGAGATTGCTGTTGCCCGTTTAGAGCAGCAGATCAAGACTGACCATCCGGCGGTGAAAAGGGTCTTTTTCGAAGCTCAAAGCTGGCGGGCGCATTTAGAGGCGCAAAAAACCCTTTGATTGTAAGCATAAATATCAGGGGACATTTTGGAAAATGCCCCCTGATAACCCCCTAAAACTTTTTCTCGAAAAAAGCTCCTGATTTCATGTCATGCCAACGGAAGAGTCGTGAGACTCTGTCGGTTGGTATAAGCGAAAAATATCAGGATTTTAGACCGAGAAATACTTTGCTTGCGGGTGGTGAAGTACAATGGCACTTGTTGATTGTTCCGGATGGAGCTGGAATTCATCAGACATCACAACCCCAATTTGCTCCGCTTGCAATAAACGCATCAAATGCGTTTGGTCTTCCATGGTCGGACAGGCCGGATACCCAAAGCTATAACGCGACCCGCGATAGCCTTGATTCAGCATTTTTTCCATATCCCGGTCATCTTCATGGCCAAAGCCCAATTCGCCGCGAATACGTTTATGGACATATTCTGCCAACGCCTCGGTCAGTTCGACACCCAGGCCATGGAGATAGAGATAATCTTGATAGCGATCCCCTTCAAACCATTCGCGCGCGACATCGGCCACTTTCTGCCCCATGGTCACAACTTGCAGGCCGAGAATGTCTTTTTCGCCGCTCGAAACATCCCGCAAGAAATCAGCAATACACAACCCGCCTTCCCGTGCCTGGCGCGGTAAGGTGAAGCGCGCGACTTCTTTATCTTGGTCTTCTGGGTCATAGACAATGACATCATTGCCTTCCGCATTGGCAGGCCAATAACCATAGACCGCTTGCGCTTTGAGAATGTCTTCTTGTGCACAAAGATCCAGCATCCGATTGAGAATCGGGCGCAGCTCTTGTTTCGACCATGTCATATATTCTGCTAAAGACCGTCCCTCTTTACGATAGCCCCATTGGAACTGATAGAGCATGCGCTCGTTCAAGAAAGGAATCAGGGCTTTTGTTGGCACCCGTGCAATCACTTGTGGACCAAGGAAAGGCGGCGTCGGCAATTCAACACCTGCGGCCAGCTCTTCGCGACGCACCCGGGTTTCTTCGACATCAACAGGGCGTTGATCTGCTTGGGCGGCGCGTCCTAATTGGCGTTTTGTATTTTGAGGCCGTTCTTGTCTTTGTTCTTTACGTTCCTGGAAATAGCCATCAATCTGACCATTTACCACCTTGTCCATCAATGTCAGGCCATCAAAGGCATCACGGGCATAGGCCACCCGGCCAGAATGATAGGCTTGGGTGCAATCTTCTTCGACATAGGCCCGCGTTAAAGCCGCACCACCGAGAAAAACAGGCAGATTGATTTGTTGTTGGCTGAGTGTTTCCAGATTTTCACGCATAATCACCGTCGATTTCACCAGAAGACCAGATAAACCAACCGCATCGGGTGCATGTTCTTCAATGGCTTGAACAATATTTTCAATGGGTTGCTTAATCCCAATATTGATCACTTTATAGCCATTATTGGTCAAAATAATATCGACGAGATTTTTGCCGATATCATGGACATCCCCTTTGACGGTCGCTAAGAGGATTTTCCCTTTTTCTTGGCCGTCAATTTTTTCCATATGGGGCTCCAGGAAAGAGACGGCAGCTTTCATGGTCTCGGCCGACTGGAGAACGAAGGGCAATTGCATTTTGCCAGCCCCAAACAATTCGCCAACGACTTTCATCCCCCCCAATAAATGGTCATTCACAATGGTCAGGGGATCATATTTCGCCATCGCCTCGCGCAGATCTTCATCCAAGCCTTGACGGTCACCATCGACAATGCGCTGGGATAAGCGCGCTTCAATTTCCTTAGGCCGCTCTTGGGTTTTGGCTTCAGAGGCCTTACGGTCCCGGAACAGATCAATAAAGGCATGGAGGGGATCATAGCCTTCCGCTCGGCGGTCATAAATCAGATCTTCGGCCGCTTTCACCTCTTCGGCGGGAATTTTATGGAGCGGCAAGATTTTTGACAGATGGACAATCGCCCCTGTCATGCCGCGCTTCACCGCATGGTCCAAAAAGACGGAATTCAACACATGCCGGGCCGCCGCATTCAGACCGAAAGAGATATTCGATAGGCCGAGAATAATTTGGCAGTTTGGCAGCGCCTGGGAAATGCGCTCAATTGCGTCCAAGGTCTCGATGCCCAAACGGCGGTCATCTTCATTGCCTGTGCAAATCGTAAAGGTCAGCGGATCAAAGAGGAGATCGCTCTCAGGCAGGCCATATGTCTCACAGGCAAAAGCATGAAGCCGCTTGGCAATCGCGACTTTTTGATCGGCCGTTTTCGCCATCCCCTCTTCATCAATGGTCAAAGCCACAACAGCGGCGCCGAATTTTTTTGCCAAAGCCATGCGTGCTTCTGCCGGCGCCTCTCCATCTTCGAAATTGATGGAGTTCAAAATCGCCTTCCCGCCATAAAGTTTCAAAGCCGCTTCTAAGACAGGCAATTCCGTGGAATCAATCACCAAGGGCGCATTGACAGAACCGCGCATCCGGCTGACCATGGCCGTCATGTCATGGATTTCATCGCGCCCGACAAAGGCTGTGCAGAGATCGATGGTGTGGGAGCCTTCTCTGACCTGTTGTACGCCAATCGCCACACAGGCTTCCCAATTCTCGTCATCTTGCAATTCACGGAATTTTTTTGAGCCATTGGCATTACAGCGCTCGCCAATAGAAAGATAAGCATTTTCTTGATAGAATGGCACTTGGTTATAAAGGGACGCCACCGAGGGTTGCCATTCTGGCGTGCGTTGCAAAGGCGCTGGGCGGTGGCTTTGACGCCCCTGTTTTTCTGCGAGAGCACAAAGCATTTTATGGACAGCTTCGATATGGCTGGCATCGGTGCCACAGCAGCCCCCGATAAAATTCAAACCATCTTCTGTGAGAAAGCGTTGATGCCATTGCGCCAGCTCTTCAGGTGTCAAAGGATAAAAAGTCTGCCCATTCCGCAACTCTGGCAAACCCGCATTGGGCTGCAAAGAAATCATATGCGGCCAGTTTTCTGTCATCCAACTGACATGCTGGGCCATTTCTTGCGGCCCTGTCGCGCAATTCAGCCCTAAAGAATGCACTCCCATTGCATGGATAACCGTTGCCGCAGCGGCAATATCCGCGCCGACCAACAATGTCCCTGTGGTCTCGACCGTGACTTGCACAAAAATCGGCCAATCATCATCTGCCCACCCCCGTGCCGACCGCACCTGTTTCACCGCATTGATCGCGGCTTTGATCTGAAGAGGATCTTGGCAGGTTTCAATGAGCAGCGCATCACAGCCCCCCTCTGCGAGCCCTTCAGCTTGGCGGATCAGTCCCGCTTCCAAACTGTCATAATCAATATGGGCAAGAGACGGCAATTTTGTGCCAGGACCAATAGACCCCAAAACATAACGTTCACGGCCATCTTTGGCGGTAAAGGCATCACAACATTCCCGGGCAATTGCAACCGCCGCACGGTTGATTTCTTCTGTACGGTCTTGTAAGTCGAACTCCGCAAGGGTAACAGAAGACCCTCCGAAGCTATTGGTCTGGATCAGATCAGAGCCCGCCGCCAAATAAAGATTATGGATGTCTTTGATCAGTTCAGGACGTGACAGATTGAGAATCTCTGTGCAATTCTCATTGCCCCAATAATCTTCCTCCACGTCCAAATCCATGCTCTGGACGTAGCTGCCCATACCACCGTCGCATAGCAGAACATTGTCTTTTAAAGCGTCCAGAATTTTACTCATAATGTCTTTCCTCTGTCGATGACAGTTCTGAAGGAGGGTCTTTCGACATTGCAAACATGAAAGGCTCTCTCTTGCTTAGGGTCTATTTCCAGCTTTTGACATGGCGTGTGAAAAAATTCCAAACCAAGCTTGTCGCATTCGGGTCCACCGCGTAAGGGCCCACAACCGCTTCCCCCCAACGACTTTGATCTCCCCCTGGCCAATGATGGCCCATGAGATCGATTTGGAACCAGCGCACAACAGCACGTTTGGTGCAACGGCGCATTTGGGTGAGCCAAATATCGCGCCAATGGGTGCGTACTTTTTTAGGATTTGAGCGACAACCCAAGGCTTGCCCCCAAATCTCAAAGGTTAGGGCCGGGGCGGCGCGTTGGATATTTTCCCCCCAAGGCAATGCGACCGGCCCCCCTGCCATCGGTAAAAAGGGATCTTTTCCGCCTGTGATCATCATGATGGCAATGGGATAGGGCATTTTGCGCACAGGCACCTGTAAAGCACCAGCAATAGTTGCAGAGGCAGCAAAAGCCCGGGGTGCTTCTGCGGCCATCCTTAAGGCCATAGAGCCGCCCTCTCCCAAGCCCGCGACATAAACACGACGCGGATCGATCGGAAAGGCGGAGCGCACATCATCGAGAACCGCTTTAAGATAAGCGACATCCTCTGGCAAGATCGCCTGGGAAGCAGTGGTCTCTCGAGATCCGGCATTCCAGAGCCGTGGATTTTGAAGACCCGCCCGTTGCGAAGGATCACGTGGCAGAGCATCTGGGGCGACAATAAAGAAACCGCCGCTATCAGACTGGCCCCGCCAGCCATGGCGCCGCAGAATCTGCGCCCCATCCCCATCACTGTCATGGAGCAGCAACAAAAGCGGTTCTAAAGCACGGCCATCATGGTTTTTCGGTGTCTTAACCCAGAAAGAGCGCACAAAATTCCCTTGGGTCAAGGTCCGTTCTTCCAGAAGGCTGGTCTCGTCTTGGGTCAAGAGATTCAAAGGTTTTTTCTGTTCGCCGCGTTTTGGCTGTTGCGCGTCTGGATGCGGCGCATAAACATCATAGGGCAGAGGCTGCACGGTGGGCCCCGCCGCGTAAGACGGCGGGCTCATAAAAACAGTCACCACAGCAAGGCTTAAAGACAAGACAAACATGGCTCCAAAACGGGTTTGCGTCCTGTGCCAAATGCTTTTTCTTCTGTGGGTCCCCATACACAGCACTCCCTATCACGCCACGCCCGCATCATGGCGCAAGCCCAATGTTCGGCAAATGGCAATGGTCATTTCTGGCTGATTCATCGTATAAATGTGAAACCCATCAACGGCTTCTTCTTTTAAGCGGCGACACATTTCAACCACAAGTGCGGCCCCAATCATTTTCCGTGTTGTTTCGTCATCACCAAGCCCGTCATATAAGCCTTTCATCCAAGCTGGCATGGTTGTGCCGCAGGCAGAGGCGAAACGGGCGACAGACTTAAAATTGATCACAGGCATAATGCCCGGCACGATCGGCTTATCGATCCCAGCGGCAGCGCAACGGTCGCGGAATCTTAAGAACAGTTCTGGATCAAAGAAGAATTGGGTCAAGGCCCGATCCGCTCCAGCCTCGAATTTCTGCTTTAAAACATCGATATCCGCTTGGGAGGAGCCAGCTTGTGGGTGGGTTTCTGGATAGGCTGCGACACTAATTTCGAAGTCAGCAATGTCCTTTAATCCCGCGACCAAATCCGGAGAATAGGCATAACCCTCTGGATGGGGCTCATAATGCCCTGCCACACCGCCCATGCTTTCTGGCAAATCTCCCCGTAAAGCGACAATATGACGAATGCCCGCTTGCCAATAATCTTTTGCAATCGCATTGATGTCTTCCCGGCTGGCCCCGACACAAGTTAAATGCGCCGCTGGCTTCAAATCCGTTTCGGCTAAAACGCGTTTACAATTCTCAAAGGTATGTTCTCGGGTTGATCCTCCAGCACCATATGTCAAAGACACAAATCCTGGCTGCAAATTTTTCAGCCGATGGATCGCATACCAGAGTTTCGCATCCCCGACTTCATTTTTCGCCGGAAAGAACTCAAAGGACAGGCTGCCAACTTCGGTTTGGACGGCGCCAGACGTTTCGGTGCTTCGCGTTGCATCAGGCATGGTGTGATCCTTTATCATTCTTTATCATAGAGCGTCCCTTACAAGAATTTTGAGAGCCGGTTTTACAATATTGTGCGGTCTTGACGGGCCCAAACGCAATAGTGCAAGCTTTTGTTTTTACCGCAGAAAGATCAAAAGAATGTGTTCATCCTGCCCCTTTTTGCTCTCAAAGCGTCTTGCTTTATAGGCGCGCGTGAAAATGCCATATTCAAAAACGTCTCCTTTAAGCGGCCTTTCGCGCGTCTTGCCGTGGGTGATCCGCGCACCAGACACCGACCGCCAGAGGATTCCCCGCGAGATTGCTCGCTTTAAGCGCACAGAGCCCCGATTGTTGACACCAGCCATGCACTTGCTCAGTCTCAAAACCTAAGCGACGATGGGCATGATTTTCCCGCAGCATTTCCATATCATGCGGTTGCAAATCGATAATCATCAGACGTCCCCCTGGCCGTAACAATCTGGCAGCCTCGGCCACAGCTTGCGCTGGATCTTCGGCATAATGCAAAACCTGGTGAAAGGTGATCAGGTCAAAGCTTTCTGCTGGAAAGGGCAATTGATACATATCGCCTTGCCGCACGGTCAAATGGCGTAGATTGGCTTTATCAATATTGGCGCGGGCGAGCTGGAGCATTTCATGGGTCAGATCAACACCAACACACCGTTTTGCGAAATCCGCCATGGCAATCATGAACTGTCCTGTTCCTGTGCCAATATCAAGATAGTCCTCTGAGGGACTCTCCGGTAAAAGAGGGCGAATATGGGCCAGAATTTCGGCTTCATCCGCATAGAGAGACCGAATTTCGTCCCATTGCGCTGCATTTTCACGGAAATATTTTTGCGCCAATTCTGCCCGCATGGCCCGCACTTGTGCCAATCGCTCACGATCTAAAAGCATGACATCATCCTTCTCGGGAAGATGGGACAAAATGTCTCGTGCCATTTTGGCCATGTCTCCCTGTTCTGTCAGGCGATAGAAAGCCCAGCTCCCCTCACGGAAACGGTCCAAAAGCCGCGCATCACAGAGAAGTTTCAAATGGCGAGACACCCGCGGTTGACTTTGGCCCAAAATCTGGACCAGTTCGCTGACTGTCAGCTCGCCCCTATCGCACAGGGACAACAACCGTAAACGTGTTGGCTCAGCCGCCGCACGCAAAGCCGTTAAAAGAGTCTCCATTGTTCCCCTCCTTCAACAAACCCATGGGCCGACTTGCGAAGATAATGATGAAGCCCAGTTCTGTTTGCGCCCCGCCCCATAAACGCATCATAGATATAAACATATCTTTATGTCAGGTAAAGAGTTTATTTTGCTCACCACACATCATGACGTAACGGCACACGCCGCAAGTCAGCTTCCCAGCCGTCCACTTTGAGCATTAGAAAGTTCTTATGCTAACCTGTAAAATCGAGGACTCTTCTGTTGATCTTTTACTCAAGCGCCGCACAGGCTTAACCAACCGGCATAGGGTTCTATGCTGTTTGATTGCTCAACTTTAAGCCGACAACACCAATAATAATCAGGCTGATAAAAAATATTTTTGACGCATTGAGTGTTTCTTGAAAATATAACACACCAATCACAGCAATAAAGGCTGTTCCTAGTCCTGACCAAATAGCATATGTTATTGATATATCCATTTTCTTAAGTGCAAAAGACATAAAAACAAAAGAAAATGCGTATAGGACAAACATCAAAATTGACGGCGTTATTTTTGTCAAACCGTCTGAGAGTTTCATGCAGGTGGTTCCACCCACTTCTAAAAGAACGGCGATTCCCAAATAGATCCAATGCATAGAGTCGACTCGCTATATTTTACTGTGAAAGGGGATTTTCTCTCCAATGCTTCACAAGAGTCGCTTGCTCGCTTATCCTCTTTATTTTTAGGCAAAAGCAGGGCCAAGGGGTCCCGATCGCCACCGCCATGAAGCACGGATTTTGCCTTGCAAAGCCTGGGGTCTTCTTAAAAAAGGATAAGACAAAAAATCGGCAAAAAAGGCCATAAGAGGTTTCTAGAGCAAAGCGCGATCAGGTGGATCCCCCTGATCGCTGCGTTTTGCGGCAAAAACAAGAATCTAGAGTCATTCGCGACTTAGGTTTGGTCGCAAATGACTCTAACCCTGTAGAAACCTCTTCTTTAAGCCTTCTAAAAGCATGATTGCTATAGTCTGCAGACCCTTTGATTATTGGGGCGTTTCAGGACCTTCTATTGGCAGACCAGAGGCATGCCACGCCAGAATACCGCCTTTCAAATGGGCGACCTCTGCATAGCCTGTTTGTTTAAAAAACAATTGCGCATTCCATGTCCGTGTGCCACTGCGACAATGGAAAATTGCCATTTTCCCCGCTTCTCCTGCCATGGCGTGGGGGTCAAATTGCGATAACGGCACCAAGGCCGCGCCAGGGATACGTGTTTTTTCCCATTCATGGCTTTCTCGCACATCGATTAAGTCCGCTTTGCCCTCATCGACAAGTTTTTTGACTTCTAAGGGATCCAATTCGCTGAATTGTTTTTCTGGCATGCAAAACACTCCTTCCATAGGGCGGCATCGATCAAAAGAAGGGTCTGGACCCTTTTTCATATCGCTTTAAATTTTTGAAAAAGCAAATTTTTTGACGAAAAGCGGCACAATAAAGTCATTTGTCCCAAAAGAGCCTGTGATCTTATCTTGAATCTCTTCCCAGAATTTCACACAATTCTACCGGTAATTTTTGCTTTTTTAACACTGTTCCTACAAGCCTTTCCAAGGATAAAGACGCTATGGCGATCATTTTCTCAAAATATAAGATCATTCGTATATAAAAAAAATCGCATATCTTGTAGAATGTGTCTATACTCCTCCTCAAAGGCCCTCCCATCAACATCAAAGACACTAGCGGAGTCCCCCTATGGCTTTTGCCCTCCAGTCTTTTTTTGACCCAGACACCTTCACGGTTTCCTATGTCGTTTCCGAACAAAATGGCCCCCATTGCGTTATTATCGATTCTGTTCTGGACTATGATCCAAAGTCTGGCCGGATCAGCACCCAATCAGCAGACAAAATCATCGCTTATGTCAAAGATCATGGTTTGAAAGTTGACTGGATTCTTGAGACCCATGTCCATGCCGATCATGTCAGCGCCTCACAATATCTTAAAAAGACGTTAGGCGGTCAGATCGCCCTTGGCGAACATGTCGTCGCCGTGCAAAAAGTTTTTAAAGGCCTTTTCCATGCCGAAGAAAGCTTTTGTGTCGATGGCAGCCAATTTGACAGACTTCTCTGCGATGGAGACAGCCTCCAAGCGGGCAGCCTGGAGATCAAAACCCTCCACACCCCAGGTCACACCCCAGCCTGCGTCACCTATCAAATCGAAGAGGCTCTCTTTGTTGGTGACACGCTTTTCATGCCCGATTTCGGCACAGCGCGCTGTGATTTTCCAGGCGGTGATGCTCATATTCTCTACCGCTCGATTCAGAAAATTCTTTCTTTTCCAGACGCAACACGCATTTTCTTATGCCATGATTATGCGCCGGGCGGACGGCCTTATCAGTGGGAGACCACAGTTGGCGACCAAAAGACCAAAAACATTCACGTCAATCAAACCATTGATGAGAAGGCTTTCGTGACATTGCGTCAAGAGCGCGATGCGGCCCTTGAGATGCCTGTCCTTATTCTTCCCTCTGTCCAAATCAATATGCGCGCTGGTGCTTTTCCCCCTGCAGAAGACAATGGCGTTGCGTATCTCAAAATCCCTTTGGATGCTCTATAAGCTTTCCTGGGGCCTGACAGGCATGGAGGAGAGGTCTGCTCTCCTCCATGCCTGTTTTGTGTTGAACGTCTTTATATTTTTCTTTCGGCGTTCCTGACATTATCTTTTAATATTAGATCATTAGAATGTGAATGATGCGGCATCGCGCCTCAAAATTCTCAAAGAAAACATGCGGTCCCTGCTTGAGCGCAAAGTGCCGCTGGATGGACATATCCAGTCGCTATGTCTTGCGGCAAAAACAATAAGAGAGAGC
>DDLW01000369.1 GCA_002340345.1 Alphaproteobacteria bacterium UBA2562 | reverse complement strand
GGGATCGAACCGCCGACCCTCTCGGTGTAAACGAGATGCTCTCCCAGCTGAGCTAATCGCCCGATGACTTGGAAATTGCATTTTTCCAAGACTCAAAGTCTTTCAGTGGCCTCATTGGCCGGAGGCCTTTGATACTCTAGCTATAAAAAAAATGCAATAGACAAAATCGAAAAAATTTGAGGCCGCAAATTGAAGCGGCCTCTTTTTTTCAAATCGACACGCTTGATTGCCCTTATCAAGGATTCAAGGCATCTTTCAAGCCTTTGCCGGCTTTAAATTTCGGCTGGTTTGAAGCTGGAATATCCATCGGCTCTCCTGTTTGAGGATTCCGACCTTTTGTTGCAGCTCTTTGTGCCACAGAAAAAGTACCAAATCCCACAAGACGGACTTCTTCACTTGCTTTTAAGGCTTCGGTGATTGTGTCGAACACACTGTCGACCGCTTTCGCCGCGTCCGCCTTGGAGAGTCCGGTGCTCGTCGAAACGGCAGCAACCAGTTCGTTCTTATTCACGCTACACCCCCGATAAGGTGATTAAAGATCATTTACTCATTCACTCATTTAAAGGACGCGCGACCATACAGGTCGCAATGCCTAACGTCAATCGCAGTCAACAGAAATTAAATTTAATCTGCTCTTTTTTTAAAAGGGCCTGACTGCTTTCACGCTTTTCCAGAAATATCCTGGCTTATAAGAAAATCTTTCGCCATTTCTGTAAATGCGCTTGGTCACAGCTAAGCCAAAAGTATGCGATCTTCATAAAATGGACATAATTAAGCTTGAGTCAGCTTAATTCGCCTTGCTCCTGCATTTGATGACGCTTTAATGCGTCATCAATCCGCTTACATCATCATCCTTCTTCGTTTGCGAGACAGAGTCAACCTCGGCCTCGTCCCAATCAATGGGCGTCAAAGCTTTCGATAATGCATGCTCCAGAACTTCATCAACAGTTCCCACAGAAACAATTTCCAGACTACGTTTCACATTATCCGGAATATCTGCAAGATCCTTTTCATTATCTTTTGGGATTAGGACGCGTTTGATGCCAACGCGCAACGCTGCCAAAAGCTTTTCCTTCAAACCACCGATCGGCAGCACACGCCCACGCAAGGTCACTTCGCCTGTCATAGCAACATCCCGGCAAACAGGATTTTGTGTTAAAACAGAAACGATACTTGTCACCATAGCAACCCCAGCCGAAGGCCCATCCTTTGGCGTCGCGCCTTCTGGCACATGGACATGGATATCTTTCTTTTCAAAGAGAGTGGGCTTAATTCCGAAATCAACGGCACGAGATTTGACATAGCTTTCAGCTGCTTGAATGGATTCGCGCATCACATCACCAAGTTTCCCTGTCGATGTGACTTTCCCCTTTCCAGCAACAGTCACAGCCTCGATGGACAAGGTCTCACCGCCAACTTCTGTCCAGGCAAGACCTGTTGTCACGCCGACGCGATCTTCTTCTTCAATCTCGTTGGTGCGATATTTAGAGACTCCTGCATATTTGCTTAGGTTCCGGCGCGTGACTTGAACACGTTTTAGCTTACGCATCAAGATATCTTTAATCGCTTTCCGGGTGAGATTCGCAATTTCTCTTTCAAGATTTCGCACCCCTGCTTCGCGCGTATAAAGGCGAATCAGATCACGGAGCGCATCATCAGAGATCGACCATTCTGTTTTCTTTAGGCCGTGATCCCGCATTTGTTTTGGGATCAAATGCCGTCTTGAAATTTGAACTTTCTCATCCTCTGTATATCCAGGGATGCGTATAATTTCAAGACGATCAAGCAAGGGCTGTGGCATTCGTAATGTGTTCGCCGTCGTTACGAACATCACATCAGAAAGATCATAGTCAACTTCTAAATAGTGATCATTGAATGTACTATTTTGCTCCGGGTCCAAGACTTCTAACAAAGCGGACGCAGGGTCTCCCCGCCAGTCAGCACCAAGTTTATCGATCTCATCCAATAGGAAAAGTGGATTGCTATATTTCGCTTTTTTCATTGCCTGGATAATTTTTCCTGGCATTGAACCAATATATGTCCGACGGTGGCCTCTTACTTCCGCTTCATCGCGCACACCGCCAAGAGACACACGGATAAAATTACGCCCCGTCGCCCCAGCAATCGACTTGCCAAGCGATGTTTTGCCGACTCCTGGAGGACCGACCAGGCAGAGAATCGGACCTTTTACCTGTTTCACACGCTGTTGAACGGCCAAATATTCTAAAATGCGCTCTTTAACTTTATCGAGTCCATAATGGTCTTGATTCAAGATTTTTTGCGCATTTTTTATATCACGTTTGACCTTAGAAGGCTTTTTCCAGGGAATCGACAACATCCAGTCAAGATAATTCCGAACGACCGTGGCTTCCGCGGACATGGGACTCATGCTTTTAAGCTTTTTCAGCTCAGCAAGTGTTTTATCTTTTGCTTCTTGACTCAGTTTTGTTTTTTCAATTTTTTCTTCAATTTCAGCAATTTCGTCACGCCCATCTTCGCCTTCCCCCAATTCCTTCTGAATAGCCTTCATTTGCTCATTCAGATAATATTCACGTTGGGTTTTTTCCATCTGGCGCTTGACGCGGTTGCGGATTCTTTTCTCCACTTGAAGAACACTGATTTCCCCTTCCATGAAAGCGTAAACTTTCTCTAATCGCTCTGTTATAGAAGGGGTTTCAAGAAGCTGTTGTTTCTCGGGGATTTTTAAACTCAAATGTGAAGCGACTGTATCGGCTAATTTGCTATAGTCGTCGATTTGGTTGATTGAAACTAACACTTCAGGCGGGATTTTCTTATTGAGCTTGATATATTGCTCAAACTGGCTCACCACCGTGCGCGCTAAAGCTTCTAATTCTTGTTCATCTGCCGAGTCTTCATCAATAACTGTTGCGTGAGCCTGAAAAAACTCTTCCTTATCCGTATATTCAGAAATTGCAGCCCGCTTGCCACCTTCAACCAGAACCTTTACCGTCCCATCGGGCAATTTGAGTAATTGCAGCACAGTAGAAACCGTGCCGATTTCGAAAATATCTTCTGGATTAGGATCATCTTGCGCTGCATTTTTTTGTGTGACCAACAAGATTTGCTTGTCATCTTTCATGACATCTTCAAGTGCCCGCACTGACTTATCACGCCCAACAAAGAGCGGAACAATCATATGCGGAAACACTACAATGTCGCGTAAAGGCAACACAGGATAAAGAGAGCCCTTTGTCGAGTCCACCATGCGTCCTCATCGTTCCTATAAGGCGCATGAAGAGAAGAGCAGCGCCTAAATGTCATCACGCCCTGAGCCTTGCTCTTTTCGCATCATCGCGGACCAGCCTTTTGGTCCACCGGATCAGGGAAACAAAATTTGAAGAAGATGCCATTCATAATCGTATTTACGGTCAAAGTCTTGGGTGAATCTTTTACATAACACCTTCAGACTCGTAATACCCAGCATCCTTTTACAGCATTTTCAGAGTAGACCGTAAGACGTCCTGGTTACTCTCAAACATAATGCCACGTTTTTACACTCAATATGTAAGACTTGTTTCGAGAGCAACTCTGTCGTAGAGCATTTCCCTTTAGGCTTATCTCAATTGGTGTTGCGTCTAGAAATATCAAGACTTGATAAGAGGAAAATAACAAAATTCCCTTTTCTTATGGCATAGAGTCTTTTCGAAAACATCATGCAAAATGCCCAAAAGAAAATCGTGCATTTATTATTGATATCTTCCATTCAATAGAATGATGTTACTGTGGAGGTTTCTTCAATAGTGAAACCCCCTACAATAACAGATCATTGCGCATGATTGTACATCACGCACTAGAACCGACATCATCTCGTCGATCCGCATAGATATATAAAGGAGCAGCACGACCTTCAACTACTTCGCGATTGATGACCACCTCCTCGACACCTTGCAGGCCTGGAAGATCATACATCGTATCAAGAAGATTACTTTCCATAATCGAACGCAACCCTCGAGCCCCTGTTTTACGCTCAATGGCTTTATTTGCAACGGCGCGCAAAGCATCTTCGGAGAATTCAAGATGGACATTCTCCATCTCAAAGAGTCTTTGATACTGTTTCACAAGAGCATTTTTAGGCTTTGTTAGAATTTCAACCAGCGCATCTTCACTAAGATCTTCTAAGGTCGCAACCACAGGCAAACGGCCAACGAATTCTGGAATCAAGCCGAATTTCAAAAGATCTTCTGGTTCGACATCTTTCAAAATCGCCCCTGTAGAGCGCTCATCTGGGCCTTGGACATCGGCACCGAAGCCAATTGTTGATCCCTTACGACGCCCTGAGATGATTTTATCTAAGCCTGCAAAAGCACCACCACAGATGAAAAGAATATTTGTCGTGTCAACCTGCAAAAACTCTTGCTGCGGATGTTTGCGTCCACCTTGCGGGGGAACAGAAGCGACAGTGCCTTCCATAATCTTTAAGAGAGCTTGTTGAACACCCTCCCCAGAGACATCCCGTGTGATAGAGGGATTATCTGATTTGCGGCTGATCTTATCGACCTCATCAATGTAAACGATACCGCGCTGGGCACGTTCGACATTATAATCGGCCGCTTGGAGAAGTTTAAGAATGATATTCTCAACATCTTCACCAACATAGCCTGCTTCTGTCAGCGTGGTCGCGTCCGCCATTGTAAAAGGCACATCAATAATCCGTGCCAAAGTTTGGGCTAAAAGCGTTTTCCCGCATCCCGTTGGGCCAATCAGCATAATATTTGATTTCGCCAGCTCAACATCACCATTTTTTTGGCCATGCGCCAAACGTTTATAATGGTTATGAACCGCAACAGACAAAACACGCTTCGCATGTCTTTGCCCGATGACATAATCATCAAGAACTGTACAGATATCTTGTGGAGTTGGCACACCATCATGGGATTTCACCAGCGTGGTTTTGTGCTCTTCTCGAATGATGTCCATGCAAAGTTCAACGCATTCATCGCAAATGAATACGGTTGGCCCGGCAATGAGTTTTCGCACCTCATGCTGGCTTTTGCCACAGAACGAGCAGTAAAGGGTATTTTTGGTATCACCGCCGCTGGATTTCGTCATGTCCACTCCGTCGGGTGGTGCAATGGAAGTTTGCTAATCTTCAATCGTAACGCCTGAATTAGCATAGGACAATGGGTTTAAACCTATTATGGCCTGTTTTGAAGGCAAAAATCGCTTTTTTTGTCATTTTGCCTTCATTTCAGAGCCAAATACAGGGCTCAAAACCTGTCTTTTCCTTCCAACGTGATCTGGCGCCACCTCTTTTCGCCATAACCTTTCCTGAATCGAAGAAATTCGACCACTATCGGTTTTAAGATCTCAGTTTCATTCTTTTGTCATATGACATTGCGTATTTCACAAGGATGTCAATAACTTTAAGGGAAAAGGGGAAAAGGATAGATTAACCCCTTTATCGATTTTACATCAAAAACAGAGACTTACAGAATTGTTTTCGATCAACTATTTTAAGAACACAATGCTGTGATCATCATAGTGTTGCTCATACATCTTCAAAAACAGTATATAGCGCTTGAAAATGTGGCTGTGTTCGGCTGAAAAGTCATGAAGAGGTATTCGTTAAACTGCCCCTTCATTGTCAAGTCCACAGCGATTAAGAGCAGAAATAAAAGCCTCCCCCCCTTAAAGTCCCAATGTCCTAATCTTTCTCAGCATTTGAGTCTTCATCATCTTCGCGCCTTATGATGATTTCATCAACAACCCCAAAAGCTTTGGCTTCTTCAGGGGTCATGAATTTATCCCGCTCCATCGCCTCTTCAATTGTCTCCAGAGTCTGTCCGGTATGCTCAACATAGATTTCATTTAAACGCTGGCGTGTCCGCAAAATCTCTTGTGCTTGAATCTCAATATCAGAGGCCTGTCCTTGGGCGCCGCCATGGGGTTGATGCACCATGACACGTGCATTAGGCAAACAGAATCTTTTTTGTTTCGTGCCCGCTGCCAACAGCAAAGACCCCGCAGAAGCAGCTTGCCCCAAACAAAAAGTGGCAACATCTGGGCGAATCAACTGCATTGTATCATAAATTGCGAGGGCCGATGTCACAGCCCCTCCTGGTGAATTGATATAAAAAGCGATATCTTTTTTAGGATTTTCAGACTCAAGATATAAAAGTTGCGCACACATCAAAGCAGCAACACCATCATGAATCGGCCCAGTTAAGAAAATAATGCGTTCTTTTAACAAGCGAGAATAGATATCATAGGCGCGTTCCCCACGGTTATTATGTTCCACAACCATAGGCACGAGCGTATTCATATAGATATCATGCATATTATTTTCCATGTTTTCCCAATCCATCGATCTTTTGATCTCTACGCAAACATAACAAAATAGCAAAGACTGCTTTCAAACTTTATGGCGGCATGCTTTTTAGAGCATTTTTAGAAAATGTTAAATGAGCTCGCATTTTCTTTTAAACTGAAATAGCCCGGTTTTATGGCTTGACAGAGACATTGTCAAATTTGCTTCATCCACATTTTCACGCTTTGCTGTCTTGCACAATGATATATTTATTCTTCCCTAAATCAATCCAATAGCGCCCATAGCCTCGCATTATTAAGCCGCTTTTTCTTACATTCGCTTCACTCTTGCCCTGATAGGCCTTCGATTTGTCCAACCACACTTTTCTAGAGTCATCGGCGACCAAGCCTAAGTCGCGGGTGACTCTAGAGTCTTAATTTTTGCCGCAAGACGAAAGCGATCAAGCGATTCCACCTGATCGCGCTTTGCTCTATGAAAGACTTAGATCAGGGCTTTCTAAGCTTCAATAGCAAAACATCTGGAAATCTCTTTTCTTGATTTCCAATCTCAACCTTTTCAATAATATCCATAGCTTCGCAACGCAAAATCCAAGATCAATCGAAAGGATCCCTATCGTAAGCTGGTTAAAATGAGCGCCCCTTTAATCATGCGTTTTGCGGCAAAAACCTTAAAGCAAAGGACAAAAGGGTAAATCTATCCTTTTGGTCCGTTTTGCCGCAAAAACAAAGACATAAAGCATTTCACTTCAGTCTCATGACAAGCGAACTACTTTATATCCTTCATAAAATAAGTTTATAAACTTAAAACAGATGACATAAAAACCGCCAATCCAATATAGGACTGGCGGTTCAAAGCTTACCTAAAATTTATAATGCTATTGCGCTTAAGCAAAAGCATTTTGCTTTTATCCTAAATCAAGCAATAGGAGGTCTCGTTAAGCCTCTGCTTTCTCCTCTGATTCGCCTTCGCTTTCATCTTCACGGAATAAAGCTTCAACAGAAACTTTATAATCTTCTATTTCAGCCAGCTCTGCAATAAAATCAATGACCTTATCTTCGTAAATGGGAGCCCGTAGGCTGGCTTGTGCTTCTGGATTATTTTGGAAATATTCGAGAACAGCTTTCTCCTGCCCCGGATAATTCCGCATTGCATCAAACATAGCACGTTGCACTTCTTCTTCTGTCACAGAAATATTATTCAAACGCCCGACTTCAGCCAAGAGCAGCCCTAAACGAACCCGTCGCTCTGCGATTGTTCTATATTCTGCTTTCATCGTTTCTTCGTCAGGTGCTTCAGAGTCGCCCCCAGCCGCCTCGAGTTCCTTTTGAAGCTGAGACCAAATCGCTTCGAACTCGGCATCCACAAGGCCTTTTGGCAATTCAAAGTCATGGCTTTCTGCTAACAGATCCAGCATTTTACGTTTCATTTTCTGACGGGATGCCGCGCCATGCTCTTTGTCCATCTGTTCGCGAACAGATTTACGGAGTTCATCAATCGTCTCAAACCCTAATGCTTCTGCAAGACTATCGTCTAAAGGCATTTCCTGGCGTGTGAGCAATTCATGTACCGTAACATCGAATGTGACAGCTTTCCCAGCCAAATGCGCTGCACCATAGTCTTCTGGGAAGGTCACATTGACAAGTTTCTCTTCACCTTTCGCAGCCCCAATAAGCTGTTCTTCAAACCCCGGAATGAAAGAGCCGGAGCCCAACTCGAGGTCATAGTTCTCAGCGGTCCCGCCTTCGAACGCTTCCCCGTCTAGCTTCCCAACAAAGTCGATACGCAGCACATCACCTTCGACAGCCGGGCGGTCCTCTTCAACGACCACAGGCTTACGCGCCCGTTCTTCAAGGCGTCCTAAAGCGTCTTCAACATGGGAATCTTCAATATCTGCTACGGGCCGCTCAACTTTTAAAGTTTTAAAATCCGCAGGTGTAATTGCCGGCATGATTTCCAAAGACATCTTATATTCAAGGTCTTTGTCTTTTTCGAAAGCTGTGATCTCAATTTTAGGCTGCATTGCGGGACGCAAATCTTTTTCAGATAATGCTGCTGCAGAGCTTTCTTGGACTGTCTTCTCAATCACTTCTCCCATGACCGAGTCACCATAGCGCTGCTTCAACATTGGCAAGGGCGCTTTGCCAGGCCGAAAGCCGGGAATACGGACATTACCAGCCATCTCTTTCAAACGCTCATTAACCTTGTCTTCAATTTCCTTGGCACTAATCACAACAGTGAGTTCGCGGGAAAGTCCTTCGCTAAGAGTCTCGGTAACATGCATGGGAAATAAACTTCCACTTAGTTGAGGGCTAGCTGGATTCAGATCAAAAATGTTCAGCCTCCAGCCGTAAAAACCAAAGCCCGCAATATTGAGAGATTTACTATATCTCGGGCCGTTGAAATATTGGAACAAGCTTATTTGCGCCAAAGCTTGTTCACAATTTTTAATCGATGACACTCGATTCAGAACGATATGCGCAATTTACAGCCAAACGGCCACCATGGAAATAACTATCCTGACCGTCCCATTAAAGAAACAATTTTATAATGAAAGGCGTTTTATCTGAGAAATACGATCAAAACAATAGGAAAGCTCTCATGACCTCTTTTCCTGACTGTAAGCCTCGACCTGTCCAATAGGTTCAGAGGCTTCGCAACGCAAAATCCGAGATCAATCGGGCCCCAAGAGTCTCTCTCAAAACGCAGCAGAGGCAAATCCATCAAATTGGCCGCTGCCAGTTACAGAAAAGCCGTGCCCTTGGCAAAATTTATTCAGTGAAATCATTGCGATGTAAACTTAGAAGGGTATTTTGCCGATGCCTTTGCTGGAAGAAAAATACAAAAGCAAAAAACAAGAACATTAAATGGTGCGGGCGGAGGGACTTGAACCCCCACGGCTAAAGCCACCAGAACCTAAATCTGGCGCGTCTACCAATTTCGCCACGCCCGCACAAAAAACTATTGGGCAAATCCCTCTTGAGGAGCCGCAATATATACGAAGTGCCGTAAGATGCAATTCCCTTTCTCTGTTTTCCAGCGATTTTTTTACCGCAAAGCAAAACGCAATCCATAGCATCAGAGAAAGCGCGACAATCTATCTCCCCGGTAAAAAAGCCAGTTCCACGATAAAGTCAATAGAGCGCATGTCCCATAAAAATGATCATAGGCCATGCGCTATATCTTATTGAATGTGCGCAAGGATACCAAAGGAGTCCTGGGCGTAATTTGTAATCAAATGACTTTGACCTTGTTATAATTCTATAGCGAAGCTGGTTAAAGTGGGAGCCCCTTTAACCATGCGTTTTGTGGTGAAAACAAAGACAGAGAGCATTTCATCTGATTCAAATTAAAAACACAATGCTCTAAAGTTTTGTTTTGGTCGCAAAAAACGAACAACATTTACACAAGAATAAAACCGCCTTCACAAAGAAAGGCGGTTTTACACAATCAGCTGCTCTTTAGAAGTCTCAGACTTTCAAAAACACCCTTGGGAGAGCTGAAATTATTATTTTAAGGTCATCGCACCGGGCTTTTTATTGTAAGCCGCTTTTGCAATCAGGCATTTATCATAAGGCCGTTTTGCCTGACCTGGTAATTTTGCTTTTTCTGTTGGCGATTTAACAGCATAGCTGTTCAGAATAGCTCTAATCATACCTAAAGAACGCGAGCAGTGATTCTGCAATTCAATAAGGGGCTTACGCTGTGCCAAACCATTTGCACGTCCAAGAAGCTTGGCAGAATTCCTAAAAATTTGCTTCACTTCTTTATAATAGCCATCAATTTGCTGTTTATTGATGTCAACATTTGCTGGCCCTGCTTCGTTCGCCTGCGTTTCTGCTGCTGCTGCTTGTGCATGAGCCCGCTCATAAGAAACGATAGCTGCAAAGGCAATAACAGCCATGACAAGCGCCGGCACAAGCCGCCTGAAAATATTCAACATGTTGTCCCCGAACGTCGCTTTGTGAAATCTGAGGGTTTCTTCATTACCCGCGAGTGTTTATGCGGAAGCTTAAGAGACGATTCCTCCTAAACACTCACTTTCCGGGCTGTAGCTTGTTACAAACGAAAAGCTACAAAACTAACTAAGTGCATTGTCTTATCGCATACTGCAATGACACTCTATAGCGATCTTTTCACAATTTTGTGCTGTCATTGTGACTATTTGCATCGCCACACAATAATAATGAGGTTATTTGTTCCGGGCACAGGGCGAAGATAGTATTTCATACTCTTTTTGGCGTTATGATACCAATGTTATCATCATTTAAGCCTTGCACCTTGGCACACAAGCAGCTGTTTCCTCACAAAACAGCTTTTCGGCCCATGGTTATCTTCTTTTAGATCTAAAGAACTTGGTCTCCTTACCAAAGCTTCTTCAGATCCCTTCGGAGCGACCAGATGTTTGCACCCTAACGGAGCCTTCACCGAATGACAAGACGGCAATCAAGTAAGTTTTAGAGGATTTTACATTCTTGATGCTTTTTCTTAATCACTCTTTAATATTATCAACAGCCTAGGGCAGTTTTAAAAATTATAAAATCATCTTATTGGCTTTTACTTCTGATAAGGTGTTTTTTACAAAAGCTCAGCGCCAATAGACTCAGCACAAGGAGAGGATGTCTTCTTGTGTTTCTGTAACATGCCAACCCGACCCGCGAGACATTGGGAGAGACGCGAACGACCATCTATGCCTGTCTGATCCATATTTTTAAAAATCATTCTACGAAATTTCACCCACCCCCAAGCTGTCTGACCTGGTTATTTAAGGTAATGATTTCTTTATTCATATTATTAATATCAGATCGAATCTTTTGATGCTCCCCAGCAAGATATTGATCCCTTTGCTGAAGTTTTTCATATTCTTTTTGCAGAATCGCTGAAGGGGGTTTCAGCTTATCCATATCTTTTTTAAGTCGGGCCATTTCCTCGCGGGTTTGATCACGTTTTTTATCAATTTCCCCTAATTGGCGCTGATAGCTATCCCGGAGGGCTGTTTTTCTATCTCGCTCCGCCGACAACAGCTTTACCGCGTCGCTCATATCTTTACCCTTCCCTCCCAGGATTATTGTCTCTTTTAAGGAACTTTCTTCTTATAGACCGAGAAGACCTACTTTAAAATATTATCTTGCTATGAGGCGCCCCTATGAAAGGGTCCTTGTTGTTTTCAAGACCAAAGACCAAGCAAGCAAGCCCCTCGCACCCCCGATTGCTCTTCTTTTAAAACAATAAGATAGAGTATTCAGCCTTCCAAGATAAATTTAAAAAATTTTCCCATCATAGAGCGCCTTCAAACAGTCTGAAAAATTATTTATCGCCAAGAGATCGACCAATCCTTAAACCTGATTTTAGAGACTCTCTATTATCCCTAGAATTACGATATAGTAAATGATTTCAAAACCCTAATGGTCGACCATACCATCTCAGCGCCCATGCCAATAGGGCTTTGTTAAGATCACTTTTTTGCCATTTTAGGAAAAGCCTGCCTTGGTTCCCATTTTTTGACTTCTTTTTCCTTCGGTTTTGCGTCTTTCGCTGCGGCGCTTGCCCCTATCGCAGACATAAATTCTTGGAATCGGCGTTTCATCTCAGCCTGTTCTTCCGGAGACATATCATCATACTCTCGCCCCGATAAATCCGCTTGCTGCAGGTCTTTAGAAGATGTCTTTTTCGTCATGTTGAAGTCCCTTTGATAAAAACCACATGCAACACCGCAGACAAAAAGCTATGCGCTTCGCAGACAAACTCTAGCACACAGTGCTCATGCCAATCCATCCAAAGCCAGATAAGCTTTCAGCTTTTTCAGAACAATGGGTAATTTTTCTGGAAGATCTTCAGCGATCAATCCTGGTCCAGCGGCACGACCGGTTTCACCATGAAGCCAAGCCGCTATCCCTGCAGCTGTAAAAGGGTCTATCGCTTGTGCCATCATGGAGACGATCATTCCTGCCAGAACATCCCCTGATCCTGCTGTTGCCAAATCAGCAGGCGCATTGCCATTCAATAAGACATGGCCTAAAGGGTCGGCAATGACAGTATCGGCCCCTTTTAACAGAACAACAGCCCCGCTTAAGCGAGCCGCGTGACGCACCCGCATGATTTTATCCCCTTGCACATCAAAAAGACGCTCAAATTCACCATCATGTGGTGTTAAAACGCAAGGGCCACCGTCTCGAATGGCGCGAAAAAGCACTTTAGGGTCAGATTCAAAGACAGTTAAAGCATCAGCGTCCAGCACACAAGGCAGGCCAGATTTCAGAGCGGCTAAAACACGCTCGCCTGTTGGCACAGTCACACCATTTCCGGGACCAATCAGTACAGCCGACCTTTGCTTTCGGGACAATATTTTATGGAAATGTACAATGTCCCCCAGATCTTCAACAAGGGCTCCGGGACTATCAAATTGAAAAAGCGCCAGAGTGTCTTTCGGACAAGCCACGGTGGCCATCCCACAACCAGCACGACGCGCGGCCATCAGTGCCAACCGCCCAGCCCCAGACATCAAAGCCCCAGCCACGATGACCACATGTCCACGGCTATATTTATGATCTTCGGCTGTCGGCCAAGGAAATTTTTTCCCCCAATATCGAGGTTTATTCTCAAAAGCCTGGGGCTTTATAGCCGCAAGCACATTTGATGGAATGCCAATGTCTTTCACAACAATATCGCCACAACAGCCCCGCCCAGGCATCAACCAATGGCCAGGTTTGCTGCGAAAGAATGTGACGGTTAAAGTTGCCTTTGGAGCGACCGCATAAATCCCCCCTGTATCCCCATGAACACCGCTGGGAATGTCGACGGCAACACAGGGTATATTGGACGCATTAAGAGCTTCTACAGTCGCCCTAGCTTGCCCATCAAGGGCTTTCGCAAGACCAGCCCCGAAAAGCGCATCAACAACCAACTCTTGCCCAGACAACACCGTTGGACTCAAAGGTTCAATGTCACCCGTCCAACGATCTGCATTTAAGGCGGCATCCCCTTTCAAGCCTTCTGGCGATCCAAGCAAAGCCAAGCGAATGGGCCAGCCCTTTTCTTGGAGAAGGCGTGCGACAACAAAACCATCACCGCCATTATTGCCAGGGCCACATAAAATCACACAAGGACGCGCTTGAAAACGCTTACAAATTTCTTCAACAACAGCGGCCCCGGCTGCTTGCATTAATTGATCGCTTGGAATACCGCCTGCGATTGCCGCTGCGTCCGCACGATACATTTCTGATACGGATAAGACAGCTGCGGCATCTGGCCCCCAAAAGGAAATATCCTGTGTCGATGTGGGCCCTTCTGCTGCATAGCAAACACCCATCTTAGACAATATTGGCCCAAAATGCGCCATGCTATTCACTGCCTTCTATTAATGAGCAACGCCGGTTGAAGTCCACAATCTTTAACCGTGATTTTGCGGCAAAATGAAAGATCGCGTGGGTTGGCTCCGACATTTCAAACTTTCAAAAATTGAGCCAATTCACGTGATTATTCTTTGTCTGGTTCATTTTTTCCAAACAAAAAGTCCAAAGAACACTCATGCTCTCCTTTGTGAAGAGACGTCACACAGCTTTGGACGTCACATCTGCAAAGGGCGACAATTCAACTTTTGCGAGCGTCTCTTCAGTTCAAGACAAAAGGTCTCTGCCCTTGAACGACCATCCACAGGTCCCGTCAAAAGACGATAATATGTTCGCCCATTGACCTCAACCTGCTTGATTTGAGGTTCCATTTTATCAAAGACATCAGGAAGATTTTTTTGCAAATCACGCCAATGCGCCGTTGCACGATCCATAGAAGAAAAGGATTCAAGCCAGATCATATGTTCCCCTGGTTGTCCTTGAGAAACATCGGTTGGCTTTTGGCTCACGGCAACAGCAACAGTATCTGCAGGGTCTTTGCGAGTCTCTTCTGAATTTTGACCTGGTACAGCTTTTGTTTGTGTCTCTTGGTTTGGCTTATTTTCGCCTTGATTCGTCAAGCCCATAGACCGCAAACGATTTGCTGCTTCTTGATGGCCTTGTAATTCGGCCAAAGTCAACCAGCGCACGGCTATTTTTTGATCTTTTTGTGTCCCCAAACCTAACCTATGCATTTCACCGAGCATATATTGCGATTCGGCATAGCCTGTTTCAGCGCCCCGTTGAAACCATTCATAAGCCGCATCATAATCCTGTTTTACGCCTTCCCCACGATAATAGAGCACACCAAGATTATGTTGGGCTGTCTGACTGCCGCCTTGCGCTGCCCTGACCCAGAGCCTTTCTGCTTCTTCGATATTCTTGGAAACACCACGCCCTTCCGCATATAAACGCCCGAGATTATAGAGTGCTGTTACAACCCCCTGCCCCGCAGCCATGCCATACCAACGAACAGCTTCTGTCGGATTTGCTTGGACGCCACGTCCTGTATCATGAAGAATGCCCATCCCAAGCTGCGCTTTCGGATCACCATTCAACGCAGCATCACGCCATTCTTTTAACGCTTTTGCGAAATCTCCCTTTTCATAAGCATTTAAGCCAGATTGATAATCTGCATAGCTTATGGTTGGATAAGATACGCTTGTAAAAGCAATTGACAGAGTAAGACTCGTAATTTGCAAAAACCGCTTTATCGTCAAACCTTGCCCTTTTTTGACTGTAGCAATTTTATTGAAGGAAATTCTTTTTGCTGGCCCCTTATGATCCCCAGCGATGGAACGCTTTTGCGGAGACATGGTCTGCACGGGCTTCACTCCGATTTTGCCTGACATCTTCATTCTCTCATGACGTTAAAGCTGCTGGGAATTCTCCCCGAGGTGTCAACACAGCTGGAAACCTCTCATGACCTCTTTTTCTGGTTTTTGGTCTCAACCTTTTCAGTAGTTTCCGCCGCTTCCCAGCGCAGAATCCGAGGTAAATCGAGAAGGCCAGCTGATTCGGCCGGTTTTGATGGTCTGGATGTCTAAAAATGAGCGATATTCTACAGCATTTTGCTTTTTCTTTGCGTACGGAAAAATGCTGTAAGCCTTTATTTTTGCAGCAAAATGGACCAAAAGAGTCAGCTTATCCTTTTATCCTTCGCTTCAAGGTTTTTACCACAGAACGGATTAAAGTGAGGGATCAATCGCTGTGCCCTTTGCCCTAAAGCGGCCGCCCCTACTTTTAAAAAGTTAGCTCAGAACAGAAACCTTATATCTTGATCTTAACAGATACAAATCGCTGTTATTATCGAGACATGCCCCTATTCGAAGTGGTTTTCTGAAGAAAAATTTAAAAAGCCTCTTTTCTCATTGCCACAATAAACATCCTGTATGAAAGCGCCCATAGGCACGACACTCACACCAAACATCGTCTTAACGAAGATACTTTCTTTTATTAACCTTAATAGAACGTAAAGACTATCAATAAAGCTGAATCAGAAAATAAGAAAGTGATCCCTTTCTGCGGAACAAAAGATTTCGTGAAAATGCGCTTTTAATTTAAATATTTTCATCAAAAACAAAGACATAGAGCATTTCCACTGATTCACGATAAAAGTGAAATGCTCTAGTTTTTTCTCTTACCGTAAAATAGAAATATTTTCAATGCTTTATATAATAAAAGGGAGGCAGCATCAATGACGCTCCCTCCCGAAACCCTCTGTCTTCCATAGTCTTGATCAATGCGTTTCAGCGCTCTCCACCCTTCTTAAGAGCACCCTGAAACACTGTCACATCCTTGACAATTTTTCACTGCAAAAAATCGAGACGTCTATAGAAGACGATCCTTCTGACTTTAAAACGCGCCTTTCTCAACTTTAAATATATCTGGATTTGCAGGGTCAGACATATAGTTTAAAATCAAAGACAAGGCCCGCTCCTCTGGCTTCACCTCTTTCCCTTCTTCAACCTGTTGCGGCACTAAGCGCAAAATGACAAGTCGGCCCTGATTGTCTTCCCCTCTAAAAAACAACCGACCGCCATCATTCAAAGGCGCATTAATCATACGGTTTTTATCCGGAAAACCAAGCCCTATAAAATAGCTTTGTAGAGCAAGAGCCGTGGCGATAACTTTATCGCGTTCTTTTACATTTTCCCATACAATCGCAACTTGATTCAGTCTTTCTGATTTATGCCCGAAGATATAGGATACAGAGGATTCGCCACTTTCTGCTAATAAATCTGTCGCCTTTACAGTAAGCATTTTACGGCGTTCCACAGGAACAACACTTTCCGTAATATCCTTACTCTTTATACCCAAGTCTTTTGTAATTGCCTTTTTGACATCAGGGATTTTCGCGCCAAATTTAGCGGAACGGAACCCATCCACTGAAGCAGCAGCCTTATCTTGAGCGAAAGCGAGTCCTTCGACAGTCAATAAAAGCCCAACGGTCATGAACCCAGTTAAAAAAACACGTCGGCTCAATTTAGCGATCGTCATGCCTCTTCCTCTCCTTGGTCTTTTTCTGCAGCAACATCCACGAGATTGCTCCAACTTTGCAACGAAATTTGATGTGCATATATTAATGGCAACCAACCTTTACGGCGCCAATCTAAAAAGAGTTTATTCGGTAAATCATCTAGTTTTTCTTGATCAATAATCGAAAACCCAGTGAGATTCATAGAATCTCCATTTGCCATTGTAATTTGCGCCGCACGCTCTAAGAGAAGATCACGTTCCACCAGGTCTTGCATAAAAGACGTCGTCACTTGATGACGGCGCTGATATTCAGTACAAAAATTCAAGGCATCTTGTAGAACAGCCCCAGGCTTGCCCGCTTCATAAAGCGGCTTGCTGCCTTTTTTAGTTGTAAAGAGATCACTTCCCTCATCCAAGCCTAAAATAAGCTTGTCTGAATCCGCTGCTGACATGAATAAAAACGGATAACGCCTTACATAAGCTGGGACATAACATCCTCGACGCCACTGACCTTCTTTATCAACAAAAAGATTCTGCCCATCACGCATGCCTAACAAAGCAATCGGAAATGCAGCTTCACCTTGAGCAAAAACAATTGGGTAATAGCGAGATGCTGGAAAGAACTCGTCAACATTCAAAGGTATAGCATTACATTTCGCCGCAAATTTAAAATGAGTGTCTTTTACAACACCGGTTTTCCCATGTTTCTCATAAGTCAATGGTGCTGGCTTTGAGAAAAACAATGGTAGGTTGGCCTCTTGAGACATATGTTTCCTTTACCCCATCTTCTCAAGTTTCACCTCAATAGTGAGGTTATAATTGATCCATAGTGAAGAAATACTGTATTGGGAAGCGACTTCACCAATTATCTGATAAGCGTCCATCTTCATCAAAAGCCACTTTATGGCGCCCAAACTTCTCTGCAGCAACCCAAACATAGCCTTGCAATTGATAGAGCATATCTTGCGATTCAAACACTCCTGGGATTTGACGCAAAAGATCAAATGTTGAAGCAGTTAATTTTACTGTCAGTTCCGTTTCACCGAACCTTGGCAATATGGCATGGTGAGTACTCACCCCATGCGCAAATTCCCTCCCACTTAGCAACACTTTTACAGAGAGCCCGTCAAGTTCAATCGTAAAATCATTTGGGTTTGTAATCCTCAAAGTCCCCTCAAATCTCTGTTCAAAAACATTTCCTCTCACCAATTTCAAGTTGGATAAATGAACATGTGGCTGCTCTATCCCAAGGAAAGATGCACATCCACCCAAAACCCAGCTCATCGTTACAAATAAAAAACATCGGATAACAAATTTTATTTTATGTCCCATAGTCAACCTCATTTTGGCAGATAATCGCCTCGATTTACCTCAGACTTTGCGTTGTAGAGCCTCGGAAGCTATTGAAAATTTCAGACGAATAGTAAAAAAAGAGGCCATTAGAGGTTTCCAGATGATCGTAAAACTAAAAGATAGAAATGCTTATTAAGCTTCCATGAGAGTTTCACAGCATTTTGCTTTTCTTTGAAGTGAAAGAAATTTTGTAAGTCTAATGTTTATGCCGCAAAATGAATCAAAGGCACCCCCTACCACGTTTCTTCCATTCAAAAAATTAATAAACTTCTATAAAACGAGCATTGTCGTTGGATTCTTTTGTCTCTCTTATTTTCAATTTTGATAGAAATTTCTTAAGGCTATTTTCCACTATCACCATTATTTTACATTCCTTTCTAGGGATTCAATATACATCTTTACAAATAAAACACCTATCGAATACTATATTACTTTAAGTATTTTAATATCAAAAAATAAAAAGAATATTTTTAAGAAATCTACAAATCTTAAACCTTTTCGTCACATAATACTATAATAGCTGAGTTTCTAAGAAGAAATTACAACTATACCACAAACCTTAGTGGGCTGACTCCAAAATTCGGACCGAACTATTAGGGTAAGCTTACAAATAAAAATCTCTCAGAAATAATGTTTGACTTAGCCTCTTTAACATTCATAGTCATATCATAGCTTTCTTCAAGCTGTTAGGAGAAAAAATGGCTGTCACTGGCAAAGTAAAAAAAACACTTGGCGATGTTATTGCACATGCCATACGCAATGCAGATGACAATTATTTTTGGGAAGATTACCATAAACAAGCCGACGCCGTTTTAGCTGCTATGAGCAAAGAAGGTTATATTTTCGTGCGCATGACCCCAACTCCTGAAATGATCAATGCTGGCATGGAAACTCTAAAATATGGACGTCAATGGAAATCTGATGTTGTTGCGCGCATGTATCACTCTATGATTGAACAAAGCTTAAAGCAACCGATATGACCCTGTTGATATAAATGCACAGGGTTCCAAATATCAGGATATGCTCTCCTGAACTTCCAGGATTTTTTCCTGATCATAATATTATGAATTGCAGCCCCCTTATGATATTGCTTTTAATCTTCACCCAAATAAGTGAAGATACTTCCATACAATATCTTTCGGCCCATGATATAAAAGTCTCAAAGCACGATCAGGGTTATAAATGTAACGGGGGTGCAATACATTAAGGCCATATAAACACCATAAAAAGCTTTGGCTGGTCGTGATGCTTTATTCAAGTTATATAAGAAAACCTTAGATAAAGCTGCATAAAACAACCAAAGAAAGATAGCAGCACCACAACAACATCTCAAAATTGGCGTTTTACAATGAATGATTTAAATCCAAACATCAATAAAATCGAAAACACCCAAACACATGTCGCCATATCGCCAAGAGCAACGGCTGATATTTTGACACAAATTGCCCATCTTTCTGCACGTATAGATTATGACGCTGGTTTAAAACCAGCACAATGGGCCGCTTTACGTTATTTTTCCCAAGCTGTAACGAATCACCGTACGATTTCAGCTTATGCTTCAAATAACGGTGTCACACCTGGTGCAGCCTCCCAAGTTGTTGATACTTTAGTAAAAAAAGGACTCGCAGCACGTGAGCTTTCCCAAGAAGATCGCCGCGTTGTTTGGGTCCATCCTACCGAAAAAGCCCTTGAGCTCTTGGAACAAGATCCTCATGAAACATTGACATCTGTTATTCATGGGTTAAGCGAAAAAGATCAACTCGCCCTCGCCCAAATCATGTCCCACGTTCTCGTGAATATGCTCAGTAGAATACCATGAGGATTCTTAGTTAAATACAGAAATAATCGCTAACAATTCTGTCACTTTGTAGAGTGCAACTCAATTCCACATTAAAAATGTGTATAATTATGAAAAATACTTACTATATTTTTTTGATATCTGCGAAGCTTTGGAAAACTCACTTTTAAAGCTAACCAAAGATTTCCTGTAAGCACGCACTTATATAGCCTACACCTTATAAAGTGATTCGATTTTGAAGAGTTGACCCGGGGAACATTGATGTTTTCGTCGCATGGCTTTTGCTTGTGCCAATTTGCGTTCGATTCGGTTTAAATCTGGACTGTAAGGTGATAAGAACAAACTTCTTTGTCCTGTCTTTTTGAAAGCCTTTTGTGTATCTAGACGCTTGTGAAATGCTTCATTTTCCAGTGTTTTCGGCAACAAATCTTGTTCTACCCAGGCGGTGAAAATATCGGCATTGATATTAGTGTCAAACAAATTCATTGTGAGCAAACTGTTGTCGATGAGAGTATCGATTGCGTTGGTGCGGCCCCTTATGTTCCAGTCTAGAGCCATCGGCAACCAAGCCTAAGTCGCGGATGACCCTAGCAGTGTGTCGGATTTAATTTTATTATGTTATGATATGTTTATGGTAAATTTTATTTCTTATGATCGCTCACAAGCTTTGTTGTTTCCACCGGATCTTCGGGAATGAGTTCCGGAAGACAATGTTGCGCATTTTATCATAGCGACTGTGGAGCAAGTAAATCTTTGTGCTTTCAAGGTGAATTAGAAAGGCACGGGCAAAAAGTAATCTGACGGATCCAGACAGTCGTTTGATCCGTAAATCCCTCCACCATAAGTATCGGCGAGCCTATAATGCCCAGGCTGTTGTTGATGCGGATGGCAGCCAATTGGTCTTGACCACAGATGTTGGTCAGACGCCCAGCGACCAACCTCTGTTTCAAGCGATCATCGAGGGTCTGATGAGAGCAAAGGGCAAAGTGATAGGGTCATCACTTTGATCCGTTTTGCGGTAAAAACAAAAGCTTACAGCATTTTTTCTGTTTCAGAAGAAAAGCAAAATGCTGCAAAATGGTTGGGAAGCCCAAGACAGTTCTTGCAGATACGGGCTATGGAAAGGGCGAAGCAATAGAGGCCTTGGAAGCCTAAGAGATCGAGGTTTTGGTTGCGCTTGCCCGTCCCGCAAGGAACATCCTTATGACTTTCGCCCCCCCCAGAAGCAGAGGCCAAAACGCCTCGAGATGTCAAAGCGCCCTGGCGCATAAAAATGGCGGAAAAGCTCAAGACTGAGGCGGAAAAAGCAAAATACAAACAGCGGCAATAAACTGTAGAACCTGTTTTTGGCATCATCAAAACCATCCTCGGCTTCACCCGCTTCCACCTCAGAGGCCTTGAGAAGGTCAAAAAGGAATGGAACCTTGTAACCCCCGCCTATAACTGCAAACGATTGGCCACCTCGATTTACCTCGGATTTTGCGTTGCGAAGCCTCGGAAGTTATTGAAAAGATTGAGACTGAAAATCAAAAAAAGAGGTCATTAGAGGTTTCCGATTGGCTAAGATGTGGCGACATAAAAAATCAAACTTCATCAAAATAACACAGAAATACTCAAATCAGACACACTGTTAGAATCATCCGATAATTAAGACGTGTTTCATATCAGTATTTTTTTCCATTCAACATGACTTTTTCTCTAAATGCATAATGGGTTTTCGCTTCGTTCATCCCTCTCAGCGCCAGAGCGATAAATGTCGCCCTGCCTGGCCTTGCATCGCCAAGGCCGTGCTTTGGTAAGGGCAATTTGTAGATCAGGGGATTGTCTGTCCAGCTCTGCAAGCTGGAGGCATGGAATCGTCGTTGCCGCACAGCGCACGATACTGTGACCATCGGGGCCAATCAGACCGCCATTCAACGCGTTCCCACACTGGGCAGGTGTACTCACACTGACCCAGATATTATTGGAGACTGCATGACCTTGGGCTTGTGTCCAGAACATCACATCGTTGGAATAAGCAGAAAATAATACACCATCTACACCCAATCGCTCATATTCGCTGAAAATTTCTGGAAACTGGATTTCAATGCAAAGAGCGCATCCTAATTTAAAGCCGTCAACCTCAAACAGACGCGGATGACGACCAGGGGAATACCAATCTGTGATTTCAGAATGAGAACAAAAACGCTTGTCATATCGCGTGATAAGCTGTCCTGTGTCGGAAATGACAAAAAGACTGTTATGGGGACGATGGGGCTCCTTCAATCTATGATTGCAACCGACAACAGTCCATAGCGCCAATTGCTTGGCCGCTTCCATAATATTGAGGAGTTCAGCGCGAACCTGATCCCAGTTCACTCTATCCCAGCCTTGAATCTGCGCTTTGACATATCCAGATAAAGCCCCTTCTGGAAAATGTATGAGACGCGCCCCATCATTTTTGGCTTGAGCCATCAGCTCACGAATATGTTCACCGTTTTGCAATACTCCCGGCGCAATCCAACTCTGAGCAATTGCAATGGTCAATTGATCACAGCGAACCATTTGGTTTTTCTGTTATAGAAAGGTCAAAGCAATTTGATCTCAAATTGCGCCCAGGAATCCCTTGAGATGCTCATGTCAAATCAATAAAATATGATGTGCAGCTTATGAACATTCTATAGCGCACACACTATATCTCCCAAATGGGTGGAAACCTCTTATGGTATCGTTCTCTTAAGAACTTGCCTCTTTTAATTGCTGCAAAAGCAAGCCCATGATTTCCCGTTGATACGCAATCCCTCGCTGGTACCAAATCCTACGGCCTTTATGGGAAATGGGGCCAACAACCAAAGAACGGTGACCGTGATCCGGCTGTTCAAGAGGCTGCTCTGACAATAAATTCCCCATACCAAATAATCTCGGGATTTGCTTCCCCCCATGTTGCCCTTCGACAATCAGGAGTGGAAAAACAAGAATATTGGATGCTATCGTATTTTGCGGCCAATCTGAGACATAAGGGGCCTCTTCTAAGAAAGCGAGCTTGATTTCTGTTGGCGCATCTGGGGTTTCCATCGCTAAGGATGCAATATTATGCGCCATCCTTTCTGCGGATTGTGAAGATCGTCGCGATCTTTGGGAACCATGCCCGATGAGCAAAATCGCTGTGTCATGGGGATCTAAGGACGCTTTTTCAATAATATTTTGAGCACGCGATAATAACAATTCTGGCAGTTTTGGATGTTTGCCAAGCGGCGCCAGATACCGTATCTCCATACCGTCACGGCGCGTCCAAATATGAGGAAACCCGCTTTCTTGTCCTAAGAAATCTTCTGGTGCCCCCAATGTTTTGGGCAAAATCTCCGCTGTAAACACGCCATCACCAGAGAAAAGCGGCAAAACATAAGCATGCCGCAAGCCTTGCTCTTGCAGATGGCGGAGACTGTCTTCAATAAAAGGCGGTTGCTTCCAAAAGCTAATCTGCGTCGTTGCAAACCAATGCTGTTTTGCAATTTCTCTTGTCAATTGATCAAGAGGACGCCGGGCTTGCGGCATTTTATGCGAACCATGGGCAATCAACATTAACCCGGCATGTGACCATTCTGGCGGGCAAGAAAAAAAAGCGCCCTGCTCTTCGCTGTTGACGTCAGTTTGTTTGTATCTTGGATCATAAAGTGGTTTTGGAATTGTAGAGTGATGATCTAACCCCATCCCAAACCGTTCTGAGGTTTCCTGTGTCATAAATGCTATCCCTATCCATTCGGCCTTTATGGCTTCTTAAAGATTGTTCTTTACAAGAGCAAAACTGGTAAAGTGAATTCACTTTCAGCATGGCTGTTGCAGCAAAAACAAACATATCCAGCATTTCTCTTCTTTTAAGATAAAGACCAAATGCTGTAAAATTAGGGTAATAAGCATTACAGAAAATAGAGAGAAAAGCAAAAAAAAGTTCTCACGAGAAAAACTTTATCAAAGCTTTTTGAGAGACTTTTTGCCGAAAAAATCGCTTAAGTTTCGCATCAGCGAAAATTAGCCATTAGAGCTTTTCGCTTTTAATTTGAATCAGGTGAAATGCTCTCTGTTTTTG
>DDLW01000204.1 GCA_002340345.1 Alphaproteobacteria bacterium UBA2562 | reverse complement strand
CGGCAAAAACAAGACTCTAGAGTCATTCGCGACTTAAGTTTGGTCGCAGAGGACTTTCGCACACCGATCGCGATAAAAGAGTTCCTTTTGTCGCCCCGATTCACTAGATAACTTTTTGTTATGCATTAACTTTTCCAAACGAAAGCCAACCTCCGCCTGAATCTTTCGTTTAGAGCAAAGCGCGATCAGGTGGAATCACCTGGTCGCTTTCGTTTTGCGGTAAAAACAAGACTCTAGAGTCATTCGTGACTTAGGTTTGGTCGCGGATGACTCTAGGGCCATGCATGAGGAGACAAGCATCATGAAGCATTTGAAACCAGTCAATGACAAGGCCAAGCGTCTCGAAGCTGCGGCTGACGAGGGGAGAGAAGAAGACGTCGTGGCCATGACCGCTTTGGTTGGCTGTTCGACATCCTTTGATCCAGGGTGGGAAGTTGATGCCTTTGGTGGGGTTGCTGCTTTATGCCAACCCATGGAAGCTGATCTTTATGGTTGTTCTGACCCTTGCTGGTGGCCAGCTCAAGTGGCTGACACGCTCAATACCTATCCAGAATTTGGGAATAATGCCCCTGCCTTACAAGATGATTGGCGCAAATTGCAATCTGTCTTTCCAAAAGATGAAGGCTGAAAATAAGAGCGAATGGAGTTTTAAATTGAAAAACTTAGGAAAAATATTGCCTTCGATTGCAATTGCCACGGCTTTGAGCCTGTCAATCAATATCGCAGAAGCAAAAGACTATCTTCTTGTCGGGGCCAAGCCGAATAAATTGATGGTTATTGATACAGAGGCCATGAAAGTCTCAAAAGAAATTGTCATCAAAGATGGTGCGCCGATGCCAAACAATATTGTCCCTTCAAAGGATGGCAAGAGGGCTTTTGTGCTTATCAATAAAATGGAAGAGATTGCTGAAATTGACCTGAAGACGGGGTCAGAAATCAAGCGTATCAAACTCTCAACCGAAGATGTTCGGACAAAAGGGCTTTTTGGGCTTGATGTTTCTCCGGATGATAGCACTTTGGTCGTTTATAAATCCTCGGTCAAAATCTTGCCCGGTGAGTTTCAAGGCCTCCCCACCAAGATTGCTTTTTATGACACCAAGACCGGCAAGTTGAAATATGAAGCAGAAGCGCCGCGGCAAATCACTTTGCTTGTCTATTCCAAAGATGGATCTAAAGTGTATGGCTTAGGGCGTGCCTTGCATATTTTTGATGCTAAAACGGGCAAAAAAATCGGTGAACATAAAACACAAGACTGGGGGAAGAAAAACTTCAATCCCGTTGATATTCTTGCGGTTTGGAGTCAATTTGAGCAAAGTGGTGTCATGGTGACGCCTTACTATACCACACGCTCGGATATGGATAGCAAAGACCCTAAAGCCTTTTGGACTGGCATTTTGACTCTTGATCTCGAGAGCGGTGACTTCAAAATGAGAGAAATTGAAAACACAGATGTGTTTTATTTCTCAACAGCGGTCAATCCCGTCAATAAAAATATCGGCTATAGTGCCTATAACCAACTCACAAAAATGGATTTGGCGGCTGGAAAGCCCCTTAAACGAATAGAGCTTGATCACAGCTATTATGCGGTGAATGTCTCCAGCGATGGCAAGAAAGTCTTCATTGGCGGCGCTCTTGGGGATATTGCTGTCTATGATGCTGATAGCTTAGACCGCCTTGGTACAATTTATCTGCCGGATGGGGCCAATATGTCCTTAACCCCGATGCGTATGGTGCAACATTAAGGCATGTGCCTTGACCCAAACGAAAGATTCAGACGGCGGTTGGCTTTCGTTTGGGGTGGGCATGCTTCAGGGTAGGACGGCCCAAGGGTAGGACGGTGTTGTGTGACGTTCGACGAAATTGAAGACAATGCTGTCTTTCCTTATTTTTCCGACAAAGTGGATCAGAAGAGTAAAACCATCCTTTTTGCTCTTGGCGTTAGAAGTTGAGGCATGCCCATTGAAATGGCTATGAAACAGCGTAAAGTCAAAATTGGAATTATCGATAGTGGGGCACCTGAAAGCTATGTGGCGGAGTCTCGGCTTTTTTCTCTGTCTGATACTGGCATTCACATATCACAAGGTGAAAAGGATGTCTTAGGACATGGGGCGTCGGTTCATCAGATTATTGCCGAGGGCGCAGCTGGGGTCGCTCTTCTCCATGCCCAGGTTTTTAAGGAAAGGCCGACAACGACGGCAGCCCAGGTGGCCGCTGCGGTTGAATGGCTGTGCCAAAACCAAGTTGACCTCATATGCATGAGCCTGGGTCTCACCCAAAATCGGGAGGTCCTCGCAAAAGCATGTCAGAAGGCTGCCGGTCAGGACATTGTACTCATTGCTTCCACAGCCGCCCAGGGGCCAGCATCTTTTCCCGCCGCTTATGACCATGTTATTGCTGCAACGGGTGATGCGCGCTGTACCTATGATGAGATCTCTATACTTCCAGGTCCTGTCAAATCTGTTTTTGGGGCTTGGTGCGCTTCGCCGGAACAGCCCTCCCATCATCTTATGATCAGGGGGGCCAGTGCAGCCTGTGCGCGGCTTGTGGCCCATGTGGCGCAATTCTTGAAACAGACGCCTTTAACATATCATGAAGTGATCGCAGAACTTGAAAAGATCGCAACATATCAAGGGCGCGAATATAAGTCTTCAAGCATATGAAAAAAATAACGCATTTTACCGTTGGTGTTTTCTCAGATCTTTTATTCGGCTCTGCTGCTGGGCAATGGTTGCGCCCTATTATGCATAAATATTTCTTTGCGATTCACGTCATTCTTATTTTATCTCTTATTGCGGCTGCGGCTGGATTAATCCCACCCTATCTCACAAAACTTCTCATTGATGAAGGCATTATGGCAAAAAACTATGATGCTTTGCTGCATTGGGCTTTAGTCTTATTCGCGATCGGTTTTGGGAGTGTTTTATTAGGGGCGGTGAATAGCCTTGTCCATCTTAAATTTTCTGCTCATATGTTAGGTGATGTCAGACGCAAGATGTTATTCTCAATTTTGAGGGTGCCGCCAAGTCAACATCATCGCCATCGCATGGGAGAGCTAATGACGCGCCTTGATAGTGATTGCGGTGAAGTGCAGCAATTTGCCTTTAATGCGCTCCTATCTGGTGTTGGCTCTGTTTTTAGGCTGCTTGGTGGCGCTTTTATGCTTTTTCTGCTCGATTGGCGTTTGGCTCTCATCGTTATTTTGTTCACACCGCTAGAACTTATTTTTGTTCAATGGGCGCGGCCATATACTGAATCCTACAGCGAAAATGTACGCGAAAAGCGGGGGAAACTGTCTAGCTTCCTTGCCGAAAGTCTTTCAGGACGAAGCACCTTAAAGGCTTTGGGTGCTGAAGCGATGAGGATCAAACAGCTGATCCCTTTTCAAGAAGACCATATTTCCGCCTCACTCAAACAAAGGCAATGGCAAGAATTTTCAAATGCTGTTCCAACGATTCTAAATGCTCTGAATCGTTCAATTATTTTGCTCATTGGCGGATATTGGATTCTCTCAGGACGCTGGGAAATTGGCTCTTTGATCGCCTTTTTGGCCTATATGGGGTTTTTGATCGGCCCCATTCGCACTCTCATTGGGCTTTACCATTCCCAAGCTAAAGTCAAAGTCGCCATGAAAAGAATTATGGAAATTGCAGATTCAGAAGACTTAGAGGATTTATCCTTTTCTGAAGGGTCTCAAAAAAATACCGCTTCTGTGTCGCTTTCTGTGAAGGCCCTGACGTTCTCTTATGAAAGTGAAGCAAGACAAATTTTGGCGGACTTTACTCTTGATCTTAAGGGCGGCGAAAAAGCTCTTTTAAAGGCACCCTCTGGGGCCGGTAAAACGACATTTATCAATCTCTTGGCAGGAAATTTGGCCTTACAATCAGGCAAGATCGAAACAAAGCCATTGGATGTGAATTCTATGGCCGCAAATCTAAGAAGACGGTTTGTCAGTATTGTGCCCCAAGTGAGTTATTTTTTTAATGGCAGTATTGCAGAGAATTTGCGCATTGGAAATGAGCTCGCTTCAGAAGACGATCTCATACGAGTCCTAGAAACTGTTTGTTTATATGATTGGCTTGTTCAAGATAAGCAGGGATTAAAAACTGAGATTTCGGAGCATGGCGTGTGTCTCTCAGGGGGACAGAGACAACGTCTCGCCCTTGCCAGAACACTTTTATGCCCAATGGGAATCCTGATTATGGATGAAAGTTTCTCTGAGATTGATAATGAAACATCTTCTCGCATTATGAAAAATATTGATCAAGACTATTCAGAACTTTCAAGAATCATTATCGCACATGCGAATTCTGATATTTTGGGTCCTTATGACAAAATAATTGAACTGCCACCGCCATCTCCGGATTTAGAAAGGTCTCGGACATGTTTAGGGGAACAGCCAAACCATCTTGAAAAGGCTCTTGTGAACGCCGTTTGATCTGAATATCCAAGCTGAAAAGCAATATCACATAAGGGAAGTTTTGTCCGGGTGAGGCTGGCATAGGCTGTTTTCTTGCGACAATCATCTACAAGAGCCTGAAAATTGATGTTCTCATTCGATAATCTCCGCCGCAAAGTCCGGCGAGACATGCCAAGGTCTTCTGCTATTTTTGTTTGATCAATTGTATGAGAGCCAAGATCACTCATGATCGCAAATTTTACTCTTGTGCTTATGGCTTGTGATTTTTTGATTTCAGCAACACGTTTATTAAGCGCGTTTGAGCGTTTAATAAAATCAGCATGGGAAGAGGCGCTATTCTCGGCACGCTGATCGAGCAGACTTGCGGGAAATGAGATGCTATTGAACTCTTGGTTATAAAGAGCCGCATGTCTTGTGCGTGAATTCAGTTCTTCTGTTGCCGCATATTCAGAATGTTCATAAGTAATACAATTTGGCAGCCACTGATTCTTACAATGCTTGCTGATAATCATTGCGACAATACCAAGTGTTAATTCTGCATCTTTACAGCGGGGCCAGATGGTCTGATCTAAAATTTGATATTGGATGATGACCATATCATCTTTAATGTTCATGGTGAATTTTGCGCCTGTTTGAATGGTCTCAAAACCATTGACCAAGCAGCGCAAGGCCTCTCCAAGTGTTGGTGCAAGAGAAACGACATAGCCAAGTTCCCCTAAGATATTAAGTTCATAGGTCGATCCTATATCCCAGCTGATGCACCGGTTTTCGCTAAGATCCGATATTTTTTCAAATAAATTAACAAATTTTCCAAGTGGAATAAGCACCTCATTTTGAGAGAGATGCTGAGATGTCAGATCCTCATATGTCAGCATATTCCCCACAAGATCGCCAGAAATACTGACTTCATCTATTAAGCATGTGAGGGGTTTTGCAATAACGCGGAGTGGCAATTCTTCAATCCCAATGTGTGAGCATATAGCGAATCTGGTTAAAGTGGGAGCCCCTTTAACCATGCGTTTTGTGGTAAAAACAAAGATATAAAGCATTTCACCTGTTTCAAATTAAAAGCGAAATGCTTTAGTATGTTATATTAAAAAATAATAATCTCACGTGATCATACCACAGTTCTAAAACTTTTCTTGACAATTCCGGACAAAATTTGGAAACAAGTCATGATTTTGGAAGCGCAGCCTAAAATTTTCAAGAGTGAATGAGCTTATCTTTTAGAGGTAATATTTCAATTTATTCTTTCATAATCGAGAGGTTATACCACTTTATTTTAGAAAAATAGTCTCTCTCGCTTGGACAATGGCATGTCCTCTCACAAGATAAAAAACTTTAAAATTGAAGCGTTCTAAACGGCACATGATATAACCATAAAAAAATAAAGTTTTTTTTAAGAAATATTTTGTGTTTCAGGAGCTTATAGGCGATAATTTCAAGAAATACAGGAGAAACTGTTTCTAAGGACCATCCTCAAAGGACAGATAATATGCAGGTTTATCTTGCCGGACCTGAAGTTTTTTTATCGAATGCCATAGAAATTGGACATAATAAAAAACAAATTTGCCAGAAATATGGGCTCAGTGGCGTTTTTCCCCTTGATAAAAAAATTGATCTCGCTGGCCTATCACCACAGCAGGTTGGGTTCAAACTGTATGAAGCGAATAAGCAAACAATGGAATCCTGCCAGGCTTTAATTGCGAATATGACCCCTTTTCGCGGGCCAAGCGCTGATGTTGGCACTGCTTTTGAGATGGGATTTATGTGTGGTCTTGGTAGGCCTGTGTTTGCCTATAGTAACATTGAAGATAACTTCTCTGTACGAAGCCTTGCTTGGCTCGAAGGAGAAACTTTGGAACGGGAAGATGGCCGTCTTGCCGATCGTTTTGGTATGGAAGTGGAAGATTTTGGTCTTACAGACAATTTAATGCTTGATGGGGCTGTTCTAGAGAGGGAAACAGAAATCTTCTGTGCCCCTGTCGGAGAGGCAACACGCTTTACGGAACTTGCTGTCTTTGAGGCTTGTGTTTGCACTGCTGCTGAACAGCTTTTACAAAACTAGAGCAAAAGGGCAAAGGGTGGGCGCATCCCTTTAATAGATCTTGCTATAAGGCCAAAACGCTCACCAATGAACAAGAGGATGTTCTCCTTCCCACCAGCTGATAATTAGTCATCATTGGCTTGTGCCGCAACGCCATCGACCGTGAAAGCAGCACCTTCATGGAGAGGCTCTGAGGATTTCGACGGTGTCATATGGCGGTTTCGACTCCGAAACTGGGTGTGTCGCCGACGAGGACGCGGCTTATCAATCTTTGATTGCCCTTCTTCGAATCTTATCACCGCAATATGATCTTTTTGGCATGTCAATGCGAGCTCACCATGTAAAAGTTTTAAAGCATCTTTGCCAAAGATATCCCGACGCCATCCCTTTAGAGCACTTGTCTGTGCAAGATCTCCATTGACGGCGATATCCTCAAGATCTGAGATATTGGCAACCAGTTTTTGTGCAACTTCATGATTCTCGCAGTTCATTTTCAGAAGCACTTTAAGCAGATCAATCAATGGCCCAATACCATTTGGGAGTTCCACTTTATTCTGGGGTTCTGGGATTTGCGAGTCTTCTAATTTCAGACCTCGCTTAATCGCTTCTAAAATCTCTGTGCCTGTTTTTCCTTCGGCTGTGCCTTTTGACATGGAGCGTGCGCGTGCGAGTTGACCCACAGAATTTGGGGCTTGCGCAGAAAGGTCCATAATTGTTTCATCGCGTAAAATGCGAGACCGAGGGACGTTTTTTTGCTGAGCAAGCGCTTCTCTCCAATGGGCAAGCTCTTTTAAAATTGCCATAAAACGTTTGCTTGCCTTGCGGGTTTTAAGCCTTTTCCAAGCATCTTCAGGATTTAACCGATAGGTTTCTGGTGCAGAAAGGATATTCATTTCTTCTTGCAGCCAAAGTTCACGCTCTGTCTCAGTGAGGCGTTTGAGCAGCTTTTCATAGATATCACGGAGATAGGTGACATCGGAAAGAGCATAATCCAGCTGCTTTGCGGTCAAAGGACGCCTGGACCAGTCTGTAAAACGAGACGATTTATCAATTTTCGCACCCGCTAACTTTGCGGCAAGCGTTTCATAACCGACGGATTCACCAAAACCACAAACCATTGCTGCAACTTGTGTATCAAAAAGTGGGGTAGGGATCGTCCCCATTTCATGATAAAAAATCTCAATATCCTGACGAGAGGCATGAAAGACTTTTACAATATTTTGTTGCATCATCAAATGATATAACGGCGTCAGATCTATAGCCTCGATGAGAGGATCGATAGCAGCGGCTTCTTGCGGACCTGCTATTTGAATAAGACAAAGCTGTGGCCAGTATGTTTTGTCGCGTAAAAATTCAGTATCAACAGCAATAAAGTCCGCTGACATTTGCCGTTCACAAAACGCTCTTAAATCATCATTATTATCGATTAGCGTCATTGGTTTGCCTATGAAAAATTTCTTTTTCCGAAAGATGGCCTTTCTCTTGAGAAGTCTTACGAATAGCGGGGCTGGATGCCATAGATGTATTTGAAAGTGATCATTGTCTATGATATGGCAGATATTTTAAAGAAAAAGCCAACCCTAAATGGAAAGAGAGAACCCAAGCCATCATGCAAAAGTCAAACATATCGATAAGGGGAGTATATTCCTTTGAATGACATTATGCTGCACCACAGCATAGAGTTTTCCGTATATTTTTCAAGATAAATATTACAGCTTTATGGTGCCGCTGAAGATATTGCGGGCTATAAAGCCATGATATAATACTTTGGATATCTTAATGATATTCGGAGGATTCTCAAAAAAGGGAGAAGGAATATTCATGGAACATTTCATATGATCACGAGATGGTGATGGGGCTATTTCAATTTTAGAGCAAAAGGCCAAGCTTATCCTTTTGGCTGGTTTTGCGGCAAAAATAAAATCTTACAGCACTTTTTTGTCCAAGAAAAAGTAAAATGCTGTAAAAAATAGCGAACACTTAAAAAGTCTTCCTCACCTGCGCTTTCTCGCTTGGCCTTTGCTATTCCTCCTGCTATTGGGATGATTTATAAATCCTTGTGAGAGGATCTGGCTCTGTAGAAGGTGGAGAGGCGTTCCAAAATTATGCTTTATATGGTCAACCGATAATAATAACGCTGTTCGGTGATTCGTAGCAAAAGCACTTTAACGCTAAAAGAGCTTTTTAAAGAGTCATGCGCCATCAATGAAAATGTAGCTACCCTTAAAAAACGACAGCATTTTTTAGAATTGAAACCGAGACACAGGCTTAGAATTTGAAAAGGCTGTCACGATAGAGAAGGTCTTAAACTTCGCGATGCATCCTTACCGCACCCATGATTGTGGCGCTTTGTGCGCTTCCGACTCTGGATCCACTGTTCGTTTATCTGGTTGGATAGACCGTAAGCGAGATCATTCTAATGTATTGTTCCTTGATCTTCGTGATCATAAAGGTGTGACCCAATGTGTGATTGATCGCGATAATCCTTTCCATGAGCAAGCCGATGCCCTGCGCTTAGAAAGCGTCGTCACGGTCACAGGGACGGTCATTGAACGAACAAAGGACCTGAAAAATCCGAAATTGCCAACAGGAGAGATCGAACTCCAGGTCCAAGACTTTGTCATACAATCTTCTGCCGATCAGATTCCAATTCGTGTGAATAGTGAAGAAGATGCGGGCGAAGAACATCGTTTACGCTACCGCTACTTAGATTTAAGACGCCAGAAGATGCAAAGAAATATTCGTTTGCGCGCTGATGTCATCGCCTCAATGCGTCAACGAATGATTGATCAAGGGTTTCAGGAGTTTCAAACGCCAATTTTGACGTCTTCCTCTCCTGAAGGGGCACGGGACTTTTTGGTGCCATCACGTCTCCATCCAGGCCATTTTTACGCTCTGCCACAAGCACCGCAGCAATTTAAACAGCTCTTAATGATGGCAGGTTTTGATCGTTATTTTCAGATTGCGCCTTGTTTTCGTGATGAAGACAGCCGTGCTGACCGCTCCCCTGGGGAGTTCTATCAATTAGATTTTGAGATGGCTTTTGTCACGCAGCAGGATGTCTTTGATGCGATTGAGCCTGTTCTCCATGGCTTATTTGAGGCTTTTTCTGAAAATCCGAATACCGGCGTGAAGCGTGTTGTAACACCAATGCCTTTCCCACAAATCCCCTTTGAGGAAGCCATGCTCAAATATGGCTCTGACAAGCCGGATTTGCGAAACCCTTTGCTTATTTCTGACGTCACAGAGATCTTCAAGCATGAAGCCGTGACCTTTAATGCGTTCAAAAATGTTATTGCCAAAGGCGGCATTGTCCGCGCTATTCCTGGCACAGGAGCGGCCTCTAAACCACGTGCTTTCTTTGATAAATTGAATGATTGGGCACGCGGTGAAGGCGCTCCGGGTCTGGGCTATATCATTTTTGACAAAGGGGAAGGGCGAGGACCGATCGCAAAGTTTGTTCCTGCAGAACAGCAACAGCAATTGCGTGACATCTGCGGGCTCCAGGATGGCGATGCCGTGTTCTTTGTTTGTGATCAACCTCTTAAAGCCGCAGAGTTCGCAGGCGCTGTCCGTAAGAAACTTGGAGAAGACCTCGATCTTTTGGAAAAAGATGTTTTCAAATTCTGCTGGATTGTTGATTTTCCAATGTATGAATTTGATGAAAAACTGCAAAAGATAGAATTTAGCCATAACCCGTTCTCCATGCCTCAAGGTGGCCTTGAAGCCCTGGAGACTAAAGACCCGTTAGAGATCAAAGCCTATCAATATGACATTGTCTGTAATGGCATAGAATTGTCTTCAGGGGCTATTCGAAACCACTTACCGGACGTGATGTACAAAGCCTTTGATATCGCGGGCTATCCTGCCGAGGAAGTTGAAAATAGGTTTGGTGGCATGTTGTCAGCGATGAAATTTGGGGCGCCTCCTCATGGCGGCTGCGCACCAGGTGTCGATAGAATTGTGATGATGCTTGCGGACGAACCCAATATTCGAGAAGTTGTTGCCTTCCCGATGAACCAACAAGCCATGGATCTCATGATGCAAGCCCCAAGCGATGTCACAGCAGATCGTCTGCGTGAACTTCATATTCGCGTTGCTTTGCCTCCTAAAATCGTTGATGGTCAAAAACAGGATTGATAAAATAAAATCCCACATTGAAGAGCTGTGCGATTTAAATTATTGAAAATTAACATTAAAATCGCACAGCATTTCTTTTGTTTCAAAGTAAAAGCGAAATCTTGTAAAATAAAAGGGAAGCTGGTCCTTTGTCACAAAAAACGCCAGAAGCTGATGGCTTTTTTATGCCAGCTGAATGGGAGCGCCATGCCCGCACTTGGATGGCTTGGCCTTGCCGGAAAGAGCTGTGGCTTCATAAATTGGATGATGCCAGGGAAGCTTATGCCGAAGTTGCGCGCACAATAGCGCAATTTGAACCTGTCACCATGATCGCTCGGCCTGAAGATGTTGCAGAAGTGTCTTTAATGTGCGGACGCGGTGTGTCAACGCTTTCGGTTGAACATGACAATTCTTGGCTGCGAGACAATGGTCCAACCTTCGTTATTGATGCGGAGGGCAATACCGCAGGTATAAATTGGGGGTTTAATGGTTGGGGTCAAAAATACACGCCTTTTGAGAAAGATACTGAGGTTGCCGTAAGAATTCTAGAACAATCTCACCTGGCAAGTTACCAAGCACCCCTCATTATGGAAGGGGGATCTTTTCATACAGATGGCCAAGGAACATTGCTTGTCACAGAGCAATGTCTTCTTAACCATAATAGAAATCCTCATTTAACTAAGCCTGAAATTGAAGCCATTCTTAAAGACTATCTTGGAGTGCTGAAAATCATTTGGCTTGGGCAGGGGCTAGAAGATGATGAAACAGATGGCCATATCGATAATCTAGCATGTTTCGTGAAACCCGGCCTTGTCCTCCTGAACGGGTCTCAAGATCCCCAGAACCCTCATCATGCCATTATGAAAGACGCGCAACAACGGCTCGGAAAAACAACGGATGCCAAAGGACGTCCATTAGATGTCGTTGTGTTGGAAGAACCAATGGCGCGCCATACGTCAACAGGCGAACGTATGACCTTGAGTTATATTAACTTTTATATCTGTAATAATGCAATTATTTTGCCGTCTTTTGAAGATGCAAATGATCAAAATGCTTATGAATTTATGACAAAGCTTTTCCCTGAACGGGAAATTATGCAGGTCCCAGCCCTTGATATTCTCACAAGAGGAGGGGGAATCCATTGTATTACCCAACAACAACCGCAAGGCTTATCTGTCAAAAGCGGGTGAGATGAGGACTTTTGTTCGAGTCTTGCGAGCCATTGTGCTGCTTTCGAAATTGCGAAATGACCCTTCATCAGTGCGATAGAGCCTTTTGCTTTTTTAGAATCACAAGAAATGCTGTCAGTCTGATGTTCTGACGCAAAACGCATCGTTAAAAGGGCGGGCTGCTACTTTAACCAGCTTTGCTCTAGAGAGGGCGAGAATTGAAATCATAAATCTTTAGGATAGACTAAATTTTCGAGATGCGCTTTCCCGAACCGGAGATCTTTCCACTTTTCTATAGGGGCAGTAATTTTTGCAAAACCTGCGGTTGGAAATTTCTCAGAGAGCTTTTTTTTCAATCCCTCTTCAGCCGTAATACAAAGACTATCGATGAATTTTTCTAAGCCAGGGTTATGACCAATAATCATGAGACAAGTGTCTGTATCTTTTTGTAATCTGAGGATAGATAAAATCTCTTCTGCTTTCGCCATGTAGAGTTCTCTAAGATATTGTATAGGGCTTGGCCAATGTAGCGTTTCAGGAGGCTGTTGTGCTGCCTGTTGTTCTGATAAAGCGGTCAGAGTCAGTAAGGCCGTTTGTTGCGCTCTTGCCGCCGTAGAACACAAAATCCGATCAGGAATAAGGGATTCTTGCCCTAAAAATAATCCCATCCGAGGGGCCGCCATCCGTCCTCTCGGGTTTAAAGGGCGGTCATAATCATCTAAAGTTGAATCATCCCAATCAGATTTAGCATGACGTAGGATGAAAAGGTTTTTAGACATTCCAAAACTCCAAAAAACACGAGAGCAAGCGTGATCAGGTGGATCGCCTTGGTCGCTTTCGTCTTGCGGCACAAACAATCCACTCTTATTTACGGCAATCGGTGACGAAAAAACAGCCTGATGTTATGTGACTGCAACAGGAATATGATACAGCCGGTATTATGCTGTGGGTTTGTCATCCGTTTGATCCATGCCTGGCACATGCCTCCTATAGAACAAAGTGCGATGGCACCAAATCATCGAACCGTACCGTTTTAAAGTAAAAACAAGACCCTAGAGCATTGTGTGTTTCATTTGAATCAGATGAAATGCTCTATGTCTTTGTTTTCACCGTAAAACACATGGTTAAAGGGGCTGCTACTTTAACCAGCTTTGCTATAGAGCATTTTTTCAAAGCCGATTAAAAGCAAAGTGCTTTAGAAACCAATAACAAAAGAGGATAGGCGAGAATGAGTGACATGACCCAAGTTGAGGCTGAAAATCCTATCATTGGCATGAATGATCCAGCACGTTTTATTAACCGGGAATTGTCTTGGCTGGCGTTTAATACACGCGTTCTCGAAGAAGCCATGAATCCTTACCATCCGTTATTGGAGAGAGTCAGATTCTTATCTATTTCAGCAAGCAATCTTGATGAGTTTTATTCCGTACGTGTCGCTGGGTTAAAAGGGCAGGTGGAGGCAGATGTCTCAACACCAAGCCAAGATGGCCTGACGCCAGCCCAACAATTGGACGCCATTAATAAAGCCGCCAGCGAGTTGATGGGAGAACAACAGCAAATCTGGCGCAAATTGGTTGAAGAACTCCGCAATATCGGCATCGAGGTCATCGCCACAACAGAACTCAATGCCGAAGATAAACAATGGCTTGATCATCACTTCCGCGATTCCATTTTCCCTGTCTTGACCCCAATTGCGGTCGACCCTTCCCATCCTTTCCCCTTCATCCCAAATTTAGGCTTTGCCCTCGCACTTCAGTTAGAAGATGCAGACGGCACGAAAAGAGAAGCCTTAGTGCCAATTCCAAGCCAAATCGATCGCTTTATTCGTGTTCCGCATACAGAACGCATTCGTTTTATTAGCTTAGAAAATGTTGTTAGCTTGTATCTTGATCAGCTTTTCCCCGGCTTTACTGTTGTTGGCATGGGTACCTTCCGAGTCGTAAGAGATTCGGAAATGGAAATTGATGAGGAAGCCGAAGATCTTGTAAGATTATTTGAAACGGCCTTAAAACGCCGGCGGCGCGGGCATGTCATTCGTCTCTCTGTCGCGGCGAACATGCCTGAAAGTCTTCGTGAATTTGTGCGCGAGCAATTGCGCTGTGCAAAAAGCGATATGTTCCTCTTAGAAGGCCTTGTTGGTCTCGTCGATACAAAAGAACTGATCACAGATGATCGGCCTGAATTAAAATTTGAACCCTATAACGTTCGTTTCCCAGAAAGAATTCGTGATTTTGGCGGTGATTGTTTCGCTGCCATTCGCGCTAAGGACTTTATTGTTCACCATCCTTATGAAAGCTTTGATGTTGTTGTACAATTCTTGCGTCAAGCCGCAAGAGACCCCTCTGTTGTTGCTATCAAGCAAACCCTTTATCGGACCAGCAATAATTCGCCGATCGTTGCCGCTCTGATCGAAGCCGCCGAGAGTGGGAAATCTGTGACAGCCCTTGTCGAATTAAAAGCGCGCTTTGACGAAGCGGCCAATATTCGTTGGGCGCGTGATCTTGAACGGGCAGGTGTGCAAGTGGTCTATGGCTTCTTAGAGCTGAAAACCCACGCTAAACTTTCCTTGATTGCACGCCGAGAGGGCGAGGGTTTGCGCTCTTATGTGCATGTTGGCACAGGGAACTATCACCCCATTACCGCAAAGATCTATACGGATTTGTCCTTTTTCACCTGCGAACCTGCCATGTGCCGGGATGCGGCCAAATTGTTTAACTTCATGACCGGATATGCCCAGCCCGACAGTCTTGAGAAAATGGCAGCGGCCCCAATGGCCATTCGATCCACTTTAATTGAGCATATTGATCGTGAAATCGAAAATGTCCAAAAGGGTCTGAAGGGGGGCATTTGGTGCAAAATGAATTCCTTAGTCGACCCAGAAATTATCGATGCACTCTATCGTGCCTCTCAAGGTGGTGTCCGGGTTGATATCGTTGTACGGGGTATTTGCTGTTTACGCCCTGGTGTTCCAGGCTTATCAGAAAATATTCATGTTAAGAGTATCGTTGGGCGCTTTCTTGAACATTCTCGTATTGCGTGCTTTGGTAATGGCGATGAATTGCCATCGCGTAAGGCCGTCATTTTCATTTCTTCAGCCGATTGGATGCCGAGAAATTTCGATCGCCGTGTTGAAACATTAGCCCCGATTACAAATCCAACGGTCCATGAACAAGTGCTTGAGCAAATTATGCACGCTAATCTGAAAGATGAAGCGCAAAGTTGGATTCTCAAATCGGATGGTAAGTTTGAACGTGTTCCGCATGGAGAAGGTGCATTTAGTGTCCATGAATATTGTATGACCAATCCCAGCCTTTCAGGGCGTGGAAGTGCTCTTCGAGGCGGGACACAAAATGAGAATAAGCGTTTTCTCAATCTGAATGATTAGAGCATTTTAAGTGATGATAGACACACACAAAATTCTCTATCTTATTGTTTTTAAAGCAAGACGTGTCGATTGGATGTTTCCATCCAGCCGCA
>DDLW01000291.1 GCA_002340345.1 Alphaproteobacteria bacterium UBA2562 | reverse complement strand
TCCCGTTCGCCATGGTGTTGCAGAGATTGTCGATGTTCTAGAAAATTTTACGGCCATCCCTTAGAGCAAAGCTGGTTAAAGGGGCAGCCCCTTTAACCATGCGTTTTGCGGCAAAAACAAGACCATAGAACCTTTCCATTGATTCAATATAAAAGAGAAAAGCTCTAGAGTCATCCACGGCCCAACTTGGTCGCGGATGACTCTAACCTTGTTTTTCATGGAAGAATTTAAGAGCTAACGTTTACTCTTTTGGCCCAAACCTGCTTTTGCGAAGGCAGCGGCCATGGCGCCATTCAGCCCATTATCGGCTTCTAGGCCGTGCGACTTCGCGCTTTGAGGTTTTGTGCCCCGAGACGAGGTTTTACGATTCCCAGGCTTCCCACTTCCCTTTGCCACATTGGCGCTTGGCGTGGGCTTATCTCCTCCTTGCACAGCCTGATCTCCCATACGCATTGTCAGAGAAATGCGCTTGCGCGGAAGATCGACTTCTAAAACTTTAACGCGCACAATATCGCCTGGCCTGACGACATCTCTCGGGTCTTTGACAAATTTCTCTGAAAGTGCTGAGACATGGACCAACCCGTCCTGGTGAACACCGATATCAATAAAGGCACCAAAATTTGCAACATTGCTCACAACACCCTCCAAAATCATCCCTGCTTTTAGGTCTGAAATTTTTTCAATGCCTTCTTGGAACTTTGCCGTTTTAAATTCTGGCCTTGGATCCCGCCCTGGTTTTTCAAGCTCGACCAAAATATCCTTGACCGTTGGTTCACCAAACTTTTCATCTGTGAAAGCCGTTGGATCTAAGCTTTTGAGAATCTCTCCATTGCCAAGGAGTTTTGCAATATCAAGTTTTGTTGATCCCATGATTCGTTCGACGATGGGATAGGCTTCTGGGTGCACGGCCGATGCGTCTAAGGGATTATTCCCCTCCATGATGCGCAAAAAGCCTGCTGACTGTTCAAAAGCTTTGGGCCCGAGCCCTTTGACATCGAGAAGGTTTTTACGCTCTTTAAATTGCCCTTTTTCGTCTCTATGGGCCACAATCGATTTGGCAACAGATTCGCTCAACCCCGCAACCCGCGCTAATAAAGGTGCAGAGGCTGTGTTCAAATCGACACCCACAGCATTCACGCAATCTTCAACAATCGCATCCAAAGTCCGGCCCAATTTGACCTGGCTGACATCATGTTGATATTGCCCGACACCAATAGATTTAGGATCAATTTTAACAAGCTCCGCAAGGGGGTCTTGCAAGCGGCGCGCGATAGAAACCGCCCCTCTTAAAGAGACATCTAAATCTGGAAATTCTTTTGAGGCGAATTCTGAGGCGGAATAGACAGAAGCACCGGCTTCACTGACGATGATCTTGGTTAATTTTGTTTCAGGGAATTTTTGGATCAATTCACCGGCAAGGCGATCTGTTTCACGAGACGCCGTCCCATTGCCAATGGCGACGAGTTCGGCCCCGTGCCGCGCCGCGAGAGCGGCCAAGATGGCAAGGGCTTCATCCCATTTTTTCTGCGGCTCATGGGGATAAATCGTTGTGCTTTCGAGTAATTTCCCCGTGCGGTCAATGACAACGGTTTTCACACCTGTCCGATATCCGGGATCAAGACCAATAACAGCTTTTGGCCCTGCTGGGGCGGCTAAGAGCAGATCTCTTAAATTCTCTGCAAAGACGCGAATGGCTTCTTCCTGGGCTTCATCGCGTATTTTTGCCATGAGTTCGAGATCAAGATGGAGAGAAATCTTCGTACGCCAGGCCCAGCGCACCGTATCTGCCATCCATTTATCACCGGCACGCCCTTGGTCACTGATGCCGAAATGCCGTGCAATTCTGACTTCACCTTCCCCTGGGCCTTCATGGCCAACAGGATCTGCGGCTAAAGAAAGCTGTAGAACGCCCTCTTCGCGCCCTCGAAACATTGCCAGAGCGCGGTGTGATGGTATTTTATGGAGCGCTTCTTCAAAATCGAAATAATCGGCAAATTTTGCGCCGTCTTGCTGCTTACCCTCAACCACTTTAGAGACAACACGCGCATTGTCCCACATAAAGTCACGCAAAGAGCCTATGAGAGCCGCCGTTTCCGCAAAACGCTCAATGAGAATTTGCCGAGCGCCTTCTAAAGCCCCTTTGACATCCGTGATTCCAGCTTCAGAATTTAGAAAGCCTGCTGCACTCTCTTCTGGATTCGTCTCAGGTTCAGAGAATAAGCGATCTGCTAAGGGTTCGAGACCGGCTTCTTTTGCAATTTGTGCTTTGGTGCGCCGTTTCGGGCGATAGGGCAAATAAAGATCTTCTAGACGTGCTTTACTGTCCGCCTCTTGGATTTGTTTGGCCAATTCGGGCGTCATTTTTTCTTGTTCTGTGATGCTTTTCACAATCACATCACGACGCTCTTCTAATTCCCGTATATACCGAAGCCGTTCTTCTAAAAGGCGAAGTTGACTATCATCCAAGCCGCCTGTGACCTCTTTGCGATATCGTGCAATAAAAGGAACCGTGCTCCCTTCATCCAACAATTCCACAGCGGCATTCACCTGACGTTCTTGAACAGCGAGTTCTTCGGCAATACGTAAATTGATTGACTTCACTTGGCAAACTCTCCGATAGGACCGAAACGCTCTGAAAGCGCGCTGAACGGGGTCAGCTTGGTCGAGTCCATTTAGCAGCAGGCTTGATTGAGAAAAAAGCTTTTCAGCTATTACAGAACCACATTCGTAATCACATTCTCTTTGAAAATGCTCTACACTGCCCTGAGATAAGAGCCTCTTCATACTTTAGAGATGATGTGGTCAAGCCATGCATTTTTAAAAAGCGCTATCTATCCGAAACCAGAGGAGAAATCCAGAGCATTTTCAGAAAAAGGTTATTTGCTTCACCATTGATCTTTCTTGAAATATCATTGCGTATAAAATCTTATAACAACATCAGACATGTCGTTTTCGCCAAGCCTTCATAAAAAACTCTATTTTTTCATTAAATTTTTCAGTGAGTCTCCTTGCGGCAAACAGCTTCAGGCCTTAATCTGACAATAGGCGGTGTATAGACTGGGCCTACTTTCGAGGGATCAAACTTTCGGAGACGACTTCCTTCTGGACTCAACTGAGACCATCAAACCTCTAAGGAAATGCCTAACGTTTAAAGACCTTTAAAGAATCATCAAAAAATAATTTTGCCTTTCAGGATTACGCAATAGCTTAACCTATCGGCAAAGGGGGAAACCATTGCTTGAGGTTTGTTCTCGAGGGATAAGTCTTTCAAAAGAAAAGATATTTCCATTCACTTTGAACATCCTCGCGCCAGGAAGAACGACGGATGAGCATGAGCAATACAGATTTAAAGCTGGCAAGTGAATTTGAGGCCGCCGAAGAACAGGCATGGCGCTCGCTTGTAGAAGCTACCCTCAAAGGCGCCCCCTTTGAGAAAAAACTCGTATCACAAACCTATGACCAGCTTGCCATTCAGCCGATTTATAGTCGCAAAGACACTGAAGGCTATGAGGATTCCGGTTTTCCTGGGATGATGCCCTTCCTTCGCGGGAGCAAATTAGGGGGAATCGCAGAGGGCGCTTGGGATATCCGACAGGATCAAAACCATCCAGACCCTCTCTCAGCCAATGCTGCCCTTAAAGAAGACCTCACACGCGGCGCAACATCCCTTCGTCTTGTTTTTGATCCTGCGGCTTGCCAAGGCGAAGACAATGCCCTTGAAGAAGAAACACTTTCTGGAATTACCATAAGAAGCGTCGATGACTTTATAACGCTCCTTGATGGAGTCGATCCCACGACACAAACAATCAGCCTCGATGCCAAAACAGCTTTCATGGCCGCAGCAGGGCAATTGATTGCGGCTTTAAACCGTAAATCTGTGCCTTTAGACCGCGCCCTCATCGCCTTTGATGCTAACCCTCTCGGCAGTTTGGCGCGTCAAGGTGAACTTTATACAAGCTTAGACTCCGCCATGGTGCATATGGCAGACCTGGCCGCCTATACCGCCAAAACCATGCCCTTATCGACCTCTGTCCTGGCCGATGGTGAAGTTTATGCCAATAGCGGTGCCTCAGAAGCCCAGGAGCTGGCTTTTACCATCGCAACAGCTGTGTCCTATTTGCGGGCTTTAACGGAACAGGGCATGCCCCTTGACCAAGCCCTCGGCCAAATCCGTTTCTCTTTTTCCACAGGTCCGGATATTTTCTTATCGATCGCAAAATTACGCGCCGCACGAAAATTATGGGCCCGTGTTGCAGAAGCGTGCGGGGCAAATGGCGATGTCTGTGCCATGAAACTCGGGGCTGTGACAGCAGACGCAATGATGACCCGCCGCGACCCTTGGGTGAACATGCTCAGAACAACGGTTGGCTGTTTTTCTGCTGCGATTGCAGGTGTTGATTCGATCACCGTAAGGCCTTTCGATTCTGCTCTGGGCCTATCAGACAGTTTTTCACGCCGAATCGCCCGGAATACACAAGTCATTTTGTGTGAAGAAAGCTCTCTCAATCGCGTCATTGATCCTTCTGGCGGGTCTTTTTATCTGGAGACTCTCACCAACGATATTGCGCGCAAAGCGTGGTCGCTATTCCAAAATGTTGAATCCCTTGGTGGCATGGTGAAAGCTTTACTGTCTGGGACCATTGCACAACAGTTAGATGACGTCATTCAAGCCAGAAAAACAGCGATTGGCAAACGCAAAGATCCCATTACAGGCGTCAGTGAATTCCCCAATTTAGGCGAAAAAGCGGTTGAGAGTGAACAGATTGACCCTTCTGCTATCGCAAAATCAGTGCAAGAACGCTTGTCTCGCCTCAATAGCCAGGCAATCACCCTTGCAGCCGAAGGCTCTTTAACAGAAAGTCTTGTCCAGCACGCTGAAACCGCAAGTCTTGGCGCCCTTGTCAACGCTCTTGCAGCGGGTGAAACAAAAGCCTCTATGACAGCTCTGCCAGAGTTTCGTTTTGCCGAGGACTTTGAAGCCCTCCGGGATAACAGCGATGCCTTTTTAGAAAAAACGGGCAAACGGCCACAAATCTTTTTGTGTAATGTTGGCGAAATTGCTGAATACACAGCACGCTCAACTTATGCTAAAAATTTCTTCGAGGCTGGCGGTATTGAAACCCTCAACGGTCCGGGCGGAGACAACATAGCGACACTCGCAGACACGTTCCAACAAAGTGGCGCAGACATCGCAATTTTATGCGGGTCTGACACAGGCTATGAAAGTTTGGCCGCCGATCTGGCAAAAGCCTTAACCGCTTCTGGTGCCAAGAAAATCTATCTTGCCGGACATCCCGGAGAGAAACGCGCAAGCTATGAAAATGCCGGCATCTCGCGCTTCATCCATGTTGGATGCGATGTCTTAAAAGCCTTACAAGACGCACAAGATATACTGGGTTGTACCATTGAGGGAGACCAAAAATGAGCAATATGATTCCTGATTTCTCCCAAATTGCTCTCGAAGATGGTGCAAAACGCGCGGGTGATTTTGCACAATGGCAAAAGAATTTGGGCCAAGATCCGAAAGCGATGACCTGGGAAACACCAGAACAAATTGGTGTTAAACCCCTTTTCACTGCCGAAGATCTTAATGGCCTCGACTTTATGGAGACATGGCCTGGGATTAAACCGTTTTTGCGCGGTCCCTATCCAACCATGTATGTGACAAAGCCATGGACCGTCCGCCAATATGCTGGTTTTTCGACGGCCCATGAATCAAACGCTTTTTACCGCCGCAATCTTGCAGCAGGTCAGAAAGGTCTTTCTGTTGCTTTTGATTTAGCAACCCACCGGGGATATGATAGTGACCACCCGCGGGTCGCCGGTGATGTCGGCATGGCGGGAGTCGCTATCGACTCAATTCTAGACATGCAAACCCTCTTCAAGGGCATCCCGCTGGACCAAATGAGCGTTTCGATGACCATGAATGGTGCTGTGCTCCCTATCATGGCGCTTTATATTGTGGCGGCAGAAGAACAAGGTGTCAGCCCTGCGAAGCTCTCCGGCACGATCCAAAATGATATCTTAAAAGAGTTCATGGTGCGGAATACCTATATCTATCCCCCCATGCCCTCGATGCGGATTATCTCGGACATTTTTGCTTTTACATCGCAAAATATGCCGAAATTCAATTCGATTTCAATTTCTGGCTATCATATGCAAGAAGCAGGCGCCACAGCGGACCTGGAATTGGCCTATACCCTTGCCGATGGTGTGCAATATGCACGTGCTGGCCTCGATGCTGGTTTGAGTATTGATGCCTTTGCCCCCCGCCTTTCCTTCTTCTGGGCCATTGGCATGAATTTCTTCATGGAAGTGGCGAAAATGCGGGCGGCACGCCTTCTGTGGGCAAAATTAATCAAACAATTCGACCCTCAGAGCGATAAATCCCTTGCTTTACGCACCCATAGCCAAACATCAGGTTGGTCTCTGACCGCACAAGATGTTTTCAATAATGTCGTGCGCACCTGTATCGAAGCCATGGCGTCTACCCAGGGCCATACACAATCCTTGCACACAAATGCTTTGGATGAAGCCCTCGCGCTCCCCACAGATTTCTCAGCGCGGATTGCCCGGAACACCCAACTGTTCCTGCAACAAGAAGCCGGGACATGCCGTGTCATCGATCCTTGGGGCGGCAGCTATTATGTTGAAAGCCTCACCAAAATGCTGGCTGAAAAAGCCTGGGGCCATATCCAAGAGGTCGAAGCCGAAGGCGGCATGGCAAAAGCCATCGAAGCCGGTATCCCTAAACTGCGTATCGAAGAAGCCGCAGCGCGCACACAGGCCCGCATTGACAGTGGCCGCCAAACTGTGGTCGGTGTGAACAAATATAAATTAGACAATCTCGATAATATTGAGGTTCTCAAAGTTGAAAACAGCACTGTCCGCCAAGCGCAAATCGAGCAATTGCAAAAATTGCGGGCCGAGCGCAATGACCAGGATGTCGAATCCGCTTTGACAGCTTTGACCAATGCAGCAGACCAAGGCCATGGCAATCTTCTCGACCTTGCGGTCAAAGCAGCCCGGGTGCGCTGTACTGTTGGTGAGATCTCTGATGCTCTCGAAAAAGTCTATGGTCGCCATGAAGCAGAAATCAAATCCATTTCTGGTGTTTATGGAAAAGAGGTGGCCGGGATGTCAAATACAGACAAGCTTCGCACCATGATTGATGAGTTCGAAGGGCAAGATGGCCGTCGTCCTCGAATCTTAATTGCCAAAATGGGGCAAGATGGCCATGATCGCGGCCAAAAGGTAATTGCTTCCGCTTTCGCTGATTTAGGCTTTGATGTCGATATCGGCCCGCTGTTTCAGACACCCGCAGAAGCAGCCCGCCAAGCTGTTGAAAATGATGTGCATGTCATTGGGGCAAGTTCCTTAGCCGCAGGTCATTTGACTTTGGTGCCTGAGTTACGGGACGAGCTGAAAAAACTTGATCGCGAAGACATCATGATTGTTGTCGGCGGTGTTATACCACCACAGGATTTCGAAGCTCTCATAGAAGCTGGGGCGCATGCTATTTTCCCCCCTGGTACTGTGATCGCTGACGCGGCTATCGATTTGATTGAGCGTCTGAATGAGATGCTCGGTTATAACAGCAAGGCAGCCTAATGACGGGAACAAGAAAACCCGCCTTAGAAGGGTTGGACCCAGAAGGTTCTGGGTCCGCTCTTTTTATTGACCCTCCAGCCCCCAAAGCGTCTTCTTCTGGACCCAAGAAACGGCCAACAGCCCGCCGAGAGCTTTCCGTTGAAGATTATGTCCAAGGAGTCTTGAACAAAGACCTGGCCATCATGTCGCGGGCCATCACGATGGTCGAAAGTCGTAATCTCAGCCATCAACTTTTAGCACAAGAGATGCTCTTGAAATTATTGCCCCATGCCGGGGGCGCCAAAAGGGTTGGAATTTCTGGTGTTCCGGGTGTTGGTAAAAGCACTTTTATTGAAGCTTTTGGTCGAAAATTAACCAATGAAGGGCATCATGTGGCTGTGCTCGCGGTTGACCCTTCTTCTTCACGCACCGGGGGCAGCATTCTGGGGGATAAGACCAGAATGGCGAAACTCTCTGCGGATCCCAAAGCCTTTATTCGTCCCTCCCCGTCTGCAGGCCGCTTAGGCGGTGTTGCAAGAGCCACACGGGAAACTATGGTGATTTGCGAAGCCGCCGGTTTTGATATTTTACTTATCGAAACCGTGGGGACAGGGCAATCAGAAACAATGGTTGCCGATATGGTCGACTTCTTTCTGGTCCTGATGTTGGCTGGGAGTGGCGATGAACTTCAAGGAATCAAAAAGGGCATATTAGAACTTGCCGATATGATTGTCGTCAATAAAGCCGATGGCGATAATGAACGCAAAGCACAAATTGCAGCACGGGATTATGCCAACGCCCTTCATCTTATGACCGCGGCGAGCGCCCATTGGAATCCCCCTGTTCTCACCTGTTCTGCAATGAAACATAAAGGGTTAGACGACATCTGGGACAAAATTACAGACCATTGGTCCCTGTTAACAGAACATGGTGAAATTTCTGAAAAACGCCAACAACAACAAATAAGATGGATGTGGTCCATGGTTGAGGACCGCCTCATGGATGCTTTAAAACACCATCCTAAGCTTCACGCCTCTTTGCCAGAGATTGAAAAGGCAGTGTCTTCAGGGCACTTAACACCCACTTTGGCAGTTGGCCAGATTCTCACCGCATTCGGCCTTAACGATCCTTTAAAAACATAATTTTGCTATGGCCTGAAGGGAAAATTATGAATTTTGATACGGCTTTAGCTCAGGAAATCTGCGATCAAATAGCCTGCGAATTGCAAGTGACCATCAGCTTTGTCGATCAAGAAGGCCGTATTATCGCATCGAGTGAACATCACCGTATCAATGACAGCCATGTTGTTGGGGCTGCGGTGATGGCGGGAGAAATCGACTATCATGAAATTACAGCCGAAGAAGCTGAAATCAATGAGCGTATTCGTGAAGGCGTCATTGGTGCCATCGGCTTTGGCGGTCGTCGCATTGCCTGTCTTGCCGTTGGCGCGCCCTTAGAAAAAGCGCGTCAATTATGGCGTATTGCACGCGCTTGGACACTCTCAAATTTGCGCGTTCAAGAAATTGCAGCGAAAAAAAGCTTAGAAGAAAAAGAACAAGTCCGCACAGAGCTTGGCGAGATATCGGCTCTGATCGAGCTTACATTCGATAGCATGGGGCAAGCCATCTCCATTGTCGATGCCAATCTTCAACTGGTTGCTTTTAACCGAAAATATGAAGAAATGCTGGATTTCCCACCTGGTTTAGTTGAGGTGGGCATGGGTCTCAATGAACTTTTTCGGTTTAATGCGCGACGCGGAGAATATGGCCCAGGCAATGTCGATCAGCATGTCACAGAACGTTTAGAACGCGCCCATCGTTTTGAAAGACATAAATATGAGCGTGTTCGCCCTGATGGCACTGTCTTAGAAGTGATCGGACAGCCTTTACCAGGTCGTCGTGGATTCGTTACAATTTATACGGATGTAACCGAAAACCGCCATGCACAAAAAGCTTTAGCAGAAAAAAGTGAGCTCCTCGAAGCGACGTTCGAGAATATGGACCAAGGCATTTGCGTTATTGGCCGTGATTTGCGCCTGGCTGCTTATAATGATCGTTTTTTAGAACTGAATGAGTGCCTTGAAGATGTCGGTATTGGCACGCCTTTCCGGGATTTTCTTCTCAACTTAGCCATAAGGGGCGAATTTGGTCCCACAGCGTCTGAAGAAGAACTGGCCCTGAAAGTTGATAAGCGAGAGCAACTCCTTCGAGACCGCGTCCCACATCGTTTTCAGCGCGAAAGCTGTTCTGGACTCGTTTTAGACATCCATGCCTCCCCCTTGCCTGATGGCGATGGTGTCATTATCACCTATAGCGACATCACCGTCATGAAAGAAAGAGAACGGGAAGTCGCTGAACAATCCATGCTGCTCAGTGTTATCCAAGACAATATTGATCAAGGGGTGACTCTGTTTGACGCTGATATGCGCTTACAATCTTCCAATCAACGCGCTGTCGAAATTCTTGATTTACCGACTTATCTCATGGAGCAAAAGGCCTCTTTAGAGGATATTTTCCGCTATAACGCAAAACGAGGCGATTATGGCGAAGGCGACATAGAGCTGTTAGTGCATGAACGTATTGAGCTTGCCCGAAAAATGCAGCCTCACCGTTTTGAGAGAACACGCCCTAATGGCACTGTCATCGAAATTCGCGGAAAACCTCTTCCTGATCGTAGTGGCTTTGTGACGACTTATACAGATATTACAGAAATTCGTCTTACAGAACGCGAAGCCGCAGAAAAATCTATTCTTTTAGAAGCAACTCTAGAGAATGTTGAGCAAGGCATTACCATGAAGGATGCTGATCTTAATGTTCTTGCATATAATAAACGCGCTTTAGAGCTGATTGATCTTCCTGACGATTTTCTCAATGGCCATCCTCCTTTAGAGAAAATGTATCGCTTCATGGCAGACAGGGGAGATTTCGGCCCCGGCGATCCAGATCAACATGTGCAAGATCGCCTTGCAGAAGCCGAGAAAATGCAACCTTACCGCTATGAGCGCACAAGATGGGATGGCATGATTCTCGAGATCTCCAGCCAACCCCTGCCTGATCGGGGTGGCTTTGTGACAACATTGTCAGACGTGACCGAAAGACGGCGTGCGGAAAGAGAATTGCGTGAACTTTTAGAAAGCAGCCCCGTTGGGGTCAGTGTCCTAGAACCAAAAGGGAAATTACTGTTCTGCAATTCACGACTTGTCGAACTTGTTGGCGGCAAAATTGAAGATGTCACCAATCTCGATTTACGAAGCCGCTTTGCTGACCCCAAACAACGCGATCAAGTGACCCAAGAATTGCGCGAAAAAGGTGTTGTCCGAGACCGCGAAGTGCAATTCATGCGCTTAAACGCCCCCCCCATCTGGGCGCTTTTGACAATGCAACGCACATCTTTTGAAGGACGCCCAGCAACCTTATCGTGGGTCTATGATATTACAGACCTCAAAGGGGCTCAGGAAAATCTGTTACAAGCAGAAAAAATGGCATCCCTTGGGTCTTTGGTTGCTGGTGTTGCCCATGAAATTAATACGCCTGTTGGGATTACAGTTTCAGCGGCATCACATTTAGAAGTCAAAGTTCAAGAGGTTGTGCAAGTTTTTGAGGACGGTAAGTTGCGCAAAGGTGACTTTAAAGCTTTTTTAGAAGTTGTTAAAGAAGCCAGCCAACTTCTTCTTGTCAACTCCCACCGTGCCGCAGATCTGATCCAAAGTTTTAAACGGGTTGCCGTTGACCAAACAAGTGATGAAAGGCGATCTTTTAACGTTAAAGAATATATAGAAGAAGTTCTTTTAAGTCTTAAACCTCGCCTTAAAAAAACAAAACATACAGTCGCTATTGATTGCCACGAGAAGCTCATTATTGATGGCTACCCAGGCGCTTTATCACAGTTACTTACGAATCTCGTGATGAACTCTTTAATACACGCTTTTCCAGACCGAAATGATGGCGCTATTACGATAAAAGTAGACATGGCTGATGATGATGGGGTTTTACTGCTTTATTCCGATGATGGCATTGGCATCCCAAGCGACAATCTCAAGAAAATATTTGACCCATTTTTTACAACCAAAAGAGGGTCTGGTGGCTCTGGGCTGGGCATGAATATTGTCTATAACCTCGCCACACGCACATTAGGGGGACGGATTGAAGCCATGAGCGAAGTTGGCAAAGGAACATCTTTCAGCCTTTTATTCCCCCGAAATGCCCCTAAAAAAGAAATCGTCCATCATTAGTGCAAAACACGATGCATAAAGGCTCCGCCCCGATATCTTTGCAACAAGAACAAAGGTATAAATGTATTTCTATAGGTAATAATACATAGGTTCGCTCAAATCATTATCAGGACTATATCTTTTTAAATATGCTTTCAAGGCTATATTGCTCTTGTTTTCTGGCGAAAAAAGACTTTAACTGCTACAGGAAGAAGGGTCTACAGAAGAGAACAAGCAAAAAATGCGCTTATAGCAAAGCTGGTTAAAGTGGGAGCCCCCTGAACCCTGCGTTTTGCGGTGAAAACCTGAGAGCAAAGGACAAAAGGATAGACCTATCCTTTTGGTCCGTTTTCCGGCAAAAACAAAAACTTACAGCATTTTTCTGACTCTCAGTAAAAGCAAAATGCTGTAAAATGTTTTACAAATTGCTATAAGGTTCTCAAGATTTTAAATGAAACAGTATGAGAAATATGGCCCTATGATGTTTTAAAATAGGAAATCTATAAGATTCTTTAGTCTTTCTAAAAAGACTATAGAGTAATAACAATTCTTTCGACCGCGTAAGAATGAACTTTGGAGTGGGTGTGCCGATGACCGGCGAAGACAATGACCTCATGTTTGCTGATGATGAAGATATTCTAGAGGTCGAAGAAGAAAGTCGTCTGACGCATATCAGCGAAGCGAAATGGCCTATCCTTATTGTGGATGACGAGCCAGAAGTACACTCTATGACAAAAATGCTCCTCGCAGCCGTAAGATTTAGAGAACGCGAGTTAGAGTTCATTTCAGCGCATAGCGCTCACGAGGCAAAGACGATATTACAGGACCGTCGTGATATCGCCGTCATTATGCTCGACGTGGTCATGGAAACAGATGATGCTGGCCTCAAATTGGTTCGCGAAATCCGTGATGATTTAGACAATCGTCACGTTCGTATTATTCTGCGCACAGGACAACCAGGGCAAGCCCCAGAACGCGATGTTATTTTAGATTATGATATTAATGATTATAAATCAAAAACAGAGCTGACATCGCAAAAGCTCTTCACCTCCACAATCGCTGCTTTAAGAGCCTATGAAGATATTATGGCTTTAGAAACAACGCGGTCTGGTCTTGAAAATGTCTTAGAAGCCTCTGGCTCTCTTTTTAAGGAACATTCCATAGAACATTTTGCAAAATCTGTTCTTAAGCATCTGAGCACATTACTCGGCGTCGAAGAAAAAAACGGTTTTGTTTGTGTCCAAGGACGAGACTCCCGTGAAAAACTCACTGTTCTTGCCTGCGGCGAGGAAACAAAATTAAAGCTGCGGTCTGATCTTGATGAAAAGGCTTTTTCAGAACTTTATGACAAAGTACAAAGAGCGCTCATTCAAAAAAATCACCTTTTTGAAGAAGATTCTATAACAATTTTTTTCAAAACATCCCATCACAGATCAGCTGTTTTGAACAGTAAGATTGACCGTGCCTTAACGGATATAGACAAACAACTTATAGAAGTATTTTGTTCAAAAGTTTCAATATGCTTTGACAATCTTTTCCTTTTTGAACAGCTGAAAAAAAGTCAGCAAGCAACAGTCATTGCCCTTGCTGATCTTGCTGAATTTAAAGACACAGATACAGGCGAACATGTTTTAAGAGTTGAACGCCTCACCACTGAAATTACACGTCGCCTCCGGGATGATCAGTCTTACCCTGAGAATATTACCGACTTATTTCTCGAACAAATTGGGATGGCCAGCATTCTCCACGATGTTGGGAAAGTTTCAATCCCTGATAATGTTCTCCAAAAACCAGGCCCCTTGGATCCCAATGAACGCATTATTATGGAAGATCACGCATCCGCTGGGGGACGCATCCTTGAAAATGCGGCAAACCTTATTGAAGGAAGCACTTATCTGTCTTTAGGGTCTGAAATCGCCTCAGGCCACCATGAATGGTTTGATGGCAGTGGATATCCTAAAGGCCTTAAGGGAGAAGAGATTCCTTTATCGGCGCGCATTGTCGCTGTTGCTGATGTTTTCGATGCCCTCGTCAATCGCAGACCTTATAAAGAGCCCTGGTCCAAAGAGAAAGCCGTTGCGTATATTCATGAACGCTCTGGCACACAGTTTGACCCACATGTGGTCACAGCATTTTTGGCGATTGTTGATTCTTATCTTCAAAGCTTACAATGATATTTCATCCCCATTTAAAGTCGATATTTTGCAAATAATGCTCTCTGAAGATGCCGCACGGGCTTGCCCTAATCGCGCCCGCCCTTGGTTGACCAGGGGTTTTTGCGCTTGCGAATCCTTATAAGATATTAGAGCAAAGCGCGATCAGGTGGCGTCACCTGATCGCTTTCGTTTTGCGGCGAAAGGTGAACGAATCAAATTTTATTTTGGGTTCTTTTGCCATATCCCCTTTTTCCAAAAATGATCAAAAAGCCTGCGGAATGACCTTTTTATGAAAAGGTTTCTAGCAATTGCCTATTTTAAAGACCTCTGCATAA
>DDLW01000033.1 GCA_002340345.1 Alphaproteobacteria bacterium UBA2562 | reverse complement strand
TGCGCATTAAAGTGCTTAGAGCAAAGCTGGTTAAAGTGGCAGCCCCTATCACCATGCGTTTTGCGGCAAAAACAAGACCATAGAGCCTTTCCATTGATTCAATATAAAAGAGAAAGGCTCTAGAGTCATTCGTGACCCAATTTGGTCGCGGATGACTCTAAATTTCCAAAAGCTTTTTGAGAGACTTTTTCTCGAAAAAGTCGTCTGATTCCGTGTAAGCGAAAAATACTGTAATGTATCAGCCGTCTGGAAAAGCTATTGAGACGAAAAGAAAGTTCTTTTCCGCCGCTTTCCTCCCCGCCGGGATCGCTTTCGGGACCGGGAAGAGGGGGCCTTAGCGGGGTCTAGGGCAAAAGACTGCGCAACATCGAACTTACCAGATTCACCATCTTCTAAAAGCGCCATTAAAATGCCTTCACGCACACCACGGTCAGCAACACGGAGACTACCAACAGGCCAAATCTGGCGAATAGAGGCGAGGATAGCGCATCCAGAGACGACAAGGTCAGCTCTTTCCGGCCCAATACAAGGGAAAGAGGCCCGTTGATGAAAGTCCATCGCTGCAAGTTTGGTACTCAAGGCTTCCACATGCTCAAAATCAAGCACAGAGCCGTCAACCCGAGAGCGGCTGTAACGTGGCAATCCCAAATGAAGCCCTGCTAACGTTGTCACCGTGCCAGATGTTCCCAGCATTTGAACACGATCAGCCTGGATGTGCTGTTGAATCTGGTTCTTCTGTTCAAAATGGGACAAATGTTGATTCACCATCGCCACAATGTTCGCATAGACATCTGTTTCAATGAGATCGCCGCCGAATTCTTCTGTCAATGTGACAACACCCATCGGCAGAGAAATCCAGTCTAAAGTCTTGGGGATTGCATTTTGCTGTACGGCCAGCCAACTGATTTCGGTTGATCCGCCACCAATGTCAAAGACAAGGGCGCGATCTTTTGTGTGATCAAGCAAGGGAGAGCAGCCGGAAAGCGCTAATGAAGCTTCTTCCTCGCTTGAAATTGTTTGGATCACCAAGCCTGTTTCTTGGTAAGTGCGTTGGATGAAATCTTCGCAATTTACCGCACGGCGACAGGCTTCTGTGGCGACACATCGTGCTCTTTTGACATGCCAACGTCGCATTTTGGCAGCACAAATGTGAAGGGCTTCAATCGTCCTTTTCATCGCACTTTCAGAAAGGGCCCCCGTCGCTGCAAGTCCTTCTCCTAATCTGACCGTGCGAGAAAAGGCATCAAGGACTTGGAATGTCTCGGCATCAGGGCGGGCAATCAAAAGGCGGCAGTTATTTGTGCCCAGATCAAGCGCCGCTAAAGCCGCTTCTTCTGTTGGTTCTGTCGGCGCTGGCAGGGCGTCTTCATCATGGCTGGGGGCGTTTTGAGGGGCAATGGATGGTGTATGGGAAGCGGCAGGGGTTGAAACGCCTTTCGCGTCCATCGTCGCGGTGTTTGTGTTGGGCCGATCAAAAAAAACATCTGTTGTCATGCCCGCTGCGCTTTCAGCACAGCAGAAGCTGCGCATTGTCTTTGAGAGCTTGCGGCTTCCAATTGAATTTGAAAGCATGCTCTATAGAGTTGTTTCTGTTGTAAAATACAGAGATTCACGGTGGCCCATTGACAGCATTTTTGGGTCTGAAGAGAACGCTGTTTCAGACCAAAAAAAGTTTGCGCCAACAGCATCTTCCCTAAAAGAGATCCGCGTGTGTGATCTGGCCTCTTTATGAGAGATGTCGTTTTCATCATCGTTTTGGGTGAGACTTTTAAAGGTTTCATACAGCAAAGCGTTCTGGACCAGAGGATTAAAGCACAAATCGATCGAAGCTTTTGGTTGAATAACGATATTTATGATCGATCTCTTTTGAAAAGGCTTTAAAGATATCAAAAGAAGCCTTTTATGCTGTGTTTGATTTTGAATATAAGGATAAGCCAGAAAGGGGCGAGAGCAAAGGGCAAAAGGATGGGGCCACTCTTTTGACCCGTTTTGCCACGCAACCAAAAACAAGCATGATCTCTTCTAAGTCAGAATAAAAGCAAAATACTGTAAAGGGGAAGAGGGTGAGCTTTTTGTGATCATGCCGCGATGCAAAAACAAAATCTATTTCAGGCCCATGACGCCATTAAATCTTAAAGCCGTTATAAGTAGAACTCTGAAATTTAGGCCTTTCCGATGAAATGCGAGAAGCTCTATATCGCAAAACAGTGATATTGCGGCGCGATAAAAAAAGAAAAACTTCACGCGCATCAGAAACTTGAGAGAGGCAATCTCTGCAAAAGAGAGCGAATCACAGGGATCACTCAGGTTATAGAGGCCTTAGACTCGCAAAAAAGCCCAGCGTAAAAGGTAAAAAGAGACGCCTCGTCTATGACTCATGTCCCCGGAACGCCTGGGCGTCCTTGCCAAGACGCAAAGATCCGTCGGGTGTTTTCAATAAAGGGCGCTTGATCAAAGCAGGGTGCGCCAGCATAAGCGCCATCGCATGTTCTTGATGAAGATCTGTTTTTTGCGACTCTGGCAATTGGCGCCATGTCGTGCTGCGCGTATTGAGTAAGGAGTCCCATGTAAAAAACTGTAAGAAATGGTCAAGTAAATCACGGTCCAGGCCCTCAGACCGGAAATCGTGGAGATCAACCTCATGGCCTGCGGCTTCTAATGTTTTTTTGAGTTTACGGCAGCTATCACAGTTTTTAAGGCCATAAAGGGTGAGCATAAGCTGGGCAAATCCTATGATAAATTGATAAGACAGTCAGGATGTTCATTGATCCAAACAAAAGGCCCGATTGCTCTCGGGCTCTTTTGCCTGGAGACTGATATTTTAGAGATTGATGGTTCTTTTGGCCACCGCAAGGGCGGCTTCTTTAACGGCTTCATTATAAGTCGGATGGCCGTGGCATGTGCGGGCAATATCTTCGGAAGATCCGCCAAAAGCCATGGCCATTGCGCATTCGTGAATCATATCACCGGCATTAGGGCCAAGAATATGAACGCCAAGAACCCGGTCTGTGGTTTTGTCAGCCAGAATTTTGACAAAACCATCGGATTCTCCTGTGGCTCTGGCGCGGCTATTGGCCATGAAAGGGAACTTCCCAACGCTATAAGCGATAGACGCGTCTTTAAGCTCTTGTTCTGTTTTGCCAACAGAGGCGACTTCTGGCCAAGTATATACAATGCTTGGGACGAGATTGTAATCGACATGGCCCGCTTGTCCGGCCAGCATCTCGACGCAAGCCACCCCGTCTTCCTCGGCTTTATGGGCGAGCATGGGGCCTGGAATGCAGTCACCAATAGCGTAGATACCTTCAACCGAAGTTTCAAAGAACTCATCGACTTCGATAAAGCCGCGGTCATTGCGCTTCACACCCACAGCATCAAGACCTAAGCCATCGACATAAGGGCGACGGCCAATGGCAACCAAAACATTGTCACAATCGATTGTTTCTGTTTCGCCGCCTTTGGCGGGTTCAACGCTAAGGGTTGCTTTTTCGCCTTTGACTTCGGCGGCTGTGACTTTATGGCCGAGCTTAAATTCAAGTCCTTGCTTTTTAAGAACTTTTAAGAACTCTTTGGAAACATCCTGATCCATTGTTGGCGTTATTTTATCAAGGAATTCAACCACAGTGACCTTTGCGCCAAGGCGTTTCCAAATGGATCCCATTTCAAGACCGATGACACCCCCCCCAATGACGACGAGATGCTCTGGAATCTTTTCCAAATCAAGGGCACCTGTTGAGGACAGAATGACTTTTTCATCAATCGCCACTGTTGGCAAAGGCGTGACTTCTGAGCCAGTTGCAATAATAATATAAGTGCTGTCAAGCACTTGCGCCTCACTGCCATCAAGTGGTGTGATCTCTACTTTATTCGCTTCTAAAATTTTTCCAGCCGCTTGGTAATAATCGACCTTATTCTTTTTAAAGAGCCCTTCTATGCCTTTGACCAATTTTGAAACAATATCATTTTTACGGCTAATCATAGCCTTAACATCAATTTTTAAATCGCTGAGATGAATGCCATGGTCTGTGAAATTGTCTTTGGCCTCATGGAATTTTTCAGAGCTTTGCAATAAAGCTTTTGAGGGAAGACAACCAACATTCAGGCAGGTGCCGCCCAGAGTACCCCGCTTTTCGACACAGGCTGTTTTTAAACCTAATTGTGCAGCACGAATTGCCGCAACATAACCGCCAGGGCCACCGCCAATAATGATAACGTCATACTTCTGGTCGCTCATCCTGTTCTTTCCTCTGGTTGATGTTCGGTTGTTGGCGTCTTTTTACCCTGTTCTAAACGAGATGGCGAGTAATAGAGACAGATTTTTTCACAATCAGTGGCCTCTGGCTTTATGTTAAAAGACAAAGAAATATTCTAATATTTTGTTATATAAAGGATTTTTGGGGATTTAGATTTAAAAAGATCTGATTTTTGATTTTGTAAAAGCGGCCCCGTGATTGACAAAGGCTGTATTTCAGACTATCTAAGCGTCAAGGGTGAAGCTCCCTGCCGCTCGCTGGCATGTCCATGGTGAAAGCTTCTTTAGAGACTTAAATCTCCCAACTTCAGATCTCTGCGGTTTGATGGCAATGCGAGCACCACCTATAGGCCCGCAGGCAAAGACTGAATGAGGTTCGAGATGACCAAGAGTCCGATTCTTCCATCCCTCCAAGACCTAAAACAAGCGGCAAAAATTCTCAGGGCTGAGCAGTGTGCGGCAAATAATGCCATAACACATAGCCAGGCCTTGGAAAGAGTGGCCCATCGTTACGGCTATAAAGATTGGAATGCTCTCCATGCTGCTGTCGAAGCCTCCCCCATCTGCCCGGTGACTGTGGGGCAGAGCGTGCAGGGCGCTTATCTGAGCCAAAATTTTACAGCGAGAGTGTATCATGTGCAGGCGCTAGAGCGGTCTGGTTTTTTCCGTGTGACCTTCATTTTTGATGAACCCGTGGATGTTGTGACTTTTGACAGCTTTTCGGCTTTTAGAAAGCGCGTGACCTGTGTCATTGGCACGAATGGCAAAACCCTTGAGAAAACATCGAATGGCCAACCCCATCTTTGTCTCCATGCGCTTGCGTCTTGATTCAAGCAGAAGTTTCACGGGAAGACTGGTGTGGTGGTGGTGTGTGTCGGCGGGAGTATAAAAGTTCCCGCCTTTATTTTTTTAGAGCATTTCCACTGATTCAGAATAAAAGCAAAAGGCTGTAAAAAAGCAAATTCGGTCAAGATACTCTCTCTGTTTCAGACTATACATAATCCAGGCATCAATTTGAGATAAATCGCAATGGGTGAACATGGTAATAAAATAAACAAGATCTGTGATTATATTGCAGCCCATCTAGATGAAGATTTAAGCATCAAAAAATTAAGTGATGTTGCAAACTTCTCTATGCATCATTTTCACAGATTGTTTTTTTATTATGTAGGCGTGAATGTTCATTCCTATATCCAAATGTCTCGTCTTAAGCGTGCGTCTCATCAGCTTGCCTTTAAAAAAGATCTAAAGATCATTGATATTGCCTTGGAGGCACGGTTTGAGAATCCAGAATCCTTTTCGCGTGCCTTTAAGAAGATCTTTGGGCAGACACCATCGCAATTTAGAAAAGCGCCGGATTGGCCAGCATGGTGCCAAAAATACCAATTCACAACCTTAACAAAAGGTAAGGCGATGATTGTTGATATTGTTGACTTTGACCGGACGATGATTGCTGTTTTTGAACATCGGGGGTCACCAGATCTGATGAATGAGTCGATTACACGCTTCATTGAGTGGCGAAAAGCAACTACACTTTCCCCTGTGAAAACAAGAAAAACATTTGGGATTGCTTATTGCGATCCAAAGACAACAGCCGCTGAAGCGTTCAGATTTGATATTTGTGGCGAAGTGACAAAAGATATCCCAGAAAATAGTCAAGGCGTGATTCAAAAAGAAATTCCAGCAGGGCGATGTGCTGTTGTCCAGCATAAGGGGTCTTATGATCATATAGATCAAAAAATCTATGCTCTCTATGGAGAATGGTTGCCATCAAGTGGCGAAAAAGTGCGGGATTTCCCTTTATTCCTGCATTATCACAATTGCCTGACGGAGGTTCCTGAAAGTGCATTAATCACGGATATTTATTTACCGCTTGAGGGATAGATTCACGGCAGTGTGCTTTGCTTTGAAACGCACATATTTGCTGCAAAGAAAAAAGCCCGGTGTCAAAACCGGGCTTTTGTTTGTCTATGGCGCTTATGTATTTTAGAGCCTTTTGCGTGATGATTGACGCACACAAAAGGCTCTATTTTATTGTTTTTTCTGCAAGACATGCCGACTGGATGTTTCCATCCAGCCGCCCAGCCGCACTTTGCTCTAAGCAACGCGAAAATTAAGATGCTCTGTCACTATATTCTCAAATGAATTCAGTTTTTAATTTTATTGGTGCGGACGGGGGGACTTGAACCCCCACTCTCTAAGCGAGAGGCAGATTTTAAGTCTGCTGCGTCTACCGATTCCGCCACGTCCGCATATGGTCTTTGATGCTCTACAACAATGAGCGACGGAACTTAGCGGGTGTTTGTGATTTTCGCAAGGGGGAATTTGCTTTTTCCATAGAAAAAATCTCATTTTATGATCAAAAAATTTTGGGGTTTTTGCATGCCAAGTTTTTCTTTTTTAAAACAATTATTTATAGATAATAATTTGACTTTATCGTGAGAACATGTTCTCAATTTTTTCCTACAGCATTTTGCTTTTATTCTGAATTCGAAAAATGCTGTAAGCCTTTGTTTTGCCGCAAAACGGATCAAGGTGATAAACCCATCACCTTGCCCTTTGCTCTAAGCTTTCCGGATGTCTCTGTCGAGCATGCACTGCTTAAGGCATAAGATGGAAGGCTTATAAATATTTTGTTTGGGATAGACCTATGATGCCCTCACCAGAAGAGAAAGATCGCCAAGACCCTGAAAAGCAAACCCCATATCTGACAAAAAAGAAACGCCCTTTATGGAGTAAAATCTGCTGGATTTTAACAGGGATATGGATCATTTATGCGGTTTCAGTCAGTAAAGGCAATCTTGAACATCCAATTATGAATTATATTTTTACCGCGCCTTTGCTGGGATGGGTTGTCATTGCTGTCATTGTTAGCTTTTTTCAATGGCGAAAGATGCAAAAAGACAAACAAAAACTGTGATCTGTGGGAGGGGTCCTTTATACATTCCTTGAGAGCAAAGGGCAAAGTGATAGGGTCATCCTTTGATCTAATTTGCTTCAAAAACAAAAACTTACAGCATTTTTTCTGATTTAGAATATAAAGCAAAATGCTGTAAAAAAAGAGGCAGGATGCAAAAGCTGTTCATGGGGGACAGGACGGGTCTTCAAAAAAGAGCTATTTTTCTCGCTTTTGGTGTGAGGGTATAAGTTGATCTTTGCTAGCGCTTGCGTCTGTTGCGTTCAGCCGTTATGTAAGTCTTGTTATCTGAAAGTTTACCGCTTTGGAAAAGACTAAAATGCAGAAGAGGGGCTTTCGTGCATGTCGATGGCTGTTAACGGACATGGCATGTTCGTTTTAGAGCAAAATGCGGTCGTTCGGAATCCGCGGGTCGCCTGTGTCTTGCGGCAAAAATATAAAACGAGAGTGCGATCTTCCATTTCAACGAACAATACGCGCTCTGATTGGGATTGCTTGCGGAGCCATCGACTATGAGCGATAAAGATAAAGATATGGACGTCCGGCGCCAGAAATGCGATGCGCGTATAGCAGATTATATTGCATCTCAAGAAGAACTGCAAAAAAAGAACAAGGCGCAGGAAGAAGAAGAGAATCGTAAAAAAACAGATCCCATGCTTCTTGAGCATATTACAGGGCATGTCGCAAAGCTTTGGCAAGAGGCACTCCAGAATTCTCAAAGTGAAAGAGTCCTTGATCCTGATTTTCCGCGCACCCTTAGAGAAAAGATGTGGCGGCTTCTTGCCGGTGAAGATCAGCAAGAAACCATAGAAGGCCTTCTGGAAATTTATATCTTGGCAGGTCTCCATTATGATTCCGGGGAGACCAGAAGCTCTGAACGTGAATTTTTCGGTCAATTCTTCCAAAAGCAGAAAGTGCCCATTTTAACCGTCAAAGACCAGTTTAATAATAGCTTTTTCCATTATTTGTGCTACATGCAGCCAGACCGCAAAAAGCATGCAATCTATGGCTTGGATGCCATGGCCCGCTGGGCGCATTCTGCTGGTTCCATGCGGCGGAGCCAATATCGTGGATCCGATGCCCATGCAGGGGATCCAACCCGGGTGCGGCAGCTTATCTGCGAGGATTCGAATCTCGCAGGAGAGGTTCTTCTCGACCACTTGCAAGCTTTATTAGAAGAAGAGACTTTTGCAGAAGAAGCACAAACACTCTATCGACTCTTTGAGGATGATAAAGCACAAGGCTATGCCCATGGCGCCAAATCAGGGGCGAAGACACGCTTTAATCGGGAACGGCTTCATAAACTCTTAGGAGATCGTGATTTTTCTGCTGCTATTCAATTGCTGAGAGACCAAGCAGAAGGGGTCACCCCTGAAGATATTGATGAACTGTTCAAAGAATTTAAAGCCGATGCCTTTGCCATGGATATTGTTGGCGCAGATAATATGCGTTTGACGACCATCAAAAATCACGGCGCTCTTGTCGCACATTTTGCCCGGCAAGGGCTCTATGATCTCGATTATGCGAAAAGGCGTTTATTGCGCAGTGCCGATAACCAACATATCGGACGTCGCAATAAAAATGGTTATAATAGCTATATGCAAATTGCGGCCTCAACCTCTTTAAATCCTGCTTTTGTGCGTGATGAGCATGAATTTATGGATCACATTTTATACCAAATTGCGCGGCTCAATTTTTCGCGCCCAAATAACAATCGAACCTTTCAAGAGATACAGTTTTTAACGTGCCGTGAAGTTTTGGATAGTCCTGGTCAAGATGGGCGCACAGCACTTCATCTGGCCGCGATCAGCGGGAATATCGCTGTGGTGGACTATATCCTTAAAAAAACCATGGATCTTACCGTGGCCGAGAGATTTACGGTGGCGCGTAATCGTGGGGCAGAGGGAGAAGATCTGCTGCAGCTGCAGAATCGTCACGCAAAAATCCTGAGAGTGAATTTAGGGTTTTTAGTGCGAACAGATTTAGAGGGCTGCAATGCTTGGATGCATGCTATTTTGCAAAATAAGCTGCCCATTCTTGAAAATATGATTGGATTCTTTTCAAGCTACCCAGATTATATGGAGGTGATCAGCCAAATCCCCTGCCATTACCAAAAAAGCAGAATGACATTATTCGATTTTGCAGGACAGGATTTTGGCACCGGCTTTGTCAATGATTCTGGGAATTATCTGAGAAAGGTCTTGCGTGAGTTTGCGGAAAGAGCTCTTGCACGGAAAAAGCGTAAACAAGCACAGCAAGGAGGCGCCTAATGGTTGATACGCCTTTGCGTTTGGCTGTTTTTGACTGTGATGGCACATTGGTGGATAGCCAACATATTATCATCGAGGCGATGGGCCAGGCTTTGGACTCTTGTCGTCTTCCTGCCGCGAGCGATGATTCTATTAAGCGTGTGGTTGGGTTGAGCCTTGAAGAGGCCGTGGCGCAGATTCTTCCCCTAGAGCAAAGAGAACCTGAAACTGTACTCGCTGTTTGTGACGCTTATAAAACAGCATTTCAGATTTTGCGGAAAGATCCTCTCCAGACCGAGCCCCTCTTTGCAGGCTGTCGAGAGGTGATTGAGACACTCTCTGCCCAAGGCTTTTTATTGGCCGTTGCAACAGGGAAATCTCAAAAAGGCCTTCTCAATACTTTACAAAGACATGGATTGCAGGACGCTTTCATGTCTTTGCAAACAGCAGATTTATGTATGGGCAAACCGCATCCAGAAATGCTGCAGAAAGCTATGGCAGACTGCGGTGTTCTCGAAGCGCATTGCGTGATGATTGGCGATACAAGCTATGACATTCATATGGCGCAAAATGCGCATGTGGCTTCAATCGGTGTGTCTTGGGGATATCATCCTGCCGAAGAGCTGGAGGCCGCAGGGGCGAATGTGATTGCCGAAGATTATCACGATATTCCTAAGCTTATGACGCATTTGATGGAAATATCAGTGTGAAGTGTGTTACGTCACAGCTTTAAACGGTCGGTTTGCGCTCAAAGCCAGGGGCGCAAATGCCTTCAGCGTCTTTGATCTCGATGGTTTCAACATGCGCGTCCTGGGGGCCTTCATAACATAAAGAGATCATGTTCTGGACATCTTGTGCAGGCCCCCGGAACAGCGCTTCGACGGTGCCGTCTTTTCGATTCCGCACCCAACCATCAAGATTTTTAGCCGTGGCGTGGTCTTGAGTCCAAACGCGAAACCAAACGCGTTGGACACGCCCATGAATCCGCACGATCACCGCTTTATGGCCATCTGGTAATGTCATTATGGTTTCCCCATTTGTTGGCAATATTTCGTTTGTGCGAAATCTAGAGCATTTTGCGTGATGATTGAAACCCACAAAATGCTCTATATTATTGTTTTTGCCGCAAAACGTGTCGACTGGATGTTTTCATCCAGTCGCACTTTGCTCTAGGGTCTGTAGAGATTCATGCGGAGTTTATCACCGCCGCTGCGAGGT
>DDLW01000135.1 GCA_002340345.1 Alphaproteobacteria bacterium UBA2562 | reverse complement strand
CAAAAACAGAGAGCCTTTCCATTGATTCAAGATAAAAGAGAAAGGCTCTAGAAACGCCCCCCTAATCTTGGGGCGTTCGGTGGGCAAAGACGGGCAAGTCTTGCGTCGCCCCTGTGCAAGGAGTATGGATAGCAGCATGGAAAAGGGCAACAGGACTTATGCGCACATCTTAGACCAAACCTAAAAAAGTAACCATGGAAGAGTATTCGGTTTCTAAAACCCGATCTGCTGACAAATATCATTTCACAAACAACATGTTACCACATTATCCTTGGGCATTGACTCAAAAACAAGGCTGTAAATTTTTGTTTTCACCACACTATGAGGGATCCCAAGGGGGGAAGCCTCTTTGGGCCTTTTGTGCGAAAATAATGTGTGTCGTGATATCCGAAAAGAAAACGCCTACGCAATTTTGGGCCTTATGTGGTAAAGATCGAGCCTTCATCGTCTTTGTAAAAAGAGAGTGGAGCCGTATGAGAGCAAAGGGCAAAGTGATAGGGTCAGCCCCTTTGATCCGTTTTGCGGCAAAAACAAAAATTTACAGCATTTTTTGTGATTCAGAATAAAAGCAAAATGCTGTAAGTGTTTGTCGAAGTAATATTTTTAGGCAAATGATCAAATATTGCAAAAAGTGGCAACTTTTTAGGCAAAAATGACGATCGCACACGCCTGTAAATGTTCAGCCCTAAGCACAAAAAAGACTGATAGGACAAAAAAAATATGGCGCGCATCGTAATGAAATTCGGCGGAACCTCTGTCGCCAATATCGAGCGCATCCAAAATGTCGCCCGCAAAGTCAAAATAGAAGCCGATGCGGGCAATGAAGTCGCTGTCGTGGTCTCTGCCATGGCAGGCGTAACCAATCAATTGGTTCAATATTGCTCTGATATTTCAGCGGTTTGCGACCCTCGCGAATATGATGTTGTGGTCTCGAGCGGTGAACAGGTGACTTCAGGCCTTTTGGCAATGGCATTACAGGAGCTTGGTATTGACGCACGGTCCTGGCAAGGTTGGCAAATCCCGATTCACACGAATCAAGTCTATAGCAAGGCACGAATCAGCACCATCGAAGGAGACGCCATGGTCGCCCAAATGGGGGCCGGACGTGTCGCTGTTGTGCCTGGCTTCCAAGGGGTGAGCTCTGAAAATCGCGTCACAACCTTGGGTCGCGGCGGATCTGACACGTCAGCGGTTGCTTTGGCCGCCGCCCTCAAAGCAGATCGCTGTGATATTTATACAGATGTCGATGGGGTTTATACATGCGACCCTAGAATTGTGACCAAAGCCCAAAAACTCGATCGCATCACCTATGAGGAGATGCTCGAAATGGCCTCGCAAGGGGCAAAAGTCTTGCAGACACGATCCGTTGAAATGGCAATGAAACATCGGGTGCGTTTGCGCGTTCTGTCCAGCTTCGAAGAGGGGCCGGGCACTTTGGTCGTGGATGAGGAAGAAATCGTGGAACAACAACTGGTCAGCGGAATCGCTTATAGCCGTGACGAGGCAAAAATCACTCTGCAAAATGTATCTGATCGGCCAGGCGTTGCGGCGTCAATTTTTGGGCCTTTAGCCGATGCAGCTGTCAATGTTGATATGATTGTCCAGAATGTCTCTGCGGATGGCAGTGCAACGGATTTGACATTCACCGTTGGCAAAGCCGATTTACAGCGCGCAACCCAAGTTCTTGAAGCGCGCAAAGAAGATTTGCAATATAGCAAGCTGGTGGCCGATGATAATGTGGTTAAGGTGTCTGTGATCGGCGTTGGCATGCGTTCCCATGCAGGGGTTGCGCAATCGATGTTCAATGCTTTGGCGGAAAAAGGCATCAATATCCAAGTGATCTCAACCTCTGAAATCAAAGTGAGTGTCCTGATCGCAGAAGAGTATACGGAATTGGCATTGCGTGCTTTGCACACGGCTTATGGCTTAGATGTTGCATAAATCTATGACGGTTCTACAAACTCTCAAGCCATAGAGCCTTTCGCTCTTATTTTGGAGCGCGTTACTGCAATCTTAGGGGGCTTTTTGAAAATGCCCCCTAAATCTTTTTCCTAAAAAAGCTTTTTGAGAGACTTTTTCTCGAAAAAGTCGCTTAAGTTTCGCGTAAGCGAAAAAATGTCGAGGTTTGTCATGATGAGTTACCCCACAGATCCCGTTATTGCCCGTCAATGGATCGATCGCCTCTCTCAAAAAGGACGTGACTTTTTTGGCACCGACTATGCCATCATGGGTGGTGCCATGTCTTGGTTGTCAGAACGCAATCTCGTTGCCGCCATTTCGAATGCGGGGGGCTTTGGTGTGATTGCAGGGGGGGCGATGGGCCCCGACCTGCTGGAGGCTGAAATTCAAGCCACAAAAGAACGCACCTCAAAGCCTTTTGGGGTCAATTTGATTACCATGCACCCTGATTTGGACGCCTTGATTGAGGTCTGTCTGGCGCAGGCTGTGGGCCATGTGGTCTTGGCGGGTGGTTTGCCAACCGCCGCGGCCATCGCAAAACTGAAAGAGGGCGGCGCGAAAGTCGTGTGTTTTTCACCGGCTTTGGTGCTTGCCAAACGCTTGATCAAAATGGGCGCGGATGCGCTTGTTATTGAGGGCATGGAGGCCGGCGGCCATATTGGCCCTGTCTCTACCAGTGTGCTGGCCCAAGAAATTTTGCCGGAAATCCGCTCGGTTCCCGTGTTTGTCGCGGGCGGCATTGGCCGCGGCGAAGCCATTTTGTCCTATTTGGAAATGGGGGCCGCAGGCTGTCAGCTTGGCTCTCGTTTTGTGTGCGCGACGGAATGTGTCGCCCATGAAGATTTTAAAAAGGCCTTTTTGAAAGGCAATGCCCGTGATGCTGTGACCTCTGTGCAAATCGATGCCCGTTTGCCGGTCATTCCTGTGCGCGCTTTGTCAAATGACGCGACCCAACGCTTTATCGAAACGCAAAAATCTGTGGCTGCGAAGGTTGATGCCGGTGATCTTGATCCGAAGGCAGCCCAACTTGAGATTGAGCATTTTTGGGCGGGCGCTTTGAAACGCGCGGCGGTTGATGGCGATATTCAAAATGGCTCGATCATGGCGGGGCAAAGTGTTGGTCTGGTCAAAAAGATCCAGCCGACATCTGAAATTCTAGAAGACCTTATCACACAAGCGGTCCAGGCTTTGGTGCGCCGTGGTGAGGATTTTGCCGCCCATTCGCCTGTCTCTTCTGCGCCGTCCTCCCTGGCAGCAGGAGCTTGATTGTGAAAGCCAAACCCGCTAATTGGAGCAGCGCCCGGCGTCTTCTCAAATGCTTACGCGATGTCATGGCAGAAAAGGGCTCGGCACAAGAGCGCTTGGATAAAATCGTTTGTACGATTGCCACGGAGATGGTCTCCGAAGTGTGCTCCATTTATGTGATGCGTCCCGGCGCTATTTTGGAACTCTTCGCCACAGAGGGTCTGAACCCCGATGCTGTGCACAATACCCATTTGCGGGTTGGCGAAGGTCTGATCGGAGAGATTGCCCAGCGCCGGCGCCCCCTTTCGCAATCCGATGCAAAGGCCCACCCTAATTTTGCATACCGCCCGGAAACAGGCGAGGATTCTTACTCCTCCTTACTCGGGGTGCCGCTTTTACGGTCTGACCGGGTTTGGGGGGTGTTGGCGATTCAAAATCGCACCCGACGACATTATAATCGAGAAGAACAAGAAACCCTCGAAACCATCGCAATGGTCGTCGCCGAATTGGTGGCCGGGGGCGAGCTGCTGAAACCGAAAGATCTTCGCCAAATCGCAGGGGAAACAACCCTGCCTTTGCGGATCGAAGGGGTGCGGTTTAATCACGGCCTGGCCATGGGCCAAGCGGTCATTCATAAGCCCGAAGTGGTCGTGCATCGCATTATTGCCGAAGATCCGCAACATGAGGGCGATCGTTTGATTGCGGCTGTTGATGGCATGCAATCGGACCTTGATGCGATGCTGAATGCTGTCGATGAAGGCAGTGCCGCCGAACATCGCGACATTCTTGAAGCATACCGCATGTTTGCCGCCGATCGCGGGTGGCTGCGGAAAATCGATGAAGCTATTAAAACGGGATTGACCGCTGAAGCTGCTGTCGAGCGGGTTCGGCGCGATACACGGGCGCGCATGCGCCAGGTCCATGATCCCTATATCCGGGAAAGACTGCAAGATCTGGAAGATCTTGCCAATCGCTTATTGCGCTATTTGATTCTCGAAGAGCCGGTCCAGCCCGAAGATTTGCCCGATGACGCGGTTGTGATTGCTCGGAATATGGGCCCCGCTGAACTCTTAGATTATGACCGTAATAAATTACGCGCCTTGGTCTTAGAAGAAGGGTCGGCGACAGCCCATGTCGCGATTATTGCCCGCGCCCTGGATGTGCCTGTGGTTGGGCGGTGCCCGGATATTCTGTATCAGACGGAACCAGGGGACCTGGTGATCGTCGATGCGGACCATGCCCAAGTTTTTGTCAGACCGACGGAATTCACCCATCAGTCAATGACGGAGACCATTAAATTACGGGATACGGCGCGCTCTTCTCTGGCCAATTTCACCAATCTTCCGCCCATTACGAAGGATGGGGAAAAAATTTCGATTCTCCTCAATATTGGTCTTCTGGTGGATATGGATATGCTGGGGCGCACCTGTGCCGAAGGGGTTGGCCTCTATCGGACAGAAATTCCTTTTATGGTGCGGTCTGCCTATCCTGATGTTGAAACCCAAACAGAACTCTATCGCCGTATCTATGAAAAAGCCGATGGTCGGCCTGTTGTGTTTCGTCTTTTGGATGCTGGTGGGGATAAGCGTCTTCCCTATTGGCATGATTTACATGAAGAAAATCCAGCAATGGGGTGGCGTGCGGTCAGGATTTCCCTGGATCGACCGGCCTTGTTGCGCCAGCAGATTCGCGCCTTGATTCGCGCTTCCGAAGGTCGCCCCTTGTCTATTCTGTATCCCATGATCGCCGAAGTCGCAGAATTCAGAGCCGGTCGCGATTTGGTAGATATGGAAATCGAACGGGCGCGCGCAAAGGGCTGGCCGATTCCAGATCCGTTGTCTGTGGGCGCCATGTTGGAAGTCCCAGCGTTAGTCTTTCAATTGCCCGCTTTGTTGCGCCATGCTGATTTTCTGGCGATCGGATCGAATGATCTTTGCCAGTTTTTATTGGCCAGCGATCGCGGCAATCCCCGTATTGCCAGCCGGTATGATCCGCTTTCGCCTTCTGTTTTGAGTGTTTTCCATCAGGTGGCCCAGCAATGTAATGCGGCCCATAAGCCCCTCAGCCTGTGTGGTGAGATGGCGGGTCAAACCTTAGAAGCCATGGCGCTCCTTGGGGTGGGGATCAAACGCCTGTCCATGGTCCCTTCTGCGGCGGGCCCTGTGCGGGCGATGGTGCGCAGTGTCAATCTTTCGGAATTGACGCCCTATGTTGAGCGGCTTCTGAGCGCAGAAAACCACAGCCTGCGTGGTAAATTGCGGGATTATGCCATGGATCACAATATTGTGCTTTGAATCCTGGCTGTTTTCCCCCTTTATCTCCATGAAGATTTTTAAAGGATCCGCCCTTTGCGAATGCTTGAAAAGGAACAGCCTAAGGCCCTCCGCGACCAAGCCTAAGGCGCGGGAGGGCTCTAGAGTCTTAATTTTTGC
>DDLW01000134.1 GCA_002340345.1 Alphaproteobacteria bacterium UBA2562 | reverse complement strand
CCGGAGTCCGCCTAAAAAGGAAGGAGAAAGCCGAAAACAACCCTAAAGTGCCACTTATAGAGCCAAATTCGGCCAAAATAACCTGCAAAAACAGAAGCCGAAAAAGACAAACAGAAAAATCAACCATTATGCAGAGGTCTTCAGATGTTGGTCAGACGCCCAGCGACCAACATCTGTTTCAAGCGATCATCGAGGGTCTGATGAGAGCAAAGGGCAAAGTGATAGGGTCATCACTTTGATCAATTTTGCTGTAAAAACAAAATCTTACAGCATTTTTTCTGTTTCAGAAGAAATGCAAAATGCTGTAAAACGGTTGGGAAGCCCAAGACAGTTCTTGTAGATGCGAGCGATGGAGGCCTTGGAAGCCCAAAAGATCGAGGTTTTGGTTGCGCTTGCCCGGTCCCGCAAGGAACGTCCTTGGCTTCACCCACTTCCACCTCAGAGGCCTTGAGAAGGTCAAAAATGAATGGAACCTTGTTACCCTCGCCTATAACTGCAAACGATTGGCTAAGATGAGGGCAGCATAAAACAATAAACCTCATCAAAATAACACAGAAATACTCAAATCAGACACACTGATAGAGCAAAGGAGTCTTGGACGCAATTTGTCATCAAATGACTTTGACCTTGCGCTATCATCGGGAGTGATTGTTGTTTGCACAGGCGGCACTTGAGGCGATTTTGTAACGGCATTTTTCTTCTGAGGTTAAAGGTTGGAGCTTCGCGACAATGGCTTGTGCCTGTCCGAGCAAGGCCTTGTCATCTTTGTAGTAAGGCCAGAGTTGCACACGGCCTTCTGCATCTAAGGTTAGAATCTGCTGTTTGTTTGGCATAAAGAGACCATTTACAAGAAAATGACCTCTTGCCGCGTAAGAAGTCACAATTTCTCCTGTGTGGAGGTCCCAAAGCTTTGCGCTACCGTCTCTGGCTGTCGTGAAGACATGCTGTGCGTTCGGCGAAAATGCTGCGCTCGAAAAAGAGATCTTATCGCGCAGAATTCTAATCTTCTGTCCTGTTTGAGCATCCCAAACCCTTATGGTTTGGCGATCTCTGGAGAAAGTCAAAACCCTTCGGCTGTCTTCAGAGAAAGTCTGCAGTCTGGCATGATGTTCATGGTCGCCTAAAACTGCGATTTCTAAGCTTGTTTTCCCATCCCAGAGGCGCGCATCTTTGTCATGCTGAGAGGTTGTTAAGATCCTGTTGCCATCGGGCGAAAAGACGGTTTGTAAAAAAGGGGTCTTATGATCGCCTAAAAGAGCAATTTCGGCCCCTGTTTTGGCGTCCCAGATGTGTGCAACTGTGCCCCAAGACATATTTTTATTCTGTTTGCTTTTATGTTCTGTTCGGGACAAGGCCAGGATTCTCTCGCCATCTGCGGAGAAAAGAGCCTTGATGACAGGGGCCCTATGATTGTAAAAAACCATTTGTTCTTGACCTGTTTCGGTCTGCCAAACCCGGATGGTTTCATCTGAAGAGGCTGTGACAATCCGTTGGCCATCTGGGGAAAAAGCAGCATCGTGAACTCTGTCTCTATGGCCTTATAAAACGGCCCTTGCCTTGCCTGTTTCGGTATCCCAGATCCGGGCGACAGAGTCGCTGGCTATGGTTAAGAATAATCTGCTATCAGGCGAAAACTGAATGTGTGAGAAATCACCATGAGGATTTTTCAAAACGTGAAGGCTTGTGCTTGTTTGGGCGTTCCAAAGCTTTATGCTGTGATTTATAGAAACCACGAGCATATGATGGCCGTCGGGAGAGAGCACAGGGGTGGGGGGATATGACAAAGGTCTCTTCATCGCTTTGTCGGGTAAGGTCTCAAGAGTGCTGCCTTGTTGTGCGGCCCAAAGCCGGGCGGTATGGTCTTGGGCTGTGGTCAGGACGCGCTTGCCGTCAGGGGAAAAAACAGCGCTGGTGACCGGGCCGTCATGGCCTTTTAAGAGGGCGGTTCTTACCCCTGTTTTGGCATTCCAAATCTGGGCGATCTGCTTGTCAGACAGATCGGGATGCGTCTGTTTCTCTGATGCTGAAGTGATATGGTGCTGGGGCGCTTCTGGAAAAAGCATATGACGCGTCAAAGAAACTTTTGGCGTGTGAAAGACATTATGTCTTTTGTCCATCTCAACTTTGGATCCCCATAAGCTTATTTTGGGCATAATCTTTATGTGCCTGTCCTCCATTGAGAGAAGTGTGCGGGTGAGGGGGCTATCAGGGGCGTGTAATACTTTGGAAACAACATGATCCTGGGCAAGGGTCAGGACATTTTGGCCATGATAAGAATAAACAATATGGGTGGGGGGACCCGCATGGTCGCGTAAAATGGCAATATTTTTGCCTTTTTCTGTCCTCCAAATGCGCAAGGTCTGATCGTCTGATATGGTCAGAACTCTGTAGCCGTCGGGCGAGAAAACAGCGTCGGTGACCGGCCCCTCATGGCCCTGTAAGACCATGAGGCTCTCGCCTTTTCTCGCATCCCAAATTTGGGCGGTCTGGTCTTGGGATATGGTAAGGATTTTTCGGCCCCTCGGGGAAAATATAGCACTGGTGAGAGGCCCCTGATGGCTGTGTAAGACCAAGAGATTTTTGCCGGTTTTCGCATCCCAAATTTGGGCGGTCTGATCTTGGGATGCGGTGAGGATTTTTCGGCCCCTTGGGGAAAACACAGCGCTGGTGAGGGGCTTCTCATGGCCGTGCAAAACCAAAAGCGTTTTTCCGGTTTTAACATCCCAGAGCCGCGCGGTTGATGTGCCTGAGATGGTGAGAATCTTATTCTCTTTTGGCGAGAAGACGGCGCTGAGGATGGGAGATTCGCCAAAAATATCTCGCTCTTGGCCTGTTTGTGCATCCCACAATTTTGTCGTCTTGGCGTGGGACAGGGTCAAGATATGCTGACCATCAGGCGAAAAAGCAGCATGGACAAAGGGGCCATCATTGCTGCGCAAAATCGCAAGCGCCTCTCCGGTTTTAACATCCCAGAGCCGTGCGGTCTCATCGACTGAAAGGGTCAAGGCTTGGCGGCCATCCGGGGAGAAAATCGCCTGGGTCAGAGCCCCCTCATGACCGCGTAAAACATGCTGTTCTCTGAGTGTCAGCAGAGCTTTATAAAGGATCTGTCGCAGCTGATGGGGAACGGCTTTGTCAAAATGATGGTACGCATCTTGTCCAGCTGCGTTGTGTGGGCGTTCTTGAGGCCAAGCCGAAACAGCCACAGCCATAGCCCCCGCATAATCATATTGATCCAGAAGTCTTTGAGCAATATCGACTTTTGCATGCAAGGCCTGATGTTCACGAGGATGATCGGAGGACGTGTCAAAGCTTTGTGCCTCTGTAGACCCAAAAAGGAGCAGCATGAAAGCGGCTATGTTCGTTAAATATGGGCGCCAAAATCGTTTGAATAGGGGAGACATGAGAGATTTCCCTTTTTATAGCAAGGTCAAAGCAATTTGATCACAAATTGCACTTGGGTGACGCAGCCTTTACGGCGTCCTTGTGGCTTTGCCGCACAGTCCGGAAGAGAAACCGCCTGGACGATGACGCCGTCATGGCCCTGCAAGACCGCCTTTTCTGTGTGTTGTTTTCTCTTCTCCCATTGCCTTGGGGGCCTTTGAAAGTTGAAGGCATTCAGCGAAAACTTCGGAAAAAAGATGAATCTCTGTTTACCAAAAAGACTTTATTAACCATATCGGTTCAGAATCCTGGAAACACAAGAGAGCACACCAAACCGGTTTTTACCGAAAGAAAGAGGCTCTCAAACTCTAAGCGCCTGGGAAAAGGTGCTTTGCTTTCATGATGTTGCGACAGGATTCGCCAATGACACGCCCTTCTGCTTTTGCCGATCGCTTTGTTAATCAAATCCACCATGGTGCTTGTGCTGAGGTCTTGGCCGAAATGCCAGATAAAAGCGTGGATATGATTTTCGCCGATCCGCCCTACAATCTGCAAATCGGCGCCGAATATGGTCGAGGCGAACTGCGCAGACCCAATGATAGCAAAGTCGAAGGGGTTCATGAAGCATGGGATAAAATTGGCAGTTTTGCCGATTATGATCGTTTTTCCCATGACTGGCTCGTGCAAGCCCGTCGGGTGTTGAAAGATGATGGGGCGCTATGGGTCATTGGCAGCTATCATAACATTTACCGTCTTGGGGCGATGCTCCAGGATCTGGGCTTCTGGATCTTAAATGATGTGGTTTGGGTCAAAAATAACCCCATGCCGAATTTCCGGGGGCGCCGCTTTACCAATGCCCATGAAACACTGCTTTGGGTGGGGAAAAGCGAAAATACCCGCTATACCTTTAATTATGAAGCTATGAAGGCCATGAATGATGATTTACAAATGCGCAGCGATTGGCGCTTGCCCATTTGTAGCGGCCAGGAGCGGCTTAAAAAAGACGACGGCCAAAAGGCCCATCCAACGCAAAAGCCTGAATCTCTCCTCTATCGCGTCATTTTGTCGTCCACAAAGCCCGGCGATGTGGTCTTGGATCCTTTCTTTGGCACCGGCACAACCGGCGCTGTTGCCAAGCGGCTCGGGCGGCACTGGATTGGGATCGAGCGCGACCCAGACTATATCGCGGTTGCCA
>DDLW01000257.1 GCA_002340345.1 Alphaproteobacteria bacterium UBA2562 | reverse complement strand
AATAACTTCCGAGGCTTCGCAACGCAAAATCCGAGGTCAATAGAGGGAACTGTAGATTTTGTGCGCAATGCTGTTAGGAGACGGAAAATGAAAATCTGGCAAACACTGTGGAGTAGATCGTCGAAATACCCACTCATTATTCTGCTTTTTGCGGCATTCGTTATCGGAATCGTGTTTTGGGGTGGCTTCAATACAGCCATGGAATACACAAACACAATGGAATTTTGTGTGTCCTGCCATGAAATGAAAGACAATGTTTATGAGGAGTATAAAAAAACAGTTCACTATTCGAATGCATCAGGTGTGCGCGCGATCTGTTCTGATTGCCATGTACCTAAGGAATGGGTCCCTAAACTTATACGTAAAGTTAAGGCGACCAATGAACTCTATCACCACTTCATGGGGACGATTGGCACAAAAGAGAAATTTGAAGCCCGGCGCTTGCAAATGGCAAAAAAAGTTTGGGCTGAAATGGAAGCGAATGACTCCCATGAATGCCGCAATTGTCACTCCTATGACGCGATGAGCTTTGAAAAGCAGCATGCCAACGCCTCTAAAGAGATGCAAAAAGCCATGCAGGATGGCGAGACATGTATCGCTTGCCACAAAGGAATTGCGCACACATTACCAGATATGTCCGGCGGTTACAGGCTGATGTTTGAGGAATTGGTGGCAAAAGCTGACGCAGAAGGTGCGAAAAAAGATCACCTGATGGCCTTTATGAGTAAACCGATTTTTCTTGATAAAGCGGCTGCGGGCAACAATAAAGCCGCTGGCCGTCTGATGGCCCCAACCCCTGTTGATGTGATTGATCGCGATGGAGATCTCCTACAAGTCCGTATCAATGGTTGGCAACAGGATAAAGTGGATCGTGTGATCTATGAACTACAAGGCCAACGTATCTTCACATCTGTTCTGAAGAAAAATGCGATCGAGACCGTCAAGCGCCATGAGACGGTTTATGATGAAGATACAGAACTCACCTGGCACAAAGTCAGCATCGACGTCTGGGTTGACAAAACAGGTCTTATTGCCGATGCCGAACCTCTGTGGGCCTATGGGGATGAGCTTTATACGGCAAGCTGTTCCGTGTGCCACTCAACCCCTGCTCCTTCCCATAATCTGGCGAACCAGTGGATTGGCATTATGAAAGCCATGAAACGTTTTGTGTCCTTGGATAAAGAACAATATCGCTTCCTCCAAAAATATTTGCAACTCAATGCGAAAGATACTGGAGGCAAAGACCATCATGGATAAGCTTTTTCAAGAAAAACCGCGTCTTGAGGTCTCGGTTTTTCTTCGATGGCTTGCAAATTTCTATATGCAGGAAATCACGCCAGAAATACTTGCTGCTTACCAAAGTAAAGAAGGCCAAGATTTCCTCGCATATCTTGAAACAGAAGAATCTTTACATCCCGTTCTTGAAGACCTTAAAGACTTGATCAGCGATCATCAGAACTGGACAAGTTTAACCCTGGATCTCGCAGGGGATTATTCAAGAGTGTTTCTCGGCGCAGGGAGGCGGCATTTCGCCCCTCCCTACGCTTCGGCTTATCTCAGCGATACCGGTCTGTTGTATCAAAAGGCGACCTCTGAAATGCAATCCATATTGAGAGACCTCAATATTGGAAACAAATCAAATGAAGCTGAAGATCATCTGTCCATTCAACTCAACATTCTTGCAGAACTCATAAATCGCTCGGAAGAAAGCGAAAGCACACGACATGCGATTAACTTTGTGGACCAACATCTTCTGGCATGGTTGCCTGAATTTCATAGTGATTGTCAGAAACTTCAAAAACACAAGTTTTATGGTTCGCTGACCGGATGTCTGATCGCGTTTCTTAAAGACCTAAGCCTGAAATTAAAGCATCTCGCTTTTCATTAGACTCAAGTGAAAGGTTTTTACCGCAAAACGCAGGGTAAAAGAGAATCCCCTTTTCACCAGCTTTGCTGTAAAGGCGTAAAATTTAAAGAATGAAGTTGTTCACATGATGTTTACATGATTTTACATCCCGTTCATTTATGCCGCAAACGCCATTCACACGCATAAAATACGATTAAACATCATGAGACAGGGGATTTTTCGGAATTACATTTTCCGTATTCAGAAAGGAAAAGAACATGTCTGGTTCGAGCAGAAAACATTTTACGCGGCGCGATTTTTTGCAAAGTTCCACAGCATTAGGGGCTATTGGCATGTTCGCACCGACCATGCTGACATCTGCACCAGCGATAGCCGCTGTTGAAAATGGTGAAATCTTGACGGGTTCGCACTGGGGCGCGTTCAGAGCAATTGTAAAAGATGGCAAATGGATCGATGTCAAACCTTGGGAGGGAGACCCCCATCCAACCCGCATGATCAAAGGGGTCATGGATTCAGTCTATTCGCCATCGCGCATTAAATACCCTATGGTGCGTCGTGCTTTCCTTGAAAAAGGTCCAGGGGCCAGCACCGAAGGACGCGGCAATGAAGATTTCGTCCGTGTTTCATGGGATAAAGCCCTGGAACTTGTTGTCGCAGAATTAAAACGCAATAAAGGAAAAATTTTCGCAGGGTCTTATGGCTGGAAAAGCTCCGGCAAATTGCATAACTGTCAAAGCTTGCTCCGCCGCGCCTTGAATGTTGGTCTCGACGGTGCGTTTGTGAATAGCTCTGGTGACTATTCAACCGGGGCCTCTCAAATCATTATGCCCCATGTGATGGGCACACTTGAAGTTTACGAACAACAAACCGTATGGCCTGTGGTTGTTGAAAGCACCGATGTCTTGGTCGTCTGGGGCGCTGATCCGGTCAAAACAAACCAAATTGGTTGGACTGTGGCCGACCATGACGGTTATGCTTATATGAAACAGTTCAAAGAAACCGGCAAAAAAGTTATCTGTATTGACCCGATCAAAACAGAAACTGCCAAATTCTTTGATGCCGAATGGGTGCCAATTCGTCCGCATACCGATGTTGCCATGATGCTGGGGATTGCGCATACACTCTATAGCGAGGGCCTGCATGATCAGGACTTCCTAGATGAATATACATTCGGTTTTGACAAATTCTTGCCTTACCTGACAGGCGAAAAGGACGGCACTCCCAAAACAGCAGAATGGGCCGCTGAGATCTGTGAAGTGCCTGCCGACCAAATTAAAGCTCTTGCAAAACTGTTCAAAGACAACCGTACAATGCTTTCTAGCGGTTGGTCTATCCAACGCCAACATCATGGTGAACAAAGCCACTGGATGTTAGTCACCCTTGCCTCCATGCTGGGTCAAATCGGTCTGCCTGGTGGCGGGTTCGGTTTGAGCTACCACTATGCCAATGGCGGCACCCCGTCCGCAAACAGCCCTGTTCTTCCTGGCATTACCGATGGCGGCAAAGCCGTCGAAGGGGCCGCCTGGCTGACCCAAGCTGGCGCTGCATCCATCCCGGTTTCCCGTATTGTCGAAATGCTGGAAAAACCAGGGGGTGAATTCGATTTCAATGGTAAGAAAGAGAAATTCCCAGAAGTCTCCATGGTCTATTGGACAGGCGGCAATCCGTTCTCTCACCAACAAGACCGTAACGCTATGGTGAAAGCATGGCAAAAACTGGACACTGTTGTTGTTCAAGACTTCCAATGGACCGCCACAGCCCGCTTTGCAGATATTGTTCTTCCCGCGACAACCTCTTATGAGCGCAATGATCTTGAACATATTGGCGACTATTCATTGAAAGCGATCCTTGCAATGAAACAAGTCATTAAGCCAATGTATGAAGCCCGTGATGATTTCGATATCTTTACTGAAATCTCCGACCGCCTTGGTAAAAAAGAGGCCTTTACAGAAGGCAAGACCGAGATGGATTGGCTGCGCGGTTTCTATGGCGAAGCAGAAAAACAAGCCAAAGCAAAGAACTTAACACTCCCTGACTTCGATAACTTCTGGTCAAAAGGTGTTCTGGAATTTGAAGCAACGGAAGAAGCAAAACAATTCGTTCGATATGCTGATTTCCGCGAAGATCCTCTCCTTGAGCCATTGGGCACGCCCTCTGGTAAGATTGAGATCTATTCGAAAAATATTGAAAAAATGGGATATGATGATTGTGGCCCACATCCCATGTGGATGGAACCCATCGAACGCCTGGGTGGCAAAAGCGCGAAATATCCGCTTCATCTGGACTCCGCTCACCCGAAAGATCGTCTCCATTCTCAGCTCTGTGGCACAAACATCCGTGAAATGTACACAGTGGCCGGTCGTGAACCTTGCCTCATCAATGCGAAAGATGCCGCCGCACGTGGAATCGTGGACGGGGATGTCGTTCGTATCTTTAATGATCGGGGTCAAGTCCTTGCAGGCGCCGTCATTTCAGAGGATATCAGACCAAGCGTCATCCGTTTAGATGAAGGGGCATGGTATGACCCGGTTGAGGGCGGAAAACCCGGAAGCCTGGATGCCTATGGCGATCCCAACTGCCTCACTGTTGGTATCGGCACATCAAAACTTGCCCAAGGGAACTGCGGGCATACTGGCCTGGTCGATGTAGAAAAGTTCAAAGGTCAAATTCCTGAAGTCAATGTTTTCATGGAACCTAAAAGCGCATAATCCTCCCTAACTTTACAGGAGCTGGTCTTTATAAGATCAGCTCCTTTTTTATTTTTAGGAGAAAATCATGCTTAAAGATTTCGATGGCTTTGAACGGAAAACACAAGATATCGATGGTATCGCAATGTCCTATATTGATGTCGGTGAAGGGGACACGATTATATTCCTCCATGGCAATCCGACATCTTCCTTTATTTGGCGTCATATTATCCCTACTTTTCAAAATACACATCGCTGCATTGCGCCTGACTTAGTTGGCATGGGAGACTCCGGTAAGCTTCCCGACTCTGGTCCGGATAGCTATACTTATGAAGATCAACGCAGATATTTATTTGCCCTTTTAAAAACTCTTTCTTTGAAGAATAACGTCACGCTTGTCTTACATGATTGGGGGGGAGCCTTAGGCTTGGATTGGGCCCGTAACAATAGCGAACGGGTAACAGGAATTGCGTTCATGGAACCCATGCTCATGCCATTTGACATGGGACATGATGCCAGAAGGCGCCATTGAGGCTTTCAAAGGGTTTAGAACGGAAGGTGCTGGTGAGAATATGTGTTTGGTGAACAACATCTTTGTGGAACAAGTCATTCAGATGGCCGTTCTCAGAAAGTTGTCGGACACTGAAATGGAAGCTTATCGCGCTCCATATTTGGAAGAAGGCGAGTCAAGACGCCCAACACTCACATGGCCGCGGCAAATTCCAATTGACGGTGACCCTGCAAATGTCGCAAAAGTTCTTGACCTCAATTGCGCCTGGCTCAAGGACAGCAAGATCAAAAAACTTTTCGTTCGTGGCGAACCAGGGATGATGATAAGTGGGAAAGTCCTTGAATTCTGCCAATCTTTGCCAAATTTGACAGAAGTCAGCGTTGTCGGCGCCCATTACCTGCAAGAAGATTCCTCTGATAAAATCTCCAAAGCCTTGAAGACTTGGATGTCTTAATGCATGTCGCGTTCAGGCTGTTGGCACTGTCCGTTGACGGTGCCAGCAATATTAGAGCAAAGCTGGTTAAAG
>DDLW01000286.1 GCA_002340345.1 Alphaproteobacteria bacterium UBA2562 | reverse complement strand
AATTTCTAGAACTATATGCTTTACTTCAGGAATTTGCTTTAGAGCAAAGCTGGTTAAAGTGGCTTCACTTTAACCATGCGTCTTGCGGCAAAAATAAAAGCCTAGAGCAAAGCTGGTTAAAGTAGCATCACTTTAACCATGCGTTTTGCGGCAAAAACAAAGACATAGAGCATTTCCACTGATTCAAGATAAAAATGAAATGCTCTAGGACAGGATTGGGGAGGATATAAGGACCTTCGGTCCTTCTAGAGCCTCCGGCGGCCAAAGGACGCGTCCTTTGGAAACCTATTCCATAGAGCGCCCAGCCGCCGAGATCTCTCTCGCCTGGTCCAAAGCCTCCATCACCGCCGATTCTGTCAAAAGTTCTGGTAAGGCAATGCCTTTCGGATTTTGAGGGCCATAGACAATATTAAAAGGAATACCGAAACGATCATTCTCCTGCAAATACGCAGAAATCATAGGATCAGGGCTGGTCCAATCCGCCTTCAAAGCCACGATATTATCCCGCGCGAAACGGGCCGCAACCGCCTCTCTTTCAAGCACCAATTTCTTATTCACTTTGCAGGTAATGCACCAATCCGCCGTGACATCCACAAAGACCGTCTGCCCCTCCGCAACATATTTTGCAATAGAAGCACGATCAAAAACCTGCCATTGAATGAGGTCATCTTCTGGTATGTGCTGTGGTTTATGTGCCAACATATCTTGTTGCATTGATTTTGGCACGCCCGGAGCAAAAAACGCCAAAGCACCAAGAAGCACAACCCCGATCCAAAGCAAAGACTGATATTTCGCCCAACGATGGCGAATCCATAACAATGCCAAAACCCCTGTCATGAGCCCGCCAACAGCAACGGCCGCAGGAACCCCTCTTTGCCCAGCAATAACCGTCAAAAGCCATATGGCTGTCGCGGCAAGAGCAACACCCATAATCGCCCGCAATCCCACCATCCAACGCCCTGGTTTTGGCATTTTTTGCGCCAAAGCCGGCCACAGGCTGACAAGGATATAAGGCATGGCAAAGCCAATCCCCATAACGAGAAAAATCAATAAGGTTGCCCAGGCCTCGCTGGTTAGGGCAAAACTAACAGCCGTTCCAACAAAAGGCGCCGAGCAAGGCGTTGCCAAAAGCGTTGCAAACGCGCCCAGAGAAAAATTCGCCAGTAAACTTCCACTGCTTAAATGGTCTTTCCCGTCACGGCCCTGGACAATGACGCGATTAATCAACCAAGAGGGCAAAGGAATCTCAAACCATCCCCAAAGATTCGCGGCAAAAAGCACCAATAGGAGAATCATAAATGTGAGGAACAACGGCTGTTGGAATTGAATCCCCCACCCAACAGAAATGCCCGCATAGCGCAGACCAATGGCCAAGCCCGCCAAAACGAGAAACGAAAATAGAATCCCTGCTGCCGTTGCGAGAAAGCCAATCCTGATATGCTTTCTTTCTTGGCCCCCATGTTGAATAACCGACAGCATTTTTAAAGAGAGCACGGGGAGAACACAGGGCATCAAATTGAGAATAAGCCCTCCTAAAAAGCCAATGCCCAGCAAAGTGGCGTAGCGAATCAGGGTTTTACTCAAATCTTCTTTCTGATCATCTGTGCTCACGGGCGCAGGCTCTTGATCGTCTAGAGTGGCCTCTGCGACAATGGCTTTATGCACCGACGCACTTTGAAAACCCTGTGAGGTCGTGATGGGTAAGGCCACACCATAGCGTCGCCCCGCTGCGCCTGTCACCGCTGTCAGCTGTAAGTTTGCCTCTGTTAAAGGGGTCTCCCCGCTTTGCCTGAGGGCTGCGATGCGTAAGACGGCACTTTTACCATCTGGGTTTAAAGTGATCTTCGGAGGGTCAAAAATAAGGCCTTCATCCCCGACCTCGGTTTCGACAAAAAGATCGGCTTGCGCCAGACCTTGGGTGTCATGCAAGACAACGGTCAGCTCGCCCTTATCCTCTTGTCCCAAAAATCGCGCCGATAGAATGGAAAGAGAACGGCTTTGCTCGACTTGCGCATTTTGGTCCAGAGGCACTTGCTCTGTGAATTTTAGAATAGAGGAGACATGGCGTGACGGCAAAACAGAGGCCCCCAAAGGCGTCGCCGGCACATCAAGCTTTAAATGCGCTTCTGCAGGAACACAAATATCCGAGCAAATGAGATAGGCGACTTTTAAGGCAAGCGACAGGGGTTGCCCTGGGTCCACAGCCTTGATCTTAATCGGAAAAACCGTATCGTCTTTATAGCCATTATTGGAAATGCCAAAAAGCTCGAAACGCTCTGGCACCGGCCATTCAAGGGTGGCCGACACGAAATTTTGCGACCCTGCCCAATCAAATTCCGGCGGAAGGCCCGCATCTCCTGGCATGCGCCAATAGATTTTCCAATCTTTTTCCAAAGCAAACTCTAATCCCGCAAGAAGAGAGCCATCCTCCATCAACGCAGACTGCCCGGCCACAAGCCGCACTTTACTATGATCAAAATGCTGCCAGTCACTTTCTAAAGCGTGACTTGAAAAAGGGAGCATCACAAAAAAAGCTAAAAAGAATTTGCAAAACCAAATTTGCAGGAAGCGTAATTTGTGTTTTCTCCAGCGGATCATCGCCATCCCCATGGGGTGGAACTCCTTACAATCTGAGACCAACCGGCAAAGTCGATGACCTTTCGGTTGATATTTTTTTCACAAGCACCCTCTCTCTGCCATAAGTTCGAAGGATCGAACCACGAGAGCAAACGTCTTGCGGCAAAACAAAGCGCTTACCAACCAAAGATAAGGGCTTATTTTTGTCGGCTGGTCTTCGCCATCAGACCCTTTATGACGCCACAGAAGACCAACCGGCTATAGGGTTCTCTTTTTGTCGGTTGGTGTAAGGCGCGCAATGAACCTTCATATCGCATTATAATAGAGCGATAGGCTCTCTTCTTCAGGCCCCTTTGCTATAATTTATCTTGGGCATCGCTGTTTTTCCTGTCACAATTCCGTGTGCAGGTTTTGACCTCACAAGATCTCTTGCTCCAGGCCCGCGAAACATAGGGCTTAAGTATAAAGCGCCTTGGGGCAGAATCGTTTTAAGGATGGCTGCGCCAACAAAGAAGAGGTCTGATTTATATTGGGTTTTATACGATGATCGCACCATGAGGGCTTTTGAAAAATAAGTTTAAACAAGCGTCAAAACGTGCTTTGCGCAAATCTTATGGTAAAATCATCGCACGCGTTCACTGTCTTTAAAAGAGGTCTGTAAAACCCCATATCTTTTTTGGAGATACTCTCTATAGGTCTTTGTGGAAAGAGGGTACTTTACAACTCTCAAAGACTTCAAAAGCTGGTCGGATGTTCCTTTTGACAAGGCCTAGGGTCTGTTGAGATTTAAGATTCCAATTTTTTGCTGAATGTGATTCCCTAAGGCATGGAACGCTTTGTTTTGAGTGACGCCCAGTGGGCGAAAATGGAGCCGCATTG
>DDLW01000285.1 GCA_002340345.1 Alphaproteobacteria bacterium UBA2562 | reverse complement strand
ACATTGAGGAAGAAATTGGAAGCTTGAATCTCAACAGACCCTAGAGCAAAGCTGGTTAAAGTGGCAGCCCCTTTAACCATGCGTTTTGCGGCAAAAACAAGATTATAGAGCCTTTCCATTGATTCAATATAAAAAAGAAAGGCTCTAGAGAAAACGCGATCAGAGAGAGTCACTTTCTCGCTGTATTCTACAGTAAAAACAAAGATATATAGTATTTCTGTTGCGTTACTCTCTTACGTGAAATGCTATAAAACACCCTAATACGAAAAACAAGACGCTCTTAAAAATTAAGACGCTCTCAAAAATAAGATGCACAGGGAGGCCTCGCTCGGCCATGTTTGAAACACTATTAATTGCCAATCGTGGAGAGATTGCGTGCCGCATTATGCGCACGGCACAGCAAATGGGTATTCACTGTATTGCCGTATATTCAGAAGCGGATGCGGATGCCCTCCATGTCAAAATTGCCGACGAGGCCCATCCCATTGGCCCCGCCGCCGCCCGTGAAAGCTATCTTGTACCAGAAAAAATTCTAGAGGTTGCAAAACGCTCTGGGGCACAAGCCATTCACCCTGGCTATGGCTTTTTGTCAGAGAATGCTGATTTCGCAGAGGCCTGTGCAGAAGCAGGAGTGGTGTTCATCGGTCCCAGTGCCAATGCCATTCGCGCTATGGGATCCAAGAGCGAAGCCAAGGCGCTGATGGAAAAAGCGAATGTGCCCCTGGTGCCAGGGTATCACGGCGCCCAGCAAGACCCCGAATTTCTAAAACAACAAGCAGAGAAAGTTGGCTTTCCGCTCCTCATCAAAGCAACGGCGGGCGGTGGTGGCAAAGGCATGCGGATTGTCTCCCAGCCAGAGGATTTCTCTGATGCACTCGCCGCAGCGAAACGCGAAGCCGCCAATGCGTTTGGGGATGACCGGGTTCTGTTAGAGCGCTATCTCGCGGTTGCGCGCCATATTGAAGTGCAAATCTTTGGTGACAGCCATGGTCATGTCGTGCATTTATTTGAGCGCGATTGTTCGATCCAGAGACGGTTACAGAAAGTGGTCGAAGAAGCACCTGCGCCTGGCCTGTCGCCGGAACATCGCTCAGCCCTCGGAAAAGCGGCGGTAGATGCGGCAAAAGCGATCCGTTATGAAGGCGCCGGTACGGTTGAATTTATCATGGACGCGGCAAGCGATGACGCTGTGGGGGATTTCTTCTTTATGGAGATGAATACCCGCTTGCAAGTCGAGCACCCTGTGACAGAAGCGATTACAGATTTGGATCTCGTGGCTTGGCAGCTCCAAGTCGCGGCAGGTGAGGCCTTACCTTTGGCCCAAAAGGACCTTGATGCGCAAGGTCCCCTTGGCCATGCTATTGAAGTGCGCCTCTATGCGGAAGATCCCCTCAAAGACTTTTTGCCAGCCATTGGCACTTTACAAAGTTTGCGATTCCCAGAGGCAAGTGATCATATTCGTATTGATAGTGGGGTCTCAGAAGGGGCGGTGATCAGCCCTCATTATGACCCTATGATTGCAAAAATCATTGTCCATGACCAAGATCGCAAGGCCGCTCTGCGACGCTTACGTTATGCGCTACAGCATTGTCAGATCGCTGGTTTAACGACGAATTTGCTGTTTTTGCAGACGATTGCAAATCATGAGGCCTTTCAAAAAGGGGCTGTTGATACGGGATTTATTACGACTTATAGCGCCGATTTACAACCAAAGACCGAGCCTGCGAGTAAAAGGCTTCTTGCGCTCGCTTGCCTGCGCGTGCTCTTGGATCGGCAGGGAGAAGCACAGCAGCAAAGAGCAAAAACCTTAGATCCGCACTCCCCCTGGCTACAAGCCGATGGCTGGCGGTTGAATGATGAAGGGCGCAGCCAGTTGGTTTTACAAGAAGGCGAACAAACCCATCATCTTCTTGTCCAATATAATCCTGGCGGACAGTATAAAATTCATTTTCCAGAGGGGGGGAGCGTTCTCTTAGCAGGGCAATGGCTTCCAGGGCAAGCAAGCCCGCAAGATGTTGCCGCTGTCATCGATGGGGTCTATGTGAAAGCAACCCTTTTACGCCATGGTGATGATGTCATGGTGATTGATGGTCTTGAAATTAAGACCATGACATTGTTTGACCCTCTGCATGCAGACAGCGGAGACGACACAGCCGAAGGGCAGCTGGTCGCACCGATGCCTGGGCGTGTGATTGCGCTTTCTGTAAAGGAAGGCGATCATGTGGAGGCCGGACAATCTTTGATGATCCTCGAAGCCATGAAAATGGAACATAATATCACAGCACCGATGGCAGGGGTGGTTGAAAAACTCTATTTCCAATCTGGCGACCAAGTGGAAGAAGGCGCAGAACTCCTCCGCCTAAAAGCTGAAGAGGGAGACGCCGCATGATAAAACCACAAGCCGTCAAAATTGTTGAAGTGGGCCCCAGGGATGGTTTGCAAAATGAGCCGAAATTTGTCTCGATGGAAGATAAGATTACCCTCATTGAAAAGTTGATCCAGGCTGGGCTTTCTGTGATTGAGGTCGGAAGCTTTGTGTCGCCAAAATGGGTGCCGCAGATGGCGGACAGCGGTGCTGTTTTGCGCGCGGTGCAGCCTCTTGCCGATCTTTCCTTTCCTATGCTTGTTCCAAATCTAAAGGGATTAGAGGCTGCTAAAGCCGCTGGGGCAAAAGAAATTGCTATTTTTGCAGCGGCCTCGGAGAGTTTTTCTCAGAAAAATATCAATTGCTCAATTGCGGAAAGTTTCGACCGTTTTGCGCCTGTTGTGGCCGAAGCCCAAAAAGAGGGTTTGAAAATTCGCGGCTATGTCTCTTGTGTTCTGGGCTGTCCCTATGAAGGTCAGATTGCACCAAAAGCGGTCCTGGAGGTCTCACACCGTCTCATGGCTTTGGGATGCTATGAGATTTCTTTAGGGGACACGATCGGCGTTGGCACCGCAGGGCAAGTCCAAGACCTCATCCGGCTTTGTGCTGCAGAATTGCCGATAGACGCTTTGGCTGTGCATTTTCATGACAGCTATGGTCAGGCTTTGGCGAATATTTTAGCGGCTTTAGATTGTGGTGTGTCTGTCGTGGATAGTGCTGTCGCAGGGCTTGGGGGCTGTCCTTACGCAGCTGGCGCGAGCGGCAATGTCGCGACGGAGGATGTCGCCTATATATTGCAAGGTCTTGGCGTTGAAACAGGGGTTGATTTCGAGGCCTTGTTAGAGGCAGGATGGTTTATTTCTGACAAACTCGGAAGATCGCCAATGTCAAAATGTTCTCAGGCCTTTTTAGCGCGGCGAGGGGCTTCGTGACGCTTCATTTGCTGCGTCTCGCGGCTGGGGTGCACTCCCTTGATCATTTGCGTGAAATTCTGGCCACGCAGAAGCAAAAAGCACAAGCCCTCGGCCTGCCAGCGAGCTTTTTTGAGACAAGATCGATCCCAAGACGACGCACGGAGCTTTTGCAAGGGGGCAGCCTTTATCGTGTTGTGAAAGGTGAAATCCTGGCACGCCAGCTTATTTTGGGCATCGAAGACCTTGAAATCGAAGGCGAGAGGCCTGTTGCACGGGTCATTCTCGCCGAACCTCTGATTCTCTTACAGCCGAGACCGCAGCGGCCTTTTCAAGGTTGGCGTTATCTTAAGCCGGAAGACGCACCGCAGGACCTCACAACTTCAGAAGGGGAGAATGATCCAGACGCGATGCCCTTGGCGATGAGGCAAGAATTAGAGCGCTTGGGCTTGCTCTGAGAATTTGAGGTCACAGAGGAACTCTTTAACCTTTTGAACTGATTGAT
>DDLW01000284.1 GCA_002340345.1 Alphaproteobacteria bacterium UBA2562 | reverse complement strand
TGCGCATTAAAGTGCTTAGAGCAAAGCTGGTTAAAGTGGCAGCCCCTATCACCATGCGTTTTGCGGCAAAAACAAGACCATAGAGCCTTTCCATTGATTCAATATAAAAGAGAAAGGCTCTAGCGAGAAATGCCCCTGCTCTATGCCTCATTCCTGCCTGTCTTCAAAGGAGAGTCCCCATGATCAAGCCCGCCCTTTATGCTCTGACCCTCAGCGTCGGGATTGTCGGTGCTCTCCTCCAGACATCTCCCGCCTCTGCGGGCGAAGTGCTCGGGCGTATTTCCGATGGCGATCCTGGCGCACAGGCCTTGCAACAAGACCCAAACGCCCCGCTCTCCTCTTCGAGCGCCTCTGTGGATATCACCGTGCGCTCGACCGCTGTTGGGTCTGTGCCTTTAATGGCAGGGCTGGTCGTGGAGCTTGAGCTGGGCATGGCCGAGCAGGATGAATTACGGCCCTTAATCGAACAAAGATTAATCGCCAGCGGCGTGCAGTTGGGCGGAAAAGACGCGCCTTATTTTCTAAGGCTCGGCATTGGCTCCTCTGGAACCTTTGCCTTAGAACGCGGCCCCCATTTCGCCGGGGGCATTGCCCAAGAATCCACGAGTGCCTTTTTGTTTAAAGTCCCCGTCGCCGTCGATTATTCAGGCGATGTCGCTGGCCAGCCTGACAAAAACAACCCCTATCATATTGATGGGCTTTTAGCCGATCGTCGGGGAACCGTCCTCTGGCAAGGGGCCAGCCATGCACCTTTCGCAGGCGCCCAACGGTCTTTTGTCATGAAAAAGCTGGTCGAGATTTTTACCCCTCTCATCGGTCGCACGGTTAAAGCCCAAGACGACGTCATCACCGCCCCCATCGGCGTGCCCGTGGCCACTCAAATTCCTGAATAAGATTAAGGCTTTTGAGATCATATACCGATCGCGATTGACAATGATTCATCACCAATCGGTCGAAAAACCGTGTCAGTACGTATAAGGGGTTGGATGAGAAAGAAAGGGGCGAAACAATATGAATGATTTGCGCAAAAGACCGCATCACAGCCTGGTCTGGACGCTTGTTTTTCTCGTCCTCGCCTTTGTTTCCTTTGTTCCTCAAGCTGTCGCCGCCGCACCGACCTTGCAAATGCCCATAGACTGTGCTTTAGGCCGTGACCAGGGCTGCTTCATTCAATATTATTTTGATCATGACCCTGGCCCCAATGCCCAAGATCTTTTTTGCGGCCCCCTGGCTCGCAATAACGGCAAAGGCACGGCTTTTGCTGTGCGCTCTTTAACACAGATGAAACAAGGTGTCCCGGTGCTTGCGGCCGCAGCCGGGACCGTGCTGGCCGTCCGCAAAGATCTGCCCAATACAGATTTTCGCGCCCTCGACAAAGAACAGCTCACCAAAAAAGAGAGCGGGAATGGCCTTGTCATCGATCATGGCCAGGGCTGGCAAACCCAATACAATCATATGGCGCCCCAGGGCCTTGCTTTGAATGTCGGGGAGACCGTCTCTGCAGGTCAAAAGCTGGGCTTGGTGGGGCGTTCTGGAAAAGCCACTTTTCCGCATCTCTACTTCCTTGTCCGCCATAATGGCAAGGAAATTGACCCTTTTACCGGCATTCAAACCCCTAAAGGTTGCCAAAATGCCGGGCAAAAACAGGACCGGGGCCGTTTGTGGGATCCTTTGACCCAGTCTGCTTTGGGCTATACGGGTTTGGGACTTGTCAGTTCAGGCTTTTCCCCCGGACGGCCAAGCCAGAAAATCATGGCCCTTGGCCTTGGCGAAAAAATTCCCATGCCACGCCGAGCAGCGACTTTGATCTTTTGGGTTGAGAGCTTTGGGATTCGCGCTAAGGATGAGGGCTATTTTGAAATCAAACATCCCTCTGGCATGTCCCTGGTCCGGAAAACGAAAGTCTTTGAGAAGAATTTTGCCCGCAATATGACATATATTGGCCAAAAAGCACCACAAGGCGAATGGCGCCCGGGGCGTTATCCTGCTCTTTTTATTCTTAAACGAGACGGAAAAGAAATCTATAGGCTCGAAAAACAAGCCATAATTCGTTAATTAAGTGTCTCTCAATATGAATTTTTTGTAAAGACATGCCGCCTCACCGCACTTGTCTTTTGTTTGTCACAACGAGACGATAAAGTCTGCTTCATATTCACATGCAGAGTCTATGATGCCGATTGGAATGAAAAGCATGAAATGCAAAATCAGTTACAGTGCTTTGCTTTTATTTCGAATCAGCAATAACACTGTCAAATTTTGTTTCTGTCGCAAAATAGACTAAAGTGAAAAATCTTCACTTTGTCCGAGAGCCTTTCACTTTTATCTTGAATCGGGTGAAATGCTCTCTGTTTTTGCCGCAAAACGCATGATTAAAGGGGCTGCCACTTTCACCAGCTTTGTTATAGAGCCTATTTTTGCAAACCAATCTATCCAATGCGCATCAGTCGGGAACATGGTATGTCTGACAAAACCTATAATGTGCTGTTCGTCGATACGAATAATTCCGCCCGGAGCATCATCGGGGAAGCGATCTTGAAACGTCTCGGGGTTGGTCGTTTCTCTGCCTATTCCGCAGGAAGCGAAGGCTATGGTACAATCCATCCTTACACTTTGGATTTACTGCGTAATTTAAACCATCCAGTCGATGATTTGCGCTCTAAAACTTGGACAGAATTTACGGGTTTTGGCGCCCCCACCATGGATTTCATTTTCTTTGTCTGCGATAATGCAATGAATCGCGCCATGCAAAGCACAGCCCCCAGATTCACAGGGGAACCCATGATTGCCCCTTGGGGGGTCCCAGATCCGACCCTTGTCGAAGGCTCCGAAGCCGAAAAACGCCATGCCTTCGCTGATGTCTATGGGCAATTGACCCGCCGTTTAGAGATTTTCGTCAATCTTCCGATCCAGGGCTTAGACCGTTTGACCATTGAAAAGCGCATTGGCGAGATGGGACGCTAGAGTATCCGTGATCATCAAGATTAGAATCTAGCCCTTTTTGTTGATTTGAGCATGGGGAAGCGCTGGGTTCAAGGACGGTTTCGCCGCCGCCTTCGGCGGTGGCCATAAGGCCATCCTTGGGCGCAGCGCTTCCCCATGCTTTTGGTTTTCGTATGGCGGCTTTCGGGGAACGGCGTTTGGACCCACCAAGGAACAGTGTGTTTTCCGGGCTCTAAGCCGTCCTTGGCGCCTTCTTTTCCCAAAAATGATCTTGGCTCAAAGACCACACAGTCTAAGCTTGGGCCCACCCAAGCTATAAAATCCTGGTGGCCTTGTTGTGTATTGGGAAAACGGTGGCTTACCCCGCTGGAAAGTCGGTGAACGTCAAGATTGTCTTTGGAAATATCAACACAATGCTATCTTTGCCCCTCTTTTCTTGGCCTCTGCTTGTCATCCGGGACCCTCTCGTTATCGAGAGCGCCCTGGTATCCGTTCAGGCTTTAGGAAAAGACGCGGTGACCAATCTCTAGAGCCTTTCTCTTTTATATTGAATCACTGGAAAGGCTCTAGGCTATAGTCAGGATTCAAGGATTTAGGATTCACAAAGATGTTTTTTTGTGATTCAAGACTGTTTTTGAGGAGAACAGTCATACCATTGCTCCAAGAGCCTGATGGGTTAAGCGATGAACAATGGAACCGCCTTTGCGGCCATATGCCTGGAGGCTGCAAGGGGAAACGTGGTCCTCGCACAAATAATCGATTGTTTATGGACGCTATTTTGTGGATGGCTCGCTCGGGGGCACGTTGGCGTGATTTACCAGAGCGTTTTGGATGCTACCAGACAGTGAAACAACGTTATTATGATTGGGTTCAACGTGGTGTTTTTAAAGATATCTTTGCCGCCTTAAGTGATGATGCTGATTTTGAATGGCTCAGCATTGATGCAACCCTTGTCCAAGCTCACCAACATGCAAGTGGCGCGCGTAAGGAAAAAGGGGGCCTGATGCCCAAGGTCTTGGCAAATCACGCGGAGGATTGAGCACAAAAATCCATGTTGTCACTGATTCTTTAGGCAATCCGCTCGCATGATCCCAAGCCCCGGACACAGAGGAGAAGTTTTGTTCAGTGCCGATTTACTGGAAGGCTTTAAACCCGCAGATGTTCTTGCTGGCCGCGCTTACGATGCGGAACATTTTCATGATACGATTTTGGAACTGGAAGCAATAGCTGTTATCCCGCCAAGACCGAAGAGAAGACGCCCTCATACCGACGACAAAGAAATCTATAAACAGAGAAACCTCGTCGAGCATTTTTTCAATAAACTCAAACATTTCAGACAGCTCGCAACACGATATGACAAACTATTAGAGAATTACTTTGGTTTCGTCTCATTGGCCGCTATTCACATTCTACTGCGTTAAATCCTTAAATCCTGACTACAACCTAGAGTAAATCTCCTTAAAACGCGTTAGCCCTTCGTTGCGCCTAAGATTTGTGGCAAAACATCTGTCCAACAACAATTATGGCTGTGACCTGGGAGGATAATAATCTGAGTTTGCGAAGGATTGACCTTGTTGCGATAGCTTTGGGCGACCAGGGGGGGCACCAGATCATCATCACCACCCACATAATGATATTGCTTGATTTTACGAAGTTGAGCGGCAAAATCTGGGGGATTGAGCGAACCATATAAAGGGGCAAAATTATGGTGCACAACCCAGGCTTGCAGGTCGATTGTCCCAGCCATTGTGATCACTTGAGAAACATCGGAACGGTGGGCAGCCAATAATGTGGCCAAGGTGCCCCCACCTGAATAGCCAACCAAAGTCAGGCGGCGCGGTGCGGTATTTTTGATAAAGTGATCAATGGCTTCTGAGGTGCTGCGAATGACTTCTGGGGCAAACCGGTGCGAACTCCACCAGGGCGATGTGTCTGTGCAATTGGCCGGGTCTCGAAAACGAACAAAATGGCAGGGGCGGGCGATATAAAGGATGGTCTCGTCTGGCCGGGCCATTTTGCGATGGGTTGAGGCCAGTCTCAAACCTGTTGCTTTTGTCGGGGTTGGGTTGAGAGGGGGTCTGCCATTGACCCATGCCGCACCATCTTCCGCGAGATAGATTGTGACATCGGCACCGCGACGGTCTAGATTATAGCCATAGCTCACGAGGCGAAAAGGGTTCGTTTGAAGTTCAAATTTCTGGAATTGCCCGCTTTTGGCAAGGGCGTCGGCCCGTTGCTCGCGATTTGCACAGCCGGTCAAGACACCCATGATCACGCAAAGACTCCACAAGATCATAAGAGTGAAAAATCGTTTTGGGATAAAAAAAGACATCTTAGGCTTCCCAAGAAGGTGCTCTGCGCGACAGCATTATTTTGCTTGTATTGTGACTCAGAAAGAACGCTACCCGTTTTTGGTTTTGCCGCAAAACGGAGCAAAGTGAGGGACCGATGACTGTGCCATTTGCTCTAAAATGCACAGGAGCGACAGGCACAGGTAAGAGCCATGCCCCCCACTACTGCGCAATGAAAGAGAGCCAGTCTTGCTCTGTCAGGGTCTGCACGCCCAATTCAGCGGCTTTTTTGGCTTTCGATCCAGCATCAGCGCCAATGATAACATAATCTGTTTTTTTCGAAACAGATCCTGAAACTTTGGCGCCCAGGCTTTCTGCTTTGGCTTTGGCTTCGCTGCGGGAGAGAGTCTCGAAGGTCCCTGTGAAAACAACAATTTTGCCTGCAACCGGAGAGCCCTCATCTTTGATCTCTTCTAAGGGCAAAAGCGTGAGATGGCGCTGTAATTTATCAAGAACCGTTTTGTTATGGGCTTCCGAGAAGAAATCAAGCAGATCTTGCGCCATCGCCGGGCCGACTTGATCGATGGCGATGAGGTCTTGATAGTCCGGGCTGTCATCGCGATTCTCAGCCTGGCTGGCATGGTCCATGGCCAGACGTAAGGTCTGGAAATCGCCATAATGGCGGGCCAAGAGCTTTGCGGTGGATTGGCCGATTTGGCGGATCCCAAGGGCATAAATAAAGCGATCAAGGGAGAGGCTTCGCCGGGCATCGATCGCGTTAAAAAGATTTTTGACCGATTGCTTGCCCCAGCCTTCGCGGGCAGAGAGCGGCGTGAGATTGTCTTTGGCCTGATCGCGTTCGGCCCAGGTGAAAAGATCGGCGGGGTCTTGTAAAATGCCATCTTTAAAAAAGGCCGTAATATGCTTTTCCCCCAAGCCTTCAATATCAAAAGCATGGCGCGAGACGAAATGCTTTAAACGTTCGACCGCTTGGGCCGGGCAAATGAGGCCCCCAGAACAGCGGCGGATCGCATCGCCTTCTGGACGCAGGGCTTGGCTTCCACACTCGGGGCAGATATGGGGGAACGCAAAAGGCTGGCTCTCGGCGGGACGGTGCTCTGTGAGAACAGACACAATTTGCGGAATCACATCACCAGCACGTTGGAGAAGAACCCGGTCGCCTTCGCGAATGTCTTTGCGCTGGATTTCATCTTCATTATGGAGGGTCGCGCGGGAGACCACGACACCGCCGACGGTGACCGGCTCTAAATTCGCAACGGGGGTTAAGGCGCCTGTGCGCCCGACTTGGATGGTGATATTTTTTAATGTGGTTTCCGCTTTTTCTGCCGGAAATTTATGGGCGATCGCCCAGCGTGGGGCGCGGCTGACAAACCCCAGGCGGTCTTGGAAGTCATAGCGATTGACCTTATAGACAATCCCATCAATATCATAGGCAAGATCGGCGCGTTGTCGTTCAATATCCTGGTAATAAGCCAAGAGATCTTCTAAATCCTGGCAATGTTTGGACAAGGGATTGGTTGGAAAGCCCCAGGCGGCTAAGGTTTGGAGAAAATCCCAATGGGTCTCTGCGACGGTTTGCGAGATCTCCCCTGGACTATAGAGAAAAAGGGTCAAGGGACGGCTGGCGGTGATGCTGGGATCGAGTTGCCGCAAAGATCCGGCAGCGGCATTGCGGGGATTGGCGAAAACAGCTTTGCCAGCCTCTTGTTGCTGTTCATTGAGGGCGGCGAAATCTCTTTTCCGCATGAAGACTTCCCCTCGGACTTCGACAATATCGGGCGCGTCTTTGGGCAGTTGGCGCGGGATATCCGGTAAGGTCATAAGATTGCGGGTAATATCTTCGCCTTCTTGGCCATCGCCACGGGTGGCACCTTGGACGAATTGGCGGTTTTCATAGCGCAAAGACACCGACAAACCATCAATCTTAGGCTCAGCCACCATGGTTAAGGCAAGATCGCTTTCCGCGAGTTCTTTCAAAAACCGTCGAATGCCGGTGATGAAATCATGTACATCCTCTGCCCCAAACGCATTGCCAAGGGACAGCATGGGCTTGCGATGTTTGACTTTGGCAAATCCTGTTGCGGGGACGGCACCAACGCTGAGAGAGGGGGTGTCTGCTTGGGTAAGCTCAGGATATAGGGCTTCAAGAGCCTGGAGACGCTGGCGAAGAGCATCATAATCGGCATCAGAAAGCTCCGGCTGATCCTGTTGATGATAGCAGATGTCATGATGGGCAATGGCGGAGACCAACCAGGTCATGGCCTCGCGGGCTTGGGCGGAGCTTAAGCGTTCTGGGGGCAGATCCTGAGAGGGCATGGCCTCGATTGTGAAGGGCGGTGTTGCAGCAGAAGCGGGCATAAAATCATCCACTTAAGTAATTCGGCTTAAAGGTTAAGGACCGTGCACTGTGCCTTTACGGAAATCCATTGGCGTTTTGGGTCTTAAATTTTTTCATCGCATTTTGCTTTAAAACGGTTTCTAAATCAGCGTTTTTTTTGTGACTTCCCCAATATTGCCAGTCTTTTCCAAAATAACGTTTGTAAATTGCTTGGGCTTTGCCATTGGCAATGAGCGCATCCATGCCCATATCGAACAGGGTGGCAAGGAAAAGATCATCTTTTTGAAAGGCAAGATAATTTGGCTCTATGGCAATGGAGGGTTGCAAGATTTTTAAGTCCAGTTTGCGCGTGCGAATGATGGAGGATGCGGTCCAAAAATCTTCAAACAACACATCAGCCCTTTGACGGGCGATCATGCGATAGGGGCGGCTTTGCCCAAGAAATCGCCCTTTTGCCTTATAGGTAAAAGGAATGACAGACTTCCAACTATGGTGATAGTCGGTAATTGCTGTTGGATAATCATAATCTTGATGAAGTAAAACACGGTAATGGGAAAATTGCGCCATCGACAAAAAATGCTCAAAAGAGTCATTCGATCGCACAATGGCATTAAGAGTCCAATAAGCGATGGGGTGTTTAGACATTCTGACATTCGTAACAGTTGGTGAGACAGATAAAAACCCATCGAAAATACCCGCTTTTAAATTTGCCAAACAGCGAGCAAAAGGAAGTTCTGTATACTCAATAGTGAAACCTTGTTTTTGGTAAATATTATTTACAATATCAATCACAGGGCCTGTAAAGTTATTTTTTTGGTCTTGCCAATAGTAAGGTTCCCAGCTTTCATAACATATTTTTATGTTTGAATTTGCTTCTCCTAGCTTTGCAATGCATAAAATGCTGAGAATAACGACATTAAATATAAGCAAATATTTTTTCATTATGAGTTCTAGGAAGTAAAGCAACTATTTTCCCTATGGTTAATTTGGCATTTTTGCTGCAATGCAGAAGTTTGAGTCTTTAAAAGATTTCTACAGAGTCTTTCATACAAGGATAAGCCGCATATGACCAGAGTGTTTTTTAGGAGATATAGAAATATTTTTATGGCGTGAAGACTTGACCTGTTCTTTAGAGCAAAGCTGGTTAAAGTGGCATCACTTTAACCATGCGTTTTGCGGTGAAAACAAAGATATAGAGCATTTCACCTGATTCAAATTAAAAGCGAAAGGCTCTAGGATAAGGATTTTCATATTTCAAGGCCACACAGGAAAAATTTTGCAAGACATTCTGAAAATTGCTGGAGGCAAAAAGATGGTTTTGAAAACCGTCGCAGAACGAATTTTACCGACCCATATTCCAAAGGCTGAAAACGCACAAGATCAGAGCCGCTATGAACAGGATCGTCAAAAAGTAGAGGCTGGGTTTTGGAAAAAGTTTAACCGCGTCATGCGTCATATTCCTTTTGCGGAAGAGGCTTTGGCCAGTTTTTACTGTGCGCGTGATCCGCAAACGCCTTTTCATGTCCGGGCAACTTTATGTGCCGCTTTGGCTTATTTTCTTTTACCCTTTGATATCATCCCTGATGTTTTCATCATTGCGGGGTTCACAGATGACGCGGCCGTCTTAATGGCGGCTTTAAGCCGCCTTGGCGATGCGATACAGCCTTCTCATAGGGAGGCGGCCAAGGCCTATCTGCGCAAAGAAACGCAATAGCGATGTAGGAGGCGTCTTTGAGGATGGCGAAGACAAAACATGATCAGATAAGGCCCTCTGATCGCTGTGATGGGGGGCAAAAACAAAGGGCGGGCGCCTTTTTGCCACGCCAACACAGCGTCAAAGGCGCTCACAGACGCTGGGGGGTCCTTGGGTTGTCGCTTTTTTCCTTGTCGGGCTGTCTAAATCTTGGCGGCCATGTGGGCTATGGCACGGGGGGCATAAATAGCGGGGTTTCTGTTGGGACAGAAATTTTCTCAAGCCGTCCCTCGGGCAATAGCGCCTCAGGCCACAGAGCGTCTGGGCGTTCCCAGCCGCAAGCGTGGTTCCCCTCCGTTGAGGCCTGCTTGACAGCGCTTTCAAAGTCAACGCTGCAATGGCGTCGGGTGTCTGATATTTATGGGGCGCAAGGCTGCGCTGTGGAAGGGGCGGTGCAGGTGGCGGGCTCCTCAAATCTACGCTATAGCCAAGTTATGACCGTCACATGCGAAATGGCGCATCGGTTGAGCGTGTTTGAAAATAAGCTTTTACAGCCAGCCGCCCAACATCATTTTGGCAGGCCTGTGCGGGAGATTAAAACCGTATCTGGCTATTCTTGCCGCAGAATCCGTGGCACGGGGAAGCTCAGCCAGCATGCTTTTGGCAAAGCAATTGATATAACAGGTTTTACCTTGGAAGGGGGGCGGCAAATTGCTTTGCCTCGAGACTGGGGTCGGGGGGATAAAGCAGCGGCTTTTATGCGGGATTTACACAAAAATAGCTGTCGCCTTTTCCACGTCTCCTTGGGACCCGAGGCCGATGCCGATCATAGGGATCATTTTCACTTTGATATCGGCCCTTCCTTTTATTGCCGATGATAGTTTGTTCCAAAGACCTACCCAAAATATTTTGGGCAGGTCTTCTGGCATGCTTGTAAGAACGGTCTCAAGGGTCACAGAGATGAGGCGTTAAGCCGCTTTGGGCGCGAGACTTTGAGAGGCTTTTGTGCCAATGGCCACTTTTTGCGGTTTCAAGGCTTCCGGCACCTCTCGTACCAAGTCAATATGCAAAAGACCATTTTCAAGGCGGGCATCGGCCACTTTGATGTGATCGGCAAGGCCGAATTTATGTTGGAAGGCACGGCTCGCAATCCCACGATGCAGATACTCTGATGGGGATGCGTTCTTCTCTTCAGAGTCCGCTTGGGTGCCTTGGATGATCAGCTGGTTGGTCTGATAGGTGATGTCAAGCTGATCGGCTTCGAATCCGGCCACAGCCATGGTGATGCGATAGTGGTCTTCGCCGCGTTTTTCGATATTATAGGGGGGGTATTTCTCGGCATCATTATTATGGAAAGCAGCATCGAATAAAGAATTCAAGCGCTCATAGCCAACATTCGAACGGAAGAGAGGGGAAAGGTCATAGTGACGCATATCAAAATCTCCTATTGAGCCTTTTGAAGAATAAGCCCACCATTATGGTCGAGCTTCTAAAGACTTATTCATCATGCAGCCCCTTTTGGGCTCTGCATGACTAATATTTAGGAGAGCCCCAGAATGTTTCAAGAGCGCAAAGGCAGAAAAATTTAATGGCCTCAAGCCATGAACTCTTTTTCGCTTACGCGATGTTAGGGAGCCTTTTGAAAAAGGCCCCCTAAGACCCCCTAAAAGCTTTTTGCCAAAAGCTTTTTGAGAGACTTTTTCGTCATTTTAAGGTTTCCGCACGCGATGACGGCGTAAAAGCAACGCATTGCTGACAACGGTGACCGAAGACAATGCCATCGCCGCCCCAGCGATCATGGGGCTCAGAACACCGGCGGCGGCAAGGGGAATGGCGAGGCTGTTAAAAGCAAAGGCCCAGAAAAGATTTTGCTGTAATTTCGCATAGGTCGCGCGGGAGAGGGCAACCGCTTCGGCAATATGGCCAAGATGGCTTTGCATGATGGTGATATGGGCGGTTTCTTTGGCCACATCGCTGCCGGTACCCATGGCAATCCCGACATTGGCCGCGGCCAAAGCGGGGGCATCATTAATGCCATCGCCGGCCATGGCCACCGCACCATAGCGTTTTTGCAAGGCGGTGATTTCTTCTGCTTTTTCCTGGGGCAGCAGGCCTGCCGCAATATGGTCGAGGCCCACCCCCTGGGCGCCAAGCCCCTGGGTCTGAAGACTTTGGGCGACCGCCTGGGCGACATCTGGCACATCGCCGGTGAGCATAACCGCCTTAAGCCCTTGATGGTGCAAAGCGGTTAAGGCTTCGACAGCTTCTGACTTGAGGGGATCTTCTGTCGTTAGGAGGCCTAAAATACGCCCTTCGGCGTTTTCTCCTGGGGGGTGTGTTTTGGTTTCTGCCACCCAGATGAGGCTGCGACCGCGTTGGGCTTCGGTTTTTCCAAGGGCCTCGTCCCTGTCCTGAAAGGGGATGGCCTGTTCGCGTAAAAATCTTTCAGAACCGATCCATAAGGCGCGTCCTGAAACGACCGCTTGGACCCCACGACCTGGGACGTTTTGTAAGCTGTCAGGGGGCGTCACAGGAAGGTTCTGGGATTGTGCCGCGTTAAGAAGGGCTTGGGCTAGGGGATGATCGCTGCCTTGTTGCGCCGAAGCGGCAAGGGTCAGAAGCGCCTCTTTGGAGAGCGCTTCGGCTGTGTTTGTCTCGGACAGCACAAAAATATCGGCTAAGGCCGGGCGGCCTTCGGTCAAAGTGCCGGTTTTGTCAAAGGCAATGACTTTGAGATCTTTGGCGCTTTCGAGCGCTTCTGCGTCCCGGATCAGAATCCCACGCCGAGCGGCCATCCCAACACCGACCATAATGGCGGTTGGCGTTGCGAGACCTAAGGCGCAAGGGCAGGCAATGACCAGGACGGAAATGGCGGCGAGAAAAGCGGTTTCGAGGGCGTCTCCAAAACCCCACCAGCCTAAGAAGGTGGCACAAGCAATTGCGAAAACGACGGGCACAAAAATGGCGGCGACTTTATCGACCAAATGCTGGACCGGTGCTTTACTGCCTTGGGCGTTTTCGACGGCTTGGACAATTTGCGCCAAGGCAGACTGTTCGCCAATAGCGGTGGCGGTGATGCGCAACAGGCCATCACCATTGAGGGTGCCACCCAGCACAGGATCGCCGATCGTCTTGGGGCAGGGGCGGCTTTCGCCGGTCATCATGGATTCATCGGCATGGCTTTCCCCATCAAAAACAGTGCCGTCCACCGGAAAGCGCTCGCCGGGCTTGACCAGCAAGAGATCACCCGCGCGCACAGCTTCGGCGGGGATTTCGAGAAGCGCTTCTTCACGAACAAGACGCGCCTTTGTGGGCTGGAGCGTCATTAAAGCCCGTAAAGCCGATGCAGCCGAGCGCTTGGCACGGCTTTCCAAGGCTTTGCCAAGCAGAACAAGGGTGATGACCACAGCCGCACTCTCAAAATAAAGTGCCGGCGGACCATCAGATGTTGGGAAAAACAGCCCATAAAGGCTGAGGCCAAAGGCAGCGCTGGTACCCATCGCCACCAAGACATCCATATTGGCGCCGCCCGCGCGCAAGGCTTTAAATCCACCTTGATAAAACCGTGCCCCAGCCCAGAACTGAACCGGGCTGGCGAGACAAAATTGCACCCACCCTGGTAGCATCCATTCGATTCCAAAAGGCATCAAGAGCATGGGGAGGAGTAAGGGAAAGGAGAGACCGGCGGCGATAAGCAGCGGCCAGGGACTTTCTTTGTCTTGGGCCTCTTGTTCTTCTAAAATTCGCAAACGACGGTTTAAGCTGCCTTCGAGGGGGACCGCAGAAAAGCCTGCTTTTTCGACAGTTTGGATTAAGCTTTCAGAGCTTACCGCTTGGCCGGGAACATCGATCCAGGCTTTCGAAGAGGCAAAATCAACCTGGGCATGGGACACGCCAGGGACGGCTTTCAGATCTTTTTCGACCCGCCCCGCACAGCCAGCGCAGCGTAAACCGCTGAGGGCGAGTTCATGGCGCTCAACGGGGACAGCAAACCCCGCGCGGCCAATGACCGAAACCAGCTGTGGGATATCGGTCTGCTCGGGGTCGATATTGAGGGTGGCCTGGGCGGTTGCGAAGGCAATGTCGACTTCGAGAACACCGGCTGTCGCTGTGAGTGCTTTTTGGAGCTGTCCGGCACAGCCAGCGCAGCGCATCCCTGAAATGGGGAGTTGGATCTCTTGTCCTGGAGCGGGCCTTTCAGGCTGTGCGACAGAGCCGTCCTTCATGGTGGTCGTCCTTATGAGAGCAGCGGCCTTTGCTTTAAGGATGTTGCCGCAAAACGGATCAAAGTGATGTTTCATCACCTTGCCCTAAAGCAGGTCTTGTTATCTTACGCTGAGACCGCGGCCTCAGACAACATCTTGGCGATGTTCTGCCTTCCATTGCGTTAAGCTATGACGTGCATTGTCACAATCAAGAGCAATTTGCGCTTGCAGAGCTTCTAACCCTTCAAAGCGATGTTCTGGACGTAAGAAATCAATCAACGCGACCCGGAGACTATGGCCATAAAGATCGCCGGAAAAATTAAAAAGATGGGCTTCGACTCTCAGATCTTGGCCATTGACCGTTGGTCTTGTGCCAATATTGGCCACACCATCATGCCATATCCAGTTGCTGGGCATGTCAGCTTCAAAGGGTGTGCTTCTCAGAGGGTCTGATTCTGGACGTTGGGCTTTGGCCTCAGCGTCTATCAGATCGCGGGGGACAGCAACCCGTACAGAATAAACCCCAGCCCGCGGGCGGATGTGATCGCCTAGGGTTAGGTTGGCTGTGGGAAAGCCTAAAAGTCGCCCCCGTTTGTCGCCATCTTGCACGATGGCTTCAATTTCCCAAGGGCTGCCCAATTGGTCGGCGGCTTCTCTGGGATGGCCCATGCGCAAAAGTTCCCGCACTCTGGTCGAGGAGTAAATCTCTCCATCGGGACCTGTAATGGCCGAAACCTCGGTAAAGCCAATGTCAAGGGCCGCGAGATGTTGCCTTAGGAGAGACGCATTCCCAGATCGACGATGGCCAAAGCTAAAATCATAACCCACAGTGATATGGCGCGGTTGTAAGGGGCCGACAAGCCAATCATCAAGAAAGCGATCGGCGGGGACTTGAGAGAAGATTTTATCAAACCGAATGGCAAGGGTGAAATCAATGCCAGAGCGCCGCAAACGCCGTCTTTTCGCCGGCCAAGGCGCAATGCGAAATGGGGGGTCTTCGGGGCGGAACAGTTGGCGGGGATGGGGCTCAAAGGTGACAACCCCCACAGGGCCCGCTTGTGGGCCATGGTCCGAGGCAGGGTGGCAGGCTAAAGCGGCGGCTTCAATCACCCCACGATGGCCACGATGAACACCATCAAAATTGCCGAGGGCGAGACTCGCCCCTTTTAAAGACGCAGGCAGATCTTTAGGAGAATGAAAAACGCGCATCACTCTTGGCCATAGGGTTGGTTTGTGAAAAAGAACGCCGCACAGTGCCATAAAGTGATCAGACAGCGCAATAGAAGAGGCGCATCCTTTTGATCTTGCGGCGAAAGACGATCACCAGCCTTTCAGATCATAAAGATCAGGAAAACAATGCATCCCGTCCTGGCCAAGGGGCAGGGGATGGGTCGCCAGCACCGCCTTGAGGGAGAGTGTGCTATAAAGATGGGGGAACAAAAGGCCCCGGCGCGATTCTTCCCACCGCAAAGCGTCTCCTAAGGAGAGGCTATCGACGGCAATCAAGAGCAGACCTGTTTCCCCTGCCCGATGTTTTGCAGCACTTTCTTCAATCTGTGCAGCCGTCGAAAAATGGATAAAACCATCTTGAAGATCTTGGGGATTGCCAACATGCTCTCCACAAGCAAGGGCCTTCTCCCAGCGCTCCAAAGGGCAGATATGAAAAATCACTGTGTCCATCGGGCGCTTTTGGGCTGGGTTTTGCGGTTCGCTCACGCGTGAGACCTTCTTGTTTTTAGGGGGCTATTCTTTTGCCTTGTCCTCTGATGCAAGAAGAAGAGTAACGCCTTTTCGCAAAAAGGGGAAGAGAGCAAAGCGCGATCAGGTGACCCCACCTGATCGCGCTTTGCTCTAGGCCCCACAAAACTTCAAGGCTCTTGTCGAATCACGGCTTTATAGGAATGCCATGTGGCATGGCCGATGAGTGGGAAGGATAAAATAAGCCCCAACAAGCCGGTCACAAGACCTGCAAAAGTGACCAACACAATGACCGCAGCCCAAAGAAGCATGGCATTGCGATTGGCGGCAACGGCAAAGGCGCTTGTGATCATGGACGGAATAAGAATAGAGCGCCGGGCGACCATCATGGGCATCGAAAAGGCACCAACGAAAAAGATCAAAGTTGCAAAAACCGCGCCCAGAAGGGAAATATAAAAGCCAAACTGCAGGCCTTGGAAAGTTGTCAAAGAGCGTTCTATAATCGCCGACCATTCAGGTGACACGCCTGGATAGCTGATGGCGGCAATGGTAAAAGACAAGCGAATCCAAACCTGGAACAGAAACACCATAAAGACCCCAAGCCCCATGATGCCAAGGGTATTGCGGCGATAGGCGAGAAAAGGGTCTTTGAAGCGAAGGGGGTCACCGGCTTCGCGCCGACGGCTGATTTCATAAAATCCGACCCCCAAAGCAGGGCCGACCAGCAAAAAGCCTGAAAGGCCTGGGAGAATCAGATAAGACATCCCCATAAAATAGAAACCAAAAGAAATGGCAAAGCCTGCGGCAACAAAAAAAGTGGCATAGAAAATACTGACGGGCCAGCTATAGCGTAAATCATCCCAGCCTTTGGCCAGCCATTGCCAGACATCATCTGTTTTGACTTTTTGAATCAGAGCCATTTCTTGTACGATAAGATTGGGGTTATGCAAGGCGTCTGATGTTTCATGATGTAAACTCATACTCTTTCCTCCGTGATAGGGTCCCCCTCGATGGACAGTGTTTTTGTGGTGCGTTGCCTCAGAAGATTTAGAGCATTTCACTTTTATCTTGAATCAATAGAAATGCTCTCTGTTTTTGTTT
>DDLW01000283.1 GCA_002340345.1 Alphaproteobacteria bacterium UBA2562 | reverse complement strand
AAGTGGCAGCCCCTTTAACCCTGCGTTTTGCGGCAAAAACAAGACCATAGAGCCTTTCCATTGATTCAATATAAAAGAGAAAGGCTCTAAAACTTTCTTCTTTATAAAACAATAGTTTAAATCATTGAATGTCAAATCTTTTGACCGGATTGAGGCACAGGCCGATAAAGTCGATGACTTTCGACAAAGAGTGTAATACCTAAAGCGCATGGCGATGGACTGAAACTGCCTTCATGGGGGAACAGCAAAGATGGCAAAGGCCGAACAGCATGTCACGCAAGAACCTCTGACAGGGCAGCGTTTACCTCTTTGGACAGCGGCAAGTGCTGTTGAGGCGACAGGCGGCCAAAGCTTAGAGTCATGGCTTGCCCACCATGTTTCAATTGACAGCCGTACGATCCAGCCCGGTGATCTTTTTATTGCGTTGCGTGGTGAAAATTTTGATGGCCATGCTTTTGTGAAGGACGCTTTGGCGGCGGGGGCGGCGGCGGTGATGGTGGCGGTCTCTCCGTCTGGTCTGTCGGAAACAGCCCCGATTTTGACCGTGAAAGATACCATGCGCGGGCTTGTTGACCTCGCCGCCGCTGCGCGCCAGCGCATGGCGGGGCATGTTGTTGCGGTGACAGGCAGTGTCGGCAAAACAGGCACAAAGGAAATGTTGCGGCAAGCCTTGTCTGGGCAAGGCGTCACCCATGCAACAGAAGGAAATCTCAATAATCATATCGGTTTGCCTTTGACGTTGGCGCGGATGCCCTCGGACACAGCCTATGCCATCTTGGAAATGGGGATGAGCCATGCTGGCGAAATCGACCCTTTATCCCGCCTCGCCCGCCCTGATGTGGCGATTATCACAGCGATTGAAGCGGTGCATAGTGAGTTCTTCGATGGGATTGAAGGCATTGCCGATGCAAAAGCCGAAATTTTTGCGGGTCTCAAGCGGGATGGCACCGCGATTATCAATGCAGATAGTCGGCAATTTACCCGTCTTGAGAAAACAGCGAAAGACCATGCGATTGAAACCATTCTCGGATTTGGGCAAGCGCAAAAGGCAGAGATAAGGCTTTTGTCTTGCGATATGGCCATGGATCACAGCATGGTCACAGCCGATATCTTAGGCAAGACCATGCGCTATCGCCTGAATCTTCCCGGTCTCCATCAGGCTTTGAACAGCTTGGCGGTGTTGGGGGCGGTGTCTTGTGTAGGAGGAGATGTCCAGGAGGCCGCAGAGGCTCTGGCCCAGCTCTATCCCTTGAAAGGGCGGGGGCGGATCTCCCAAGGGCATTTGTCCGATGGCGATGCCATTATTCTCTTAGATGAGAGCTATAACGCCAGCCCAGCCGCCATGAAAGCCGCATTTGCGCAATTGGCGCGCATGCAGCCCCAAGGAGAGGGCCGCAGGATTGCCGTATTAGGGGACATGCTCGAATTGGGGCCAGGGGCGGATGCGATGCATGCCGATTTATGGCCGTCTTTAGAAGAAACGGGTGTGACGCAAGTCTTTACGGTTGGAAAGCATATGGAATCTCTGTATGACATCGTGCCTGTGGCGTATCAAGGCGGACATAGTGCGCAAGTCGAAGAGATGTTACCGCTTTTACAAGAAAAACTCGGTCCGAATGATGTCGTCCTTGTCAAAGGATCTTTTGGAACACGGATGGGGCGTTTGGTCGAAGCGCTTTCCCAAGACGTTTGAAAGACATTATAGCTTTTTGATGTTTACTCTACCAATCAACGGAAGTGTCAATGTTTTATGAGTATTTAGCTCCCTTAGCGGAGGATATTTCAGCTTTTAACCTATTCCGCTATTTGACCTTTCGTACAGGGGGCGCCATTTTAACGGCGCTTGCCATTGCATTTTTATTGGGCCCAACCGTGATCAATTGGCTGAAAAGCCGCCAAGGGGCCGGACAGCCCATCCGAGAAGATGGTCCCGAAGGGCATTTGTTGCGGAAAAAAGGCACGCCAACCATGGGCGGCTTTTTAATTTTGATTGCGCTGGTCTTTTCGACCTTGCTCTGGGCCGATCTCAGTAACGAATTTATTTGGATTGTTTTGGTTGTGACCATCGGTTTTGGGGCGATTGGTTTCATTGACGATTATATGAAATTGACCAAACGCAACCCGAAAGGCATGTCAAGCCGGGTGAAGTTCTTATCCCAACTTCTTGTCGCGTTTCTGGCCAGTTTTTGGGTGCTTATGGAAACAGCGCCCCATATGAATACAGCGCTTCTTGTGCCGTTTTTCAAAGATTTCTTCATTGATTTGGGACCGTTTTTCATTCCTTTCGCGATGCTTGTCATGATTGGATCGAGTAATGCTGTCAATCTGACAGACGGTCTGGATGGGCTGGCCATCGTGCCGACAATTATCGCTTGTGCCTGTTTTGCTGTCATTGCTTATCTTACGGGGAATTCTGTCTTTTCAGAATATCTGCAAATTACTTATGTCGAAGGCACAGGAGAGCTGGCTGTTTTTTGTGGCGCTATTATTGGCGCAGGATTAGGCTTCCTGTGGTATAATGCGCCGCCTGCCATGGTCTTTATGGGCGATACGGGGTCTTTATCTTTGGGGGGGGCCCTGGGTGCCATTGCGGTGATCACAAAACATGAATTGGTTTTGATGATTGTCGGCGGGCTTTTTGTTCTCGAGACCGTATCTGTGATTGTACAAGTGGCGTCCTTTAAATTGACAGGCAAGCGTGTTTTTCGGATGGCGCCTTTGCACCATCATTTTGAGAAAAAAGGCTGGGCTGAATCCACGGTTGTTGTGCGGTTTTGGATTATTGCTGGTGTGTTGGCCTTGTTAGGGTTAGCCACATTGAAGCTGCGTTAAAATGTAAGAGTTTTTCGGTCTTTTTGGGGGACTCTGCCGTCCTCATATGTTTTTCCTCTTTTCGAGATTAGGAGATCCCAACCTTGGCCATAGATCTCTCAGCAAGGGTTGCTGGCAAGCATTATGCTGTTTTAGGGTTGGGAAAATCTGGTCTCAGTGCTGCGCGCGAATTAAAACGGGCGGGGGCCACTCTTTGTGTTTGGGATGATCATCCCAAAGCCCAAGAAGAGGCCCAGAGTCTTGGCTATCCTTTGCGCGCGCCAGAGGATATGCCGTGGGATAAGCTCGAGGCGATGGTGATCAGCCCAGGGATTCCCCACAGCTTTCCAACCGCCCATCCCGCAGCGCTGTTGGCCAAGCAAGCAAAAGTGCCGCTGATTTGTGATGTTGAGCTGTTGGTTCTCACCCAGAGCCAAGCACGGTTTGTGGGCATCACAGGGACCAATGGGAAATCGACGACCACAGCCTTGATCGGCCATATGTTGGCACAAGCAGGCTGTAAAGTGGCTGTTGGCGGTAATTTGGGTATTCCGGCGTTGGATCTGGAGCCTTTGGGAGCGGATGGGATCTATGTCCTGGAATTGTCGTCTTACCAGTTGGAATTGCTGGACCAGGCGCGGATGGATGTGGCTGTGTTGTTAAACATCACCCCAGACCATTTGGCCCGCCATGGTGGAATGTCTGGCTATGTTGCGGCGAAGGAACGAATCTTTCGGGTGGGGCGGCGGCCTCTCCAAGCGATCCTCGGGCGTGATGAAGCCGAAACCCAAGCCCTTCGGGAAAAGTTAAACGCAGATCCCCAGCCCGAACGCCGCCTTTGGACGCTCTCAGCCCAAGAGGACCAAGACAGCACTTTTGTTTTTCGGGCAGGACAAGTCTCTAGCAAGATCGATGGGAACGCGGTCTCGATCGATTTGACCGACTGTCCGACCTTGCGCGGGCAACATAATGCGCAAAATGCAGCCGCGGCTTTGGCTGTTGGGCAGGCTCTGGGGCTTTCGGGGCAAGACTGTCAGACGGGCATAGCAAGCTATCCAGGTCTCGCCCATCGCCAGGAATTGGTGGCGTCTCCAAAAGGCATCCTCTATGTCAATGATAGCAAAGCGACCAATGCAGAGGCTGCGGAACGCGCTTTACAAAGCTATGTCTCTCAAGATCAGCCGCAGCCTGTCTTTTGGATTGCGGGCGGTGTTGCAAAAGAAGGTGGTATAGACACCCTCAGCGCTTATTTCGCCGATCTGTCCGGAATTTTCTTGATTGGGGCGGCGGCCCCGGCTTTTTGTGAAACCATCAAAGCCGCGACAGATCAACCAGAGCCAAAATGCTATGACTCCCTTGATCTGGCGGTTCAAGCCGCCCATGATGCGGCTTTGGCGACAATGGGACAAGATGGGGGACAAGATGGGAAAGGTGCGAAGCCTGTGGTTCTCTTTGCCCCAGCTTGTGCGTCTTTTGACCAATATGCCAATTTTGAGAAACGCGGGGATCATTTTAAATCGCTCGTGCAGGCCTTGAGATAAGTAAAGGGAACGCTGGGATGCGTACAGACCCGTACCGATTTCACCTGTCAGAAAATAGTATTGCAGGACGGTGGTGGGCGAGCATTGATCGCTGGACCCTAGCAGCGCTTTTGCTTTTGATTGGGATTGGGGCGCTTTTGCTTTTTGCGGCAAGTCCGGCTGTGGCGGAACGCATTGGCCTTGACAGTTGGCATTTTGTGAAACGGCAAATGACGCTTTTGCCGCTCGCCATTTTTGTGATGCTTTTTTTATCTTTGCTTGATCCCAAACCCTTGCGTTTGGTTGCAACGGCGGGGTTTGGGCTTTTTTTCTGCCTTATGGTCTTAACCATGATTGTGCCTTTAGAAATTAATGGCGCAAAACGGTGGCTGTCCTTGCCAGGATTTACCTTGCAACCTTCTGAAATGGTGAAGCCTTTATTTGCGGTGGTGACGGCTTGGCTCCTGGCCCATAGCCGGGAACGAAAGGACTTTCCGGGCTATAAGATCTCCATTGGCCTGTTATGTTGTGTTTTGCTTATTTTGCTCAAGCAGCCAGATGTTGGTATGGCGACCCTGGTCGCGGTGACATGGTTTACACAGCTTTTTCTGGCGGGGTTAAGCTTAGCATGGGTCTTTTTGCTTGTGGCCGGGGGGCTGACCGTGGCTGTCATGGCTTATTTTACGCTGCCCCATGTGGCGAGCCGGGTTGATCGGTTTTTGGATCCAAATTCAGGGGATACGTTCCAGGTGGATCGCTCTCTAGAAGCCTTTGCGTCCGGTGGATTTCTCGGGCGTGGCCCAGGGGAAGGCGTTGTCAAACAATATCTGCCAGATGCGCATACGGATTTTATTTTTGCGGTGGCCGGAGAAGAAATGGGTCTCATGGCCTGTCTTGTCATTTTAGGGTTGGTGGTTTTCATCGTCTTAAGAGGATTCTCCCGCATTTTACAGGGCAGCAATCTTTTCGTCCTGTTGGCCAGCGCTGGACTTTTGGTGCAATTTGGCATGCAAGCTTGGATTAACATGGCGTCGACGCTGAGCATGATGCCGACGAAAGGCATGACCTTGCCTTTTATGAGTTATGGGGGCTCTTCTTTGTTGGGGGTTGCAACGATGACGGGGATGGTGCTTGCTTTAACCAAAAGCCGTAAAAATACACAGCATGGCCTGTTTAAAAAGCCATGAAAGGGTCGAACGCGCCTGACACTATTGATTAAAATTTTACTCAAGGATGGGAACGGGAAAATGCCCATTTGACCTGTGCGCGGGCGGCAATATCTGAAAAGAAGAATTTATGATATATTTTATCCATTCATGGATGTAAGGCTTTAAGCCTCTGTTTTTTTTCTTAAAGAAAGTCTTGACCTGAGCCTTTTTTCCGGTCAAACGGCTATGGTTACAAGTTATTAACCAAAATGAAGAAAGAGGCGATTTTACCCTAGAAATATGCTATTTTTGTGGTTAATAAATCGAGCCACCGATCTTGCGACTCAGGATTTTTATGCTTCACAAGGGAACATGAAATTTTAAAGTCTTGCGGTCAAATTTAATTTAGGTTGAGATTTTTACTTCGTATCATGCTATTAGTTGAAAGTCATGGAAGGTTTTGAACAGTTTATAGGGATTATCGCGGTTTTCTTATCGGAAAATAGATCATAATCAATATGTTATTGTAAAAGGAGCTTTCGAGACATCAAAAAAATCTTTTTATATCACGTCGGTGAACCCCTCTCCTGAACGCGTTTGCCGATATTGGGCCGCAATTTTTTCAAGATCGTCCGAGGCTTTGTGTCGCAGAACGCGCGGTCAATCGAGAGGACCAGAGGCTTGCACCACAATGAAAAGAGCATTTTTCAAAGACATTCAACTGTTTGCAAATTGTCGCCGCTGAAAACATGGTCCCTATGCCATAAAATGACCGCAAAGCAGAGACAGCCAAAGAACCTATTGTGGAGCACTCCGCCTTTTGGGCCGGCCTTTGTTTGAGAGCAAGGGGCAAAGTGACCGGGGTACGCTTTTGATCTATTTTGGGGCAAAACAAAAACCGACAGCATTTTCTAACGCTAAAGAAAAGCAAAATGCTGAAACACATCTTATAAGAGAGTCACCATGACGGGACAGCCCGCTACAACCAAGGCCCTTGGAACAGGACACAATCAGGATAGTGCAGGTCAAAAAGCCCCTTTCTTGGTGACAGCAGGGGGGACAGGGGGGCATCTTTTCCCCGCTGTGGCTTTGGGAATGGCTTTGATCAAAAGAGGTCATGCTGTTGGTCTTGTGACCGATCGTCGTGGAAAAGCTTTTAGCGCGATGATAGAGGGGGACTTTGCGGACACTCCCACCTATAGAATTGATGCGGCGAGCCCTTCTGGCAATTTGTTCAACAAAGTGACCGGGGCCATTTCTTTAATGCGTGGTTTTTTTCAAGCCAAAAAACTGATGCGCTCTGTGCGACCGCGCGCGGTGATTGGTTTTGGCGGTTATGCCTCTGTGCCCTCTTGTATGGCAGCGCGCCATGCCGGGGTTCCGGTGATTCTGCATGAGCAAAATGCGGTGATGGGCCGGGCAAACCGGTTGGTTGCACAACGGGCCAAAATGATTTTCACAAGTTTTCCAAAGACAGCGGGCCTGCAGCCACAATGTCAGAGTCAGTTTGTGGGAAATCCCGTGCGTGCGCCTTTTCTGCAGGCTGCCGCGCAGGCTTATCCGCCCATAACAGAGAGCGGTATACTGCGTTTATTGGTCGTGGGCGGCAGCCAGGGCGCGCGTATTTTTGCAGATATTCTCCCTGGAGCGATTGCAAAATTGCCGGCGGCCCTCCAGCAAAGGCTTCATATTACGCAGCAAACGCGCGAAGAAGATATGGAACGTTGCCAGGCCGCCTATGACGCTTTGTCCATAAAAGCGGATTTAAGTCCTTTTATTGGCGCTATGGCCCAACAGATGGCCCAAGCGCATTTGCTGATTTGTCGTTGCGGGGCTTCGACGTTATCTGAGGTGACGGCTGTTGGGCGCCCGGCAATTTTAGTGCCTTACCCTTATGCTATGGATAATCATCAAGAGGCGAATGCCCAGGCGCTCGCCTCTGCGGAAGGGGGCTGGCTGATGGTGCAAAAAGGCTGGGAGAAAGAGGCCTCCGAGATCTTTACGGTTGAAGCGCTGGCAGAAAAACTTTTTTCGTTGCTGTCAAATCCAGAAAAATTAGGACAAGCCGCTGTTGCATCTCAGCAATTCGCGCAGATCAATGCAGCGGATCAGATGGCAAAGACCCTAGAGTCACTTTTTTCTGAAGCCTAATCATGCGATAAGACTTCATTAACGTTAATGTTAAAAAGCGAGAGGAGACATATGTTCAAAAAAAAGCTATCTCTTATCGCTGTTTTGGGCCCCTTGTTCTGAAGGCCCCGATCCAAATCAAAGGGCTTTTAGGAGCCAAAACCTTGACCCAAGCCTGAAAAAAGAGGCGACCGGCGAAAAAAAGAAACCAAAGAGAACTGTGTTGCGCTTTCTGGGGCCTTTCCTGTCCAAAAGCGACTCGAAAACAAACAGTCTGTTTATGAAAAAAATGTCAAGAGAAACGAGCGTCTAAAATTGAATATTAACCTTAATTTTATGTTAACAAAACGCCCAGCCTCCCTTGTGACCGCCAAATGGTGTTGCGCGGTGACGCTTGTTCCTTGTGCTGTCGCCTCTCAGCCATGCTGGCCAATGTGCGCCGCAGGAGGGGTCGCATGAGTAAGCTTCCTCTGTCCATTGGACGCATCCATTTTGTTGGCATCGGCGGCATCGGCATGAGCGGGATTGCCGAAATTCTCCATAATCTTGGCTATGAAGTGCAAGGCAGTGACCTTTCAGAGAACGCGAATGTCTTACGGCTCAGGGCATTGGGCATCGCGGTGACAGTTGGCCATGCGGCTGAGAATGTCGAACTGGCCTCTGTCCTGGTCGTCTCAACCGCTGTAAAAGCAGACAATCCCGAAGTGCAAGCCGCACGGGCACGGTCTATCCCTGTTGTCCGGCGCGCGGAAATGCTGGCAGAGCTGATGCGGCTAAAATGGTCTGTTGCCGTTGGCGGCACCCATGGCAAGACAACAACGACCTCTTTGGTGGCCTCTCTTGTTGAGGCGGGCGGTTTAGACCCGACGGTGATTAATGGTGGCATCATTAACGCCATCGGCACGAATGCCCGTTTGGGAAGCGGAGAATGGATGGTGGTGGAAGCGGATGAAAGTGATGGCACCTTCATCAAGCTTCCGGCGACGATTGCTGTTGTGACCAATATTGATCCAGAACATTTGGACCATTGGGGACATTTTGATGCGATCCGAGATGCTTTTGTCAGCTTTGTCCAGAACATTCCTTTCTATGGCTTTGCGGCGGTCTGCGTTGACCATCCTGAAGTGCAAAATATGATCGCGCGGATTCAAGATCGCCGCATTGTCACCTATGGCTTTTCTCCCCAGGCTGATGTCCGGGGTCTCGAAATTCGCTATAGCCCAGAAGGGCTGGATTTTGACTTGCGGCTCAAAGCGCGTGGCGATCACGAACAAGAATGCTTTCTCAAGAATATGGTTTTGCCCATGTATGGGGAGCATAATGTGCAAAATGCCCTTGCGGCGATTGCCGTGGCTTGGGAAATGGGGCTAGAAGAAGCGGCTATCCGCAAAGGCTTGGCGAATTTCTCAGGAGTGAAAAGGCGCTTTACCAAAGTGGGTGTTGCCAAAGGGGTGACCATCATTGACGATTATGGCCATCACCCGGTGGAAATTTCCGCTGTGCTCAAGGCCGCCCGCAATGCCTGCCAGGGGCGGGTGATCGCCGTGGTCCAACCCCATCGCTATTCTCGGTTACAAAGTCTGTTTGATGATTTTTGCACCTGCTTTAACGATGCGGACAAGGTCATTGTGACGGATGTTTTCCCTGCGGGTGAGCTTCCTATCGCTGGCGCGGACCGGGATGGTCTTGTCGAAGGCTTGCGCGCCCATGGTCATCGCGATGCGCGCCCTTTGCCCACAAAAGAAGACTTACCGCAGATGCTTGCCACGATGGCCGAAGCGGGAGATTTCGTCATTTGCTTAGGAGCGGGCAATATCACCCAATGGGCAAATGCTTTGCCCGAAGCGTTAGAAAAACACGCCCCATAAGGGACCTCGCCCCATGATCTCTCGAAGGATCTATAGGGCGGCACGGACGTCAAGAAAGGAGGAAAGGCAGGATGAAAACAAGTGAAACTTTGCTGGCGCAACTTCCTGCCGTTCGCGGACGTTATGTGCCGGACTATCCCTTGGCGAAGGTCACATGGTTTCGCGTCGGTGGCTGTGCTGATATTTCTTATAAGCCAGAAGATGTTGACGATCTGATCCAATTTTTTAAAGGCAAACCGGCGGCTGTGCCGGTGTCTGTGATTGGTGTTGGGTCTAATCTTTTGGTGCGCGATGGCGGCTTGGCTGGTGTTGTGATCCGCCTTGGCAAAGCCTTTGCCGAGGTCACTTTGGATGGAGAGGACATCGAAGTCGGAGCAGGGGCACTGGATAGCACAGTTGCAATGGTCGCAGCCCAAAAAGGCTTGGCAGGGTTGGAATTCTTATCGGGCATCCCTGGGAGTATTGGCGGCGCTTTGCGTATGAATGCCGGCTGTTATGGCCGCGAGATGAAAGATGTCCTTCTCTGGGTTGAGGCCGTGGATGGTCAAGGCCACCATCATCATGTGGCCGCAGAAGATTTAGATCTGTCCTATCGCCATTGTGGCGCGCCGCAAGATTGGATTTTTACCCGGGCGCGGCTGAAAGGGCAGCAATCGGATGTTGCGACGGTCACCCAAGCTATGGAAGACATCAAAGCCCAACGCGAGGAGAGCCAACCTTTAAAAACACGGACGGGGGGATCGACATTTGCCAACCCCTCTGGCCCGCATGGTGAAACACTCAGCGCTTGGAAATTGATTGATGAAGCGGGCTGTCGTGGCTTGCAACAGGGCCAAGCGCAAGTTTCGGAAAAGCACTGTAATTTCTTATTGAATCTTGGCGGCGCAACCGCAGAAGAAATCGAAAATTTGGGGGAGGAGGTGCGCCGTCGTGTCTTTGCCCATAGCGGTATAGAGTTACGGTGGGAAATTCAACGCATCGGCAAGGCGTTGCAAAGAGCGGATGTGGCGGGGGCAGAGGGCTAAAGCATGGTCAAGAAAGTCTTGGTGCTTATGGGGGGACGATCAGCGGAACGAGAGGTCTCGTTAAGCAGCGGTACCGCGTGTGCCAACGCTTTACGGGATGCTGGCTATGATGTTGATATTTTTGACCCGCAAGGACCTGTGCGTGACCTTGTCGCCGCGATTGAACCCGTGACAGAGGACCTTGTGATCTTCAATGCTCTCCATGGACGATGGGGCGAAGATGGCACCATCCAAGGGCTTTTGGACCTCTTGGGCGTGAAATATACCCATTCTGGCCTTTTGGCCTCTGCTGTTGCCATGGATAAACCAATGGCGAAAATGGTGATGGAAAAGGCTGGGATTCCCTGCCCGCAAGGGATGGTGAAAACACGCGACACCATGCTCGCCGGAGATCCCTTGCCGCGTCCCTATGTGGTCAAACCCATCAATGAAGGCTCCAGCGTTGGCGTCCATATTGTGAATGCGGGAGATCCGGATTTAGCCTTCACCGCTGAAAGCTGGCCCTTTGGCGAGGAGGTGCTGGTCGAGCATTATATTGCCGGACGAGAGGTCACAGTAACGGTGATGGGAGAAGGAGAGGCCGCCCGCGCCCTGGCCGTGACCGAGATTCGCCCGCAGCCTGGCAGCTTCTATGACTATGATGCCAAATATAACCAAGCTTTGGCCGCAACCCATATCATCCCAGCAGAGATGAGCCCAGAGGAAACAAAAGAAGCCCTCAGGCTGTCTGTGGCGGCCCATCGTGCTTTGGGATGCCGTGGCGTGGCACGCGCCGATTTGCGGCAAAATGAACAAGGGGCGTTTTTCGTTTTAGAAGTGAACACCCAACCGGGCATGACAGAAATGTCGCTCGTACCAGAACAGGCGATTTATAGCGGTTTGTCTTTTCAAGACCTCTGTGTGTGGATGGTGGAGAACGCGCGATGCGATCACTAAAACCGACCATCCCAACACGGGGTGGGCGGCGTAAGACGTCTCTTGGCGGATCTTCTGCAGGGGGATCAGAGACAAGAGCACAGCGTAAAGGGCTCAAAGGGCTTTTAAAAGGCCCGAAACCCTGGACTGCGGGCACAAGCCAAGCAGACAAACGGGCTGCGCGTCTTCAGCACAATGTGAAATCAGAACAAGAGACATCCCCGCAAGGTCAAGCCTCTTCTCATCAGGGCCAGACAGCACAGCGAAAATGGCGGCTTTTCCAATGGGAAGTGCGCCATGTTGGAACCGATGCTGACGGGGCGCGCGAAACAGATCCGAAACAGACGACCGCAACGCCGAAAGACACAAAGCAAGACGCTTCGCTCTTTCGACGCATCATGTCTGAAAGCCGTCCCTCTGTGCCACGTCGGATGAAACAACCTTATGGGCCAGGAGATCCCGGTCGTCGACCGCCCCCCCCACGGTGGTTGACGCCTTTGAGCCGGATGGCGGCTGTGATGTTGGTGGGCGCGGCCCTGGTGGGACTGCCGGCATGGCTGATTGTGAATGGCTGGGTCGGGCAGCAAATGACGGCTTTACAGAATGCGTTTGTGCTCTGGACGGGGGATGCTGGTGATCTGGTCGTGAAGGAGCTGCTTGTGGCCGGGCGGATCGAGGCCGACCGCGATGCTGTCGCCTCAGCCATCAATGTCCAACAAGGCGATGCGCTTTTGGCCATTGATCCCCATGCGGTGAAACGTCAATTAGAGGCCATCAATTGGGTCGAAAGCGCTTTGGTGGAGCGGCGCTTGCCAAACACTTTATTCGTTGTCTTGCAAGAACGCCAAGCGATGGCCCAGTGGCAGCGTTCTGGCCAGCTTTCGCTTGTGGATCGCCATGGTGTTGTGATCGAGGAGAAAGTGCCAGCGCGTTTCACGACTTTGCCTGTGATTGTTGGTGACGATGCGCCCCTATCCTTCCAGGCCTTGAATGGGGTTCTCGCCAGCCAACCCCATCTACAAAAACGGGTCAATGCCGCCGTGCGTGTGGGCGGGCGGCGTTGGAATTTGCGTATCGACGATGCCATCGATGTTCTTTTGCCCGAAGAAAACCCCCAAGCCGCTTGGGATCGCTTGGCTGAGCTTGATTTTGAAACACGCCTCTTGGACCGGGACATCGAGGCGATTGATTTGCGTGTGACGGACCGCTTGGTCCTGAAAGTGCCAGAAGAGGTGCGTAATGAAATCGCAAATGGCACAAAAAGCGAGGAAACAGAAAAGGATTTAAACGCACAAGAAGACCCAGACATACAGCCCGCCGAGATGCTGGATCCCGAAGCCTATTTGCGACCTGGTCGTTTGCGACAATCAGCGAGGGGAGAGTGATGGGACGCTTCTCTGGCAAAACAAGACGCGATCTCATCGCAGCCATCGATCTTGGCAGTACAAAGACATGCTGTATGATCGCCAGGCCAACAGAAGACAATAGTCTCGAAATTATTGGCATTGGCTGCCAAGCCAGTAAAGGCATGCGGGCTGGCGCCATTATCGATATGGAGGCAACGGAGCTTTCCGTCTTAAACGCGGTGCATGCCGCCGAGCGGGCCGCTGGCGAGAGCCTCCATGAGGTTGCTGTGAATATTTCGGCAGGACAACCGCGCTCTCAGATTGTTTCTGTGGAAATCCCTGTTTCAGGCACAGAAATCACAGATGCGGATGTGCGCCATGTGTTGGAAGCCGGCTGTGATGTCGATATGGGAGAGGGAGGACGTGAGCTTATCCACACCATTCCCATTGCCTATTCGATTGATGATAACCCTGGTATCCGTGATCCTCGGGGCATGTTTGGCGAACGGCTTGGGGTGAATATGAATGTGGTGACAACAGGACCGGCGGCCGTGCGTAATCTTTCGGCTTGTATGGACCATTGTCACCTGGAAATTTCCATGCTTGCGGTGTCGCCGATTGCCTCTGGCCTGTCTTGTCTTGTGGAAGATGAGATGGATCTTGGGGTGACTTTGATTGACCTTGGCGGCGGCACAACAACAATTGCGGTGTTTTTTGATGGCCATGCTGTTTTTTGCGACATGATCCCGATTGGGGGCAATCATGTCACCAATGATATTGCGCGGGGCCTATCAACGCCAATTGCCGAGGCTGAAAGATTAAAGACATTGCATGGGTCGGCGATTGTTTCGCCTCGGGATGAGTTGGAAATGATTGATGTGCCTTTGGTCGGGGAACATGCCAGCGGTCGTTTAGAAAAAATACCGCGTGCAAATATCGTTGAGATTGTGCAGCCCCGGATAGAAGAAACATTAGAAGTTGTGCGAAGCCGCTTGGCACATAGTGGTTTTGATAAGGTGGCCGGGCGTCGCGTGGTGTTGACCGGCGGCGCCAGCCAGCTCCAAGGTTTGCGCGAGCAAGCTGGAACAATTTTGGACAAACAAGTCAGAATCGCCAGACCGCTTTTAGGCGCAGGGGGCGTTTTCGGACTTGGGGAAGCGAATTCTGGTCCAGAACTCTCGACCTGTGTTGGTCTTCTCCATTGTGCGATGGGACAGCAAGAGGAGGGGATGGGGTCTGGTCCTTTTGGGGCGCGGGAAATTGGTGGTTTGTTTGGCCGCATTGGTTTGTGGCTTCGGGAAAATCTCTAGAGCCTTTCTCTTTATATACTGAATCAATGGAAAGGCTCTAT
>DDLW01000267.1 GCA_002340345.1 Alphaproteobacteria bacterium UBA2562 | reverse complement strand
GTTCCTGACCGCCGCCTTGAAGGAGAGGGCTCTGAAAGCGCGTTTCTGGGCGCCTTTCTGGATGGAGAATCAAAGCCCCCACCCCTTGCGGTCCGCCAATCTTATGGGCGGCGAGACTTAAGCTGTCCATCTTGGTCATCAGCATATTGATGGGGATTTTTCCCAGCAGCTGCACGGCATCACAATGGAAATGCCCGCCATAGCGATGGGTGATTTTGGCAATTTCCTCTATGGGTTGGAGGACGCCGGTCTCATTATTCGCGCCCATCACGGCGACAAAGGGCGGTTTGGTCTGGGCCGCAAGAAGGCTGTCCAAGGCCATGAGATCGACAACCCCCTCTTGGGTCACGGGGATGATCAGGGGCGGTCTTGGGCAGGCCTGGCGTAGGGAGTCATGCTCAATGGCCGACAGCAAAATCGGTTGATCTGGCGCGACCAAGCTTTTGAGAGCAAGATTATTGGCCTCGGTACCGCTGCCGGTGAAAATCACGCCTTGGGGCTGGCTGTTGGTGAGGCGGGCTAGGGTGGTGCGGGCTTTTTCGACATGTTGGCGGGCTTGGCGGCCATGGCGATGGATGGAGGAGGGGTTGCCGCACTCTGCCAAGATCTCTGTCATAACTGTCAGGGCTTCGGGGCGCAGGGGGCTTGTCGCGTTGTGGTCGAGATAAACATTTTGGCGCACGCTAAAGGGCCCTTGATCATGAAACAAGAGGAAAAGGCTCAAAAAAAAATTTAAGGGGGTTTAGGGGGCCTTTTCAAAAACCCCCTAAGATCACCTGAGACGGCTTTTACTTTTATCGTCTATGCCTATTACTCTGCCGCCTGGAAGGGCGACACGGAGTCCTTTTTATCCACAGGCTCCAAAGCATCGATGGGCAAGATCTCTTCGGGGCGCAAACCGCCACGGCCCCGGCCCAGAATGCGCTTTTCGACGACATCGGCGATGGAAATACTGCTGAGATAAAGATGGATCTGATTGCCAAGTTCTTCCCACAGATCATGGGTCAGGCAGCGACTTTTGTTGGTGCGACAGCCGCTGGGAGAGCCTGGCGTGCATCTTGTCGTGCGAATGGGCTCATCAACCGCAAGAATAATATCAGAGACGCGTGTATCTTCGATCGGGCGTGCGGGGAGATAGCCGCCGCCAGGACCACGCACACTTTTCACCAGGCCGCCCCGGCGCAGCTTTGCAAAGAGCTGCTCAAGATAAGACAAAGAAATTTCCTGGCGCTCTGCGATATCGGCCAAAGCAACAGGGCGCCCTTTACTATGGGTGGCGAGATCGACCATTGCCATAACCGCATAACGGCCTTTTGTGCTTAGCTTCATCACAATCCCCTTTTAGTTTGTTTTTGGTTCGTCGGTGAGATCTCTTGGGCATTCAAGACCTCATACGGATAGTCTGTGTGTTCAGGGCGCCAGAGGCTTAAAGGCCGGTCTGTTTGGTGAAGAGCCTTTCGGGCAATGCGGAATCGGATCCTTCAGGCAAGCTGCTCTGGCGTTATCGATTGGTTGTTTCAAGATGTTTATGGCCGTTTGCCTTTTCTTTGGTCCCCTTTTCTGTGGCCAGTAAAAGTTCTTCGGGTGTGTTCAAATCTTCGGGCAGGTCTTTTTGCTCTTCCATCAAATCAATCCGCCGTCTGAGGCGTTCAACATCGGCTCCTAAAGCATCAATCAAACGCGCCACTGGATCTAAAGTGTGGCCTTTGGGCAAACCGTAAGCGCAGAAATCATCGGGTGTATCACATTTCGGAAGGGCAATCTTGGCCGGAATCCCCACAACCGTAACATGCTCTGGGACCGGACTCACAACAACAGCATTCGCCCCGACTCGCGCGCCAGAGCCAACAGTGATAGGACCAAGAACCTGGGCGCCAGAGCCAACAATCACATGGTCATGCAAAGTCGGATGGCGTTTTTGACCTTTTTGTTGCGCCGAGTCAACGGATGGCGACACGCCACCAAGGGTCACACCATGATAAAGCGTGACATGATCGCCAATCTCAGCCGTTTCTCCAATCACCACCCCCATGCCGTGATCAATAAAAAAACCACGACCAATAAGCGCCCCCGGATGGATCTCAATCCCAGTAATAGAACGCGCCACATAGGACAAAAGCCGGGCGGGCAGCTTCAAAGACCGCTGCCATAAAGCATGGGACACGCGATAAGCAAGAAGCGCATGAAAGCCCGGATAGACCAAAATCACTTCTAATCGAAAGCGTGCAGCGGGGTCACGTTCCATAATTCCGTCGATATCTTGACGGAGAAGCTTGAAAAATTTCCACATGATCCTCTAATATCCTCCCGCAATCTTCGTGAAGGGGTTGTCTTGGGAAAAACGCTTATCCCCCGATCGGCTGCCCGTTGTTTGTGCAACAGCTGGCCTTTCGGATGTGGCGCAAATTTTTGCCGCAATGTTGAAAGCGCATGAAACCTTCCCCGAAGCTTACTTGGTCTTTGAACCTTCAATCAATGACCTCTGTGAAGCTTACTGTTTTGCTGAGCATAAAGGATCTTTGTCTTCAGTCTCTAGAGCATCATATATTATACCCTATTGGGCGCGTCAAGTTTAGGCGTAAAGACAGTCAGGGTATAGAGGGGAGAGGAGCCTTGGAAAACGTTAAATATCAATATGTTGCGCCTTGAAAAAAGACCAACTGGTTTGCAGGGGCAAGGATCGAAAATGCGAAAAAAAAACACTAAAAATCAGAAACCGTACAAATTTTGACATTTTTATGTTTGAATAGGCTTAAAGAGTCGAGAAAAACAAGAGCAAAACGGATCAAGCCCTGTATCGGCGATGATTCATTCGTACGCATAAGAGAGATCCCTTAATCTCCCTTATGCATAAATTGGCAGGGAGAGCCTTTCATCTTATCCTACATAAGACGAAAGCCTCTTTGTCTTTGTTTTTGCCGCAGAACGCA
>DDLW01000160.1 GCA_002340345.1 Alphaproteobacteria bacterium UBA2562 | reverse complement strand
TGCGCATTAAAGTGCTTAGAGCAAAGCTGGTTAAAGTGGCAGCCCCTATCACCATGCGTTTTGCGGCAAAAACAAGACAATAGAGCCTTTCCATTATTCAATATAAAAGAGAAAGGCTCTAGTCTTATTGGGGTAGATTCCGGTAGGGGGCAGGATCGCATCATAAGAAAATCCAGTGCCCGTGTACCATTTGAACCCACTGGATTTTTTCCTCTTAACCTCTTGATTTTGCTGATGAAAAATCACCCCAGAAAATCACTTGTTCAAACGGGACGGCGAAGGTCGGCACAGCAGAACAAACCCGTCATTTCGGCTATTCTTTGGCACCAGCCTCAATCAAAGCTTCCACCATTTCCTGATTCCGTTCCGTTTGGGCCAACATCAGGGGTGTTCGGCCCTGATTGTCTTTCGCGTGCAGGTCTGCTCCGGAACCAAGGACATCTGGCACAAACTCCGGATCAATCAAGATATGTAGGAGCGTGTGACCAGCATCGTTTTTCGCATTGATGTCTGCGCCATAACGGAGGAGAAGCGAGAGAATTTCACGAAAATCTGTGTAGTCGAGCATGTGAACCGCCTGAAATCCAAAGTTGTCTTCGACGGTTGCTAATGCTGGATTTTTATTCAGAGCGTTTTCAACGGACGCCACACCGCCCGTCTGAACCATTGAGTGAAAAGTGGTAGTTTCCTCATCTTTTGGCATTGTTTGCACGGTTACGTGTCCTCCCAAAATCATAGAAATCAAGATCGCCCACAGTCGTTTTAATCACATTGGCAGCCCACTTTCTATGAATTTCATAGAACCTTAACAAACTTTAGGTTGATGTCAATTTGGGTTCTGAGCCGACTTTCTCCGCACCGCAGTGTTTCCAAGGCTTCTGATACAATCCTGCACCCTACCAGAATCTACCCGTTATTGTGCTTTTCAGCATTTTACTTTTTTAGACTCAGCAAAATGCTGTGAGACTTTGTTTCTGAAGTAAAACGGATTAAAAAGAATAGCCTATCCTTGTGCTCTTTACTCTAATGGGCTGTCAAAAGCGGTATAGTGCTATGCCCAAATACATAACGTGTCACACCACCAAACAACAACTCTCTTGCCTTTGACTGGCTATAGGCTCCCATGACAATTGTATCAATCTGATTCTGTTCACAATATTCCATAATAATATGGCCGGGGTCCCGGTCAGAACGCTCATCAAGCACACCATAACAGTCTATATTGTGACGCTTGAGATAAGTGGCAATTTCTTCAGGATGCGTATCGATATCTTCTTTCTTACAAACGGACAGAACCGTCACTTTTTCCGCTTGACGTAATATTGGAATGGAATTCCGGACAGCCCGAACAGCTTCTCTCGTGCTGCGCCATGCGAGCAATATATTTTTCCCAAGGGCCGCTTGCGCTTCGAATGCTTTTGGTAAAATCAAAGTCGGCACACCTGTCGCCATAGTCAGTGTTTCAGGCACCGTGTAAGAAAGATGGTCTTCTAAAAAGCGCTTTTCTGATTGAGACACGATGACAAGATCTGCACAATGCGCATGGCGTGTCATTTCTTCTATCGTATCATGCTCTTCGACGAGCCAATCATGGGTCACGCCTTCAGCTTCGCAAGCAACGTCGAATTCCTGGCGTAATGCCTCTGCTGTTTTTTTATTTGTTTCAATAGCTTCTTGTAGAAATGACATAGAAAAAGAGCGGCCAGCAGCAACAGCAGGCATATGGGCTGGATGTGCTAAAAATAAGGCAATAATGTGAGCGCCATGTTGTTTTGCAAGGCGTAAAGCAACATCTAAGCGCACTTTATGCTGATCGTCATTCGCAAGATGGACCAAAATGGTCTTAATAGTCATGCTACTCTATCCTTTTAGGGGCGACAGCTATTTTAGAGCAAAGGGCAAAAGAATGGATCCATCCTTTTGATCCGTTTTGCGGGAAGAACAAAAGCTTACAGCATTTTTTCTAATCCAAAATAAAAGCAAAATACTGTAGCCTCCGGCGGCCAAAAGACTTGTCCTTTTAGAAACCTTTTTATGTGCTTCCATACAAAGTTGAAAGGCTCTCGTCAATTGGTTCGACTTTCGAAAGATCGAAATCTCTCCGTCAATCCACGAGAGCCTTTTAACGTTTTTCGGAAAGAAATGTAAGGTTCTATTCTTTGACTTTACCCTCAAATATCCGCATAGCAGCGTTTCTCTTTTTTCGCCCCCGGATGCGTAAGAGCACCATCAACAGCATCTCCGACTGTTTGTGCATAGCGCCAAAGGGCACCACTTTGGAAATCAGTTTCCTTTGGGGACCAAGCAGCACGGCGTTGCGCCATCTCTTCTTCACTCAGATCGACGCTCAAGCTGCCTGTTGTGGCATCGATAGAAATCATATCACCATCTTGGAGAAGGCCTATGGGCCCACCAACAGCGGCTTCAGGTCCGACATGCCCAATGCAGAATCCCCGCGTTGCACCGGAAAAACGGCCATCTGTGATTAAAGCGACTTTATCGCCCATGCCTTGACCATAAAGTGCTGCGGTTGTTGCGAGCATTTCACGCATGCCCGGGCCGCCTCGTGGGCCTTCATTGCGAATAATGAGCACATCCCCTTCTTTGTAATCGCGATTCTGCACAGCGCTATAAGCATCTTCTTCGCGTTCAAAGACACGGGCAGGCCCTTGGAAGGTGAGCTTCTCGAGCCCAGCAACTTTCACAATAGCCCCTTGCGGCGCTAAATTCCCTCGCAGCCCGACAACGCCCCCCGTTTTAGACAAAGGATCAGCCGTTGTGCGAATAACATCCTGATTCTGAGGAAGAGTAATATCCGCTAAATTTTCAGCAATCGTTTTGCCCGTCACCGTCATGCAATCCCCATGGAGAAAACCGCCATCAAGAAGGGCCTTCATGAGGACAGGCACACCACCGACCTCAAACATATCTTTGGCCACATAGCGCCCTCCTGGCTTCAAGTCTGCGATATAAGGCGTTGATTTAAAGATTTCTGTGACGTCGTTTAAATCAAACGCAATGCCGCATTCGGACGCAATGGCTGGCAAATGTAGCCCTGCATTTGTGGACCCTCCTGAAGCGGCAACAATGCGCGCAGCATTCTCAAGAGCTTTTTTGGTAATAATGTCCCGAGGGCGTAAATTATTTTTGATGAGCTGCATAACAGCTTCACCGCTCGCCTTCGCATATTCATCACGAGATTCATAAGGCGCGGGTGCCCCTGCTGAGCCGGGAATTGCAAGACCGATCGCTTCTGAAACACAGGCCATTGTATTGGCCGTAAATTGGCCACCACAAGACCCTGCAGATGGACAGGCCACACACTCAATTTCGTGGAGTTCTTCTTCTTTAATTTTCCCGCCAGAATAAGCACCAACGGCTTCGAAAACATCGAGAACCGTCACGTCCTTACCTTTATATTTTCCAGGGAGAATAGAGCCGCCATACATAAAGACAGAAGGCACATTCAAACGCGCCATTGCCATCATGAGACCAGGAAGCGCTTTATCACAGCCTGCAATCCCAACCAAAGCATCATAGCAATGCCCACGCACTGTGAGCTCGACGGAATCTGCAATGACTTCCCGGCTAATCAATGAAGACTTCATGCCTTCATGTCCCATTGCGATGCCATCTGTCACTGTGATTGTTGTGAACTCCCTTGGGGTTCCACCGCTTTCTTTTACACCTATCTTAGCAGCTTTGGCCTGCCGCATAAGAGAAATATTACAAGGCGCCGCTTCATTCCAAGTGGTAACAACCCCAACAAAAGGCTGATAAATTTCTTCTTCCGTCATTCCCATTGCGTAATAATAGGAGCGATGCGGGGCACTTCTTGGTCCCACACTGGTATGGCGGCTCGGTAATTTGGATTTATCGAAGGTGCCATTTGCAGCCATGACGTCTCTCTTCCGAAATTATTATAGGAGGTTTGTGTGGCTTATAGTCAGAGGAACATTGTAAAATGCATAGGGTCAAGACAGTTTTGGTTCAAGGCAATACACACTCTTTATTTAAGAGAGTGGTCGTTTTTTAGAGTCTTCATCGGTCCCAGAATAGACATCTTGAAATGCGCTTCATGGGGTTATCCTTGCCTTTAGAGTTAAGTCTTGACTCCACCCCCCATTTCACACTTCAGCAAATACCATTTCTCTTGACGTGCCAAACCCCACAATGACGATTGTTATATCATGACCATAGCGCCATCATTTTAGAATGGCGAGTATCAAATCATTTTAAGCTATTTGATTTTTGCATAGAGCCGATACGGCTTTAAATTTCTCATACTGTCTTAGAAAACGCTTTGTCGCATATCCGTCAAGAAACCCTGAAAGAAGTTTCAAAATTTCAATATTTTTTATGGTTAACTCATTTTTTGTATTCACATTATATCCTGTTCATAGCATTGTGCACACCTATGAACACTAAGCTTTATTTGGTTACTGATAGAAACTTCATCTACAGTATCAAAATCATATTTTCATCTATAGAAGGTCTTCTGCTATGGCAAAACGACGCGAAACTCAAACAAGCGTTACAATATGGTTGGATCCTGAACAGGTTGAAATTCTAGATGGGCTTAAAGGACCAGACCTGAGCCGCAGCGGTTATGTGACACAATTAGTCGCGCATCAGATAAAAGAGATTCACACTGCAAACAGTGCTGGGGTGTTTTCACCCGCCCCGTCTCATACAACTTTCAACAGTAAAGAAGAGCAGAAAGATACGAAATTCACTGTGGGAACGCCTCCTCCTGGGCGACGGTCTCCGGCGCTCCCGAGCTTACCCGCTCGCCCTTCAGCCTTTGGCGCCCATGGACATCGTGAAACGGTCTATAGCCCACCACCACAACAAACAAGCGTCAACATGTCCTCTTATCGCTCTACAAATGCTTCTCATAATCATTTTAAAATGCCTTTTTCAGACCAAAATCAAAAGACACCATCTCCTGCAAATCTTGATCAGCCAGATGTATCGTCACCCCAGCCGTCTTTGCAAAGGGATGAAGAGACTGGGCTCCCCCCCTCCTACACACAGGAGATGGATGCCCCGATCGCAGATACTATAGACCCACAAAGCATCAAAGACGCTATCCTCCGTATCCGCAATCGTCCCGATCAGACCCGTTTTCGTCGCCCGCCCCTTTCTGTCAATCAGCTTGTCGATGCGGTTTTACAGAAATGGCAAGGATGGAGTTTTGATGATCTTTCTAAGTCTTATAATGTTCAAAGTCATATTGTAGAGAGAGAAATACTAAAGGTAGAAGAAGAAATATCGAATACCTTAAATAATGACATGTGGTTACGAAGAAAAGCTTCTGGCTTAAAGCGCTGAATCAAAAATAGAGGTTTCTATCATGAGAAACCTCTAGAGCATTTCACTTTTAT
>DDLW01000189.1 GCA_002340345.1 Alphaproteobacteria bacterium UBA2562 | reverse complement strand
AACCATTATGCAGAGGTCTTGCTGAAATCGTCGCCCTTACAGAAAATCTCCCCGGAAAATTTCCTCTATGGGAACCTGGATATCTCAAATTTTGATTGTTTTCGTGATGATTTATAACCTGTTTCTATAATTTTATCAATTTAATCAGTAATTTAATAAATGTCTCATCCTGAGCATGCTTGAGTTAATAATGATTATCATTTGCTATTGACTCTGATTGATGGTTTGGAATACCATGAGGCTAATTCTTATTCTCAATTAGAAATTATCAATGAAAACAACATCATTGGTCAATACAGAGAACATCGCCGATGACTTAAATGAATATGTCTGATCTCCCCGACCCTATAATCTCGGGAAGGGTTCAATCAAAACGCTCAGGAAACCTTATTAATGTCGCTTTCACGATCAGCGAAACTTCGCGCATCCCTTTTTGCAGGGGTGTCAGTTCTAGTACTTGCTACCCAATCTCAAGCAGAAGAAGCTGTCGTGCTGGTTCAGTTGAACGAGTACAATGGGCCTGAAGCTTATTTCCATCTGTATCTCGTAAATCCTAAAGGCAAATTTGACCGCACATTATGGGTTTCAGGGCCAGATAAAATTTGGTGGCCTGATTCCAAACGTTGGTTTGGGTACCATAGCCGCGCGCGTGAAAATGTTGATGCCATCACAGGAGCTTCAACAGCTGCAAGCGCACGCTCAGTCATGCGTGTTGAGATCGATCCAAAATGGGTTGATGCTGGTTATAAGTTGCGTGTCGAAACATCTGTGGAGAATGCCGATAACGTTCATGTCGATGCTGAAGTGGATCTGACCAAGGACAATCAAAGAAAGAAAGTCCCCGGTGCTGGTTACGTTCGCTATTTGCGCTACAGGTTGTAATCGATATGTGGCGCCATATACATCGCTGGCCGGGGGTTATCCTTGGCCTGCTGCTGATTTTCTTGGCAGTGACTGGATCCATTCTATCTGTTGATCCGATACTGAAGCGATTTGACCGTAACGTTCATAACTTTGGAGATTTAACGGTCTCTGATGTCTTGGAGATATCAGCCCGTAAGAATCCCTATTTTCAGATTGACCGGATACGCATAGATTATTCTGGGCGTCTTATGGTGCGTGGCGCTGATGCTGCAGGGTCGCGGGACGTCGCATTCAATCCCTTTAATGGTCGTTTGGCACGAAAAGACAGGCCAAGCCCTTTTATGGATTTAGTGAACAGTTTGCATCGGAATCTGGCCTTAGGCCCTGATGGACGTCCAATCACATTGATTGGTGTGGTTGTGATGTTGGTTCTGATCATAAGCGGACTCATTTTGCTTGCGCGTCGTCTGGGTGGGTTTAAACAGCTTCTGGTTCCGGTGAAAGGTCGTGGATTAGATAAATGGCATAGTGTCGTTGGGCGTTGGGTTCTTATACCGCTTTTTGTTACAGTTTTGTCTGGCACATGGATGTCTTTGGTATCGAATGGTATTTTACCTTCAGGACTGGATGACACACCGAAATACCCAGAAACAAAAATTGAAGCGGACCCTATTCCGGCAAGTGAACTGACTGTCTTTAATTCTGTAAAGCTCAATGATCTGACGTCCCTGGCCTTCCCAATCTGGGCTGACTGGTGGGATGTTTATGTCTTACGTCAAGGTGGGACACTTAAATTCATTGACCGCCAATCTGGCGAAATATTGAGTGAAGAAAGCGTTCCGTTTATGACCCGGATCCTTGACCTTTTCACCTTGCTGCATACAGGGCAAGGAGCATCGTCTTGGGGCGCCATTGCCGGTCTTGTTTCACTGTCCGTGCCATTCTTTACAATTACAGGTGTTATAATCTGGTGGCGGCGTCGGTCTCCGCGCCCGCGAGGTGTAGTATCTGCCAGCAAAGCAGAAATTGTAATCCTTGTAGGCTCTGAAACGGGTACGACATGGGGCTTTGCTGTGCATTTTGCCTACCAGTTAATGGGGTCAGGTAAATCTGTGTATCTGGGCGGGATGAATGCCCCTTGCAAAATGCGTGATGATGCGAGCCTGTTTTTGTTTGCCGCGACCTATGGGGATGGTGTGCCTCCAGCTGGTGCAGCAAAGTTTCTAGGACTTTTACCGAAATTCACAGGAGGAAGTCACTTTGCTGTTTTGGGGTTCGGTGACAAGGCCTTTGCGACTTATTGTGCTTTTGCGATTGAATGCCAAAATGCTTTAGAAGCATCCGGACGTCAAAGCCTGTTAGCGATGGGGGATATTAACCGTCGTTCAGCGCAAGCATTCGCAGCATGGGGACATGAAGTGACGTCAGTGCTGGGCCTGGAAAAACTGAACTTGGATTATACACCGCCACGCCCTCGAACCCGTCGATTAGCACTTGCTGAACGCGAAGATTTTGTCGGATATGAGGGGCTGCCATCGTCTATCTTACGTTTTCGCGCTCCTAAGGGGCGTCATCTTCCAAGGTTCCATGCTGGTGATTTGCTGGGCATTATACCGCCGACAGACCCGGTCGCACGGTTGTATTCTCTGGCGTCTTCTAAAAAAGAAGGGATGGTTGAACTCTGTGTCGTCAGTGTTGATGGTGGTGTTTGTTCAAACTATCTGCTGGGGCTAGAAGTGGGGGAAACGATTGATGCCTTTGTGGAACATAATCCAAACTTCCGTCCAGCCCGACGCGCGCCGACGATTATGATTGGGGCTGGGACAGGCATTGCACCTTTTGCTGGCATGATTCGAGACAGTAACAAGCAAAAGATAGAGTTATTCTTCGGTCTGCGCCATCCTGATTGTGATTTTTACTATCGCAATGATATCGAAGAATGGTTGCGCGATGGTCGCTTGACTGGGTTTCACCCAGCCTTCTCACGATGTGACGATAACGCTTATGTTCAAGATCGTTTGCGCAGCGCCAGCAATACTGTGGCTCAGCACCTGAATCAAGGGGCGACAATCATGGTCTGTGGGTCATCGCGTATGGCAAAAGCTGTTGCAGAAGAAATTGAGATCATATCCGCCACGATCGGGCTCAGCCTTCACGAGTTACGCCTTAGCGGTCGCTATCTTGAAGATATTTATTGACTGAGGACTTTACTATGAAATTAACAACCTTACTTTTAACCTCTACTCTTGTGGCATTATTCGCCACTGGCGCGTATGCTGAGAATCCCTTCTTAACAAAAAAGTTCTGGAAAAAAGCAACGATTGAAGATGTCAAGGCGGCAGAGGCTAAAGGTTATAGCCTGTTGGAAAAGCAAAAGATCGGTCGCCAAGGTCTGCACTATGCTCTGCGTGGTAAAGCTTCTTTGGACGTTATGCGTTATCTGTTGGAACGTGGCCTACCATATCGTCCAGAAGGTGGGAAAGGTGTTTATGCGGAACTTTATGCTGCGCGCTATGGTGATGTGAAATTGCTCAAGCTGTTTGCTGAATTTGGTGCAGATTTCAAGGTCGCCGATTATATGGGGGAAACCCCGCAATATTGGCTCCATAAAAACAAAAAATTTCGCCCTGATATTGTTGAATATTTCGAAGAAATCGGTCTGGACTTCAACCAACAAAACCGCTTGGGCATCACGCCTATGGGGGCTATGGCCTTCAACAAACGGGCGCTGAAGACATTCGAATTGTTGGAAGAGAAAGGCTATGATCCGGGACATATCGATGGCCAGGGGCGTGATTTGTTCATGCGAGCGCTCACATCCAACGACAATGTTGAGATGCTTGAAAAGTTCTATGACATGAGTGAAGAACCAACGGCGACAGACAATCTCGGATATTCCGGTGTTTTGCTCACGGTTGCCGATGAAGCAACCTCTGAAGAGCGTCTTAAGTTTTTGGAAGAAAAGGGTTTTGATCTGAAGATCAAAAATGACCGTGGTCAAACGGCCCTTCATATGTTGATGGCGAACCGTGAAGAGGAAGCTGAAGGTTATGATGCTTTGATGGCACGTGGCTTTGATGTGAATGCGGTTGATAAGTCTGGAAACACACCTCTGATCCTGGCCCTTTCTTTTAAAGAGCCTAAGGTCATTGAAACATTGCTAGAGGCTGGCGCTGATCCGCTTGCTGTGAATAAAAAAGGCGTTTCACCACTCTTGGCAGCCCTACTGCGCGGTGATGATTTCACGGCTGTTATTGATCGTCTGATCGCCGCTGGTGCTGATTTGAAAGCAACAGACGCCAAAGGTGGTACTGCTTTGACATATGCTGTTAAAGGCGGTCAGCCAATTGATCTCCTGAAGAAGCTCGTTGATGCGGGTGTTGATATTAATGCTAAGGATGGTGAAGAAACAACGGCTTTGATGCATGCTGCATTGTTGAGTAAAGACGCTTCTATGATTGAGTTCCTGTTGTCTGCTGGGGCTGATAAATCTATCAAAGATGTCTTTGATGACACAGCAGCCCAAATGGCTCAGGATAACCCAAAACTCAAAGATACAGCAATTCTTGCAAAATTGATGTGAAGTCTCTTGTAAGAGATTTGCAACGGGGCATCCAGAAGCAGATGCCCCGTTTCATTTTAACGGACTGAGAAAATGAAAAAATTTGGCGGGCTTTCCATGGGAGGGCACTGGAGTGCCGTTCTGCATCCAGCAGCTGATGTTGAGCGAGCTCAAGAATTAGTGCAAGGTGCTCTGGATCGGATAGAAGAGACCATGTCCGCTTGGAAACCTGATTCTGTATTATGCCATATCAACGCTGCACCGATAGGACAATGGGTTGCGTTACCGAAGGAAATCGCCAATGTCATTGGTGCGGGTCTCGGGCTGATGATCGAAATGCAAGATGTGTTTTCCATTCTCCTAGGAGGGGCCTCTGCAAAACACGGCTTTGTGCCAGGTGAAGAACGTCAAATCACAGGAAATATCGATGCAGTTGAATTTGACGGTCAACGCCTACGTCGCCTTGAGGATGTCACTCTCGACCTCAATGCGATTGCCAAAGGATACGCCGTCGATATGGCGTATGAGACCTTATGCGCCAACGGATACAATAACTTTTTGATTGAAGTAGCGGGTGATATTCGCTGTAATGGATTGCGCCCGGGAAATATACCTTGGAATGTAACGATGGAACTTCCTGTTCCAGATCGCATTATCCCAGCATTGAATATACCACTTGAGGGGGAGGCCATTGCCACCTCAGGCAGTTATCGTCGAACAAACGATGCTTATTCACATTTGATCTCACCTAAGACAGGCTTACCTTTACCTGCAGACGGAAGCTCTGTTGCTGTCATTGCAGATACAGCGATGCAAGCCGATGGTTGGGCCACTGTCATGTCAATCCTAGGTCAAGAGGCCGGTTTGATTGAAGCAGAAAAAAGGGGGTTGCCAGTTGTATTTATCGAGCAAGATCTGCCTCATGGTTTTGTTGAGCGTGGCAGTACCGCCATGGGACACCGTCTAGAGTCATCATGGGGGCGGCTATAGAGGGCTTGGGCGTTGATCACGAACTGACCTCCGGGTGAGCACGCATTTGTCATGGTGATAGAGACTTTACAGCCGCATTCATAGGGCTTGTGGGCTTTCCCCTTACCGATAAATTTGGTTTCCAGAGCATGCCAGGAAACGCCTTCCCATGTCTGCTTTTGCTACATTTGCATACAGATTCAGCTTACATGGCATAAAAGAGATACGAAAACCCTGTCATTTAAAAACTGTTTTTACTCACTTGTTTAGCCGGCAATAAAGATCGAGACCTAGCCAAGAACCGAAAACCTTACATCCAAAACGGCGGATAAAAAATTTCATCACGCGATCCTGACCGATATTTTCTTGCGTAACGGTGCAGGATGAAAAGTCTTTTGCTAGAGCAAAGCTGGTTAAAGTGGCATCACTTTAACCATGCGTTTTGCGGCAAAAACAAGATCATAGAGCCTTTCCATTGATTCAATATAAAAAAGAAAGGCTCTAGTTTTTGGCGATAAAAACCACAGTGACATTGACCGAGAGACCGGCCTGATCCGGATTTGGTTGGTGAC
>DDLW01000117.1 GCA_002340345.1 Alphaproteobacteria bacterium UBA2562 | reverse complement strand
GAAAAAAGTCCTCGCCAATGCTTGCACCACCATGTTGCATGGACCAGACGCCACAGAAGCCGCCGCAGAAACGGCCAAGCGCGCTTTTGAGACCGGCGGGGCTCTCGGTGCCTCTGCCCTGCCGATCATAGATATTCCAACGGCAGATCTTGAAAAGGGCATTCCTGCGTTTGATCTTCTACGCCGGGTTTCCCTTTGTGCCTCTGGTGGGGAAGCGCGAAAACTCATCAAAAATGGAGGTGGTAAGCTCAATGACACGGCTTTGGCAAAAGACGATCAACTGATCACGTTAGAAGACCGTAATGAGGAAGGCTTGATTAAGCTTTCTGCAGGAAAAAAACGCCATGTTCTTGTGAAACCACATTAAGATTGATCTAAAAAGACCATTTTCAACTCTGGGGGATTTCTGTGGAAATCTCCCTTTTGTTTCCAAAAATTTCCGATTCGGTTTTTATAGAATGAAATTTTATTTCATAAAAACCAAGGCAAAATATGTGATTCTTCAACTTCCGTCGGGGAATCACCAGATTTTATGTTTATAGTTCCACATATATAAATATTACTAGATTGATAACATGTCCCCTTCAATGTCTCCTCATTCGGAAGAGTGCTTTTTTTGCAGATGCAATATAAATGGCTATCCAAAAGATGTAAGATCTTATAGACCAAAAGGTCTAAATTATTTTTACCTTTATTTTTCAGGACTTTATGTAGAGAGCACAGTCTGAAAACTTATTTTGCGCATGCGAAATAACGGCAAAAGACGATAAGAAAGCTTGGAGACTTCGCTTTCAGGGTGCTTGACGTGAACGGTAGCTTCGGCTTAGCCTTTGGGAATAGTTGCTGCTAACAAATATAAAGCCGCTGGACAAAAAAGAGTCCATAAAAACAAGGCTTGGCAGCGATAGAGGTCGGGGAGGCGACATTCGAGTCGATGTTTGAGGGAAAATGATACGCAAATGTATCTTCTTCCTCAAACATCATCGTCTCCTCATGCTGCAATCCCCCCGACAGGCGCAGCAAACAGGGAGAAGCACGATTATGAGCCTTGCCAGTCAAGATACTGAGCTGGACAGTTTTCCAAAACTTTTACTCCGAAATGCCGAGAAAATTGGCGATCATACAGCCAATCGTGAAAAGGAGTTTGGGATTTGGCAGAGTTGGACTTGGCGTGAAGTCTGCGACAATGTCCATGATTTAGCCTGTGGTTTTGCAGCCCTTGGTCTCAAGCGCGGAGACCGCATGGTGATTGTTGGCGATAATCGCCCCCATCTTTACTGGTCTATGGTTGCCGCCCAAGCCATTGGCGCGATTCCAGTGCCTCTGTATCAAGATTCTGTCGCCGAAGAAATGGCATATGTCGTTGAACATGCTGGCGCACGTTTTGCGATGGTCGAGGATCAGGAACAAACCGATAAAATGCTCCTCATCCAAGAAGGCTACCGTGATTTAGAGACAATCATCTATGAGGATGAGCGCGGCATGCGCGATTATGCGCAAGATTTTGTCTATTCCTATACGGCTGTGCAGGCCTTAGGGCGCGATTTTGCGGCAAAAAACCCCAATTTCTTCCGCGAATCCATCGCAGAGACCAAAGGCGAAGATATCGCAATCATGGTCTATACCTCTGGGACAACAGGCAAGCCCAAAGGGGTTATTCTGTCCCAGAATAATCTCGTGATCCAAGGCCGGAATGCCGCTCAGCAAGAACAGCTCACGGAAAAAGAAGAGCTCATTGCGTATTTGCCCATGGCCTGGGTTGGGGATAACGTCTTTTCCCTTGCCCAATCTTATGTCGCGGGTTTCTGCGTTTCTTGCCCAGAAAGCCAAGCCACTGTTATTGCTGATACGCGCGAAATTGGACCGACTTATTTCTTTGCGCCGCCCCGCATTTTTGAAAATTTGCTCACCAATGTGTTGATCCGCATGGAAGATGCTGGATCGCTGAAGCGCAAGCTCTTTGACTACTTTATGAAAGTTGCGCGGAAGGTTGGCCCTGAGATTCTTGATGGTAAACAGGTGGGTTTTAAAGATCGGCTGCTCTACGCCCTGGGCGATTTGGTCATCTACGGCCCTTTAAAAAATACAATGGGCTATAGCCGCATTCGTGTTGCCTATACGGCAGGTGAAGCCATTGGCCCTGATATTTTCCTGTTTTACCGCGCCTTAGGCATTAATCTGAAACAAATCTATGGCTCAACAGAGGCTTCGGTCTTTGTCACCATCCAACCTGATGGGGAAATTAAAGCCGATACAGTTGGCAAGCCTGCAAAAGGTGTTGAACTTCAAATCGCTGAAAATGGCGAAGTGCTCTTCCGCAGCCCTGGGGTCTTTATCGAATATTACAAAAACCCAGAAGCGACAAAAGAAACCAAAGATGCGGAAGGCTGGGTGCATACGGGCGATGCTGGTCTTATTGGCCCTGATGGTCATTTGAAGATCATTGACCGGGCGAAAGATGTTGGGCGTTTGAATAACGGCACCATGTTTGCCCCTAAATTCCTGGAAAATAAACTCAAATTCTTCCCACAAATCAAAGAGGCCGTCGCGTTTGGCAATGAACGCGATCAAGTTTGCGCCTTTGTTTGTATCGATTTAGAAGCCATGGGCAGCTGGGCCGAACGCAATAATGTGCCTTATGCCAGCTATCAAGAACTTGCAGCAGACGCCAAGGTCCTTGAAATCATTAAAGAGAAAGTGGAACAGGTGAATATGGATCTCGCCAATGATCCCTTATTGTCGGATTCCCAAATTCACCGCTTCCTCGTGCTGCATAAAGAGCTCGATGCCGATGATGGTGAACTGACACGCACACGAAAAGTGCGACGCAAAATTATCAATGAGCGTTATGGCAGCTTGATCAAAGCGCTCTATGAGGGGGCGGCCTCTGGCTATATTGAGACAGAAGTCTCTTATGAAGATGGCCGCAAAGGAATGATCAGTGCGGATCTGACCATTCTAGATGCCAAAACATTCCCGAAAGCAACAAACTCTGCGGCGGCTTAGATATGTTACAAGCAGAAGACATCTTGGGAATGGATTCAAAAAAGGCAAAGGAGATCTTGGGAATGTCCGCTGTTGAAGCGCTGGACTCAAATGACGCCGTTCCAGAAGGGCGCCATTTCGGCGATGTCATTCTAAAAGTTGATAATATTAGCTTGTCTTTTGGCGGCGTGAAAGCGCTGACCGATATCAGCTTTGAAGTTCTAGAACATCAGATTTGCGCAATTATCGGCCCTAATGGCGCTGGCAAAAGCTCCATGCTGAACTGCATCAATGGTTTTTACAAACCACAAGTTGGGCAAATCACCTATAAAGGCAAAACGGTCAAACACATGCGGCCCCATGAGGCGGCAAAAAAAGGTATTGCACGGACCTTCCAGAATATTGCCCTCTTTAAAGGCATGACAACCCTCGACAATATCATGACCGGTCGCATGCTAAAGATGCAAAAAGGTCTTTTCTGGCAGGCTCTCTATTGGGGGCCAGCCCAGAAAGAAGAAATCGAGCATCGTGCCAAAGCTGAGCATGTGATTGATTTTCTTGAGATTCAAGCCATTCGCAAAACCCCTGTCGGGCGATTGCCTTACGGCTTGCAAAAACGGGTGGAACTTGGGCGTGCTTTGGCCATGGAGCCAGATCTTTTGCTGCTTGATGAACCCATGGCTGGCATGAATGTCGAAGAAAAAGAAGACATGTGCCGCTTCATTCTTGATGTGAATCAAGAATTTGGTACGACCATGGTCCTGATCGAACATGATATGGGCGTGGTCATGGATATCTCTGACAAAGTTGTTGTGCTGGATTACGGTCGTAAACTGGGAGACGGGCCCCCTGACGAAGTCCGCAATAATCAAGAAGTCATCGACGCTTATCTCGGTGTTTCTCATGATTAGAGCGTCACTCTGACGGCGCCCTAATCATGTCAAAAGGATAGAACTCCGAAAATAAATAATAAAGACCTGATGTGAAAGATCAGGCTTTGGGAGGCACAGGCCAATGGAGTTTCTCAGTGGGATCTTTGTTGATCCATTCGTTGAGATTTTTAGTTACCCGACTTTCTTTTTCGAAGTGCTTATTGGAGGTCTTCTCACAGGCCTTATGTATTCACTGGTCGCGTTGGGTTTTGTTCTTATCTTTAAAGCCTCTGGGGTTTTCAATTTCTCCCAAGGGGCCATGGTGTTGTTCGCAGCCTTGTTCTTAACGGGCTTCATCGAATTGGGCGTCCCAATCGCCCTTGCCATTCTTCTTTCCATTGGCGTTATGGTTTTGTTGGCCTTTGCCATTGAAAGAGTTGTTTTGCGCCCCCTTGTCAATCAACCCCCGATTATTCTGTTTATGGCAACCATCGGGATTACCTTTTTCCTCGATGGCGCTGGCCAGTCCGTTTGGGGCGGCGATATTAAAAGCCTCGATATCGGGATCCCCAAAGAGTCTGTTGAAGTCCAAGGGATGTTGATTGGATCTTTTGATCTCTATGCGGCTCTCATCGCCGGGCTTTTGGTCCTTAGCCTCGCCATTTTCTTCCACTCAACACGGGTTGGACGCGCCTTACGGGCTGTTGCTGATGACCACCAAGCCGCTCTCTCTGTCGGTATTCCGTTGCAAAGCATCTGGGTCATTGTCTGGAGTGTCGCTGGCTTTGTCGGCCTTGTGGCCGGGATCATGTGGGGTGCGAAACTCGGTGTGCAATTTACCCTCGCTTTGATTGCCCTTAAAGCCCTTCCTGTTCTGATCCTTGGCGGTTTTACCTCGATCCCAGGCGCTATTGTTGGTGGCCTGATCATCGGGGCTGGTGAGAAAGTGGCCGAAGTCTTCTGGGGCCCTGCTGTTGGCGGTGCCATCGAAGATTGGTTCGCCTATGTGGTTGCACTGCTTGTTCTGCTTATTCGGCCACAAGGGCTGTTTGGCGAAAAGATTATCGAGAGGGTCTAGGGACAATGCTATATCGTGAAGCAGGCCAATTTAAGCCGAGCTATGCCAAAGACATGGCGATTTTCCCCATTCGCCAAGATAAATATAGTATGGCGATCCTTCTTGCCATTGCCTTTGGTGTTGTGCCCTTTGTGGCCTCGGAATATCTCTTAACAACCATTCTGTTGCCTTTTCTTGTCTATTCTGTGGCCGCATTAGGCTTGAATATCCTCACAGGCTATGCAGGACAGTTAAGTCTTGGCACAGGCGCCTTCATGGCGACCGGCGCCTTTGCAGCCTATAAAATCACAACCGCCTTTCCAGAGCTGAATATTGCCATTGTTTTCCTTTTGGCGGGCTTTATCTCTGCGGCTGTTGGCACCTTATTTGGCCTTCCAAGTCTCCGTATTAAAGGGTTCTACCTTGCTGTGGCCACCCTTGCGGCGCAATTCTTCCTGATCTGGATGTTCAATAAGTTTCCTTGGTTCGTGAATTATAATGCCTCTGGTGTGATTGCTGCACCACCGCGCGATATGTTGGGCATTCAAGTTCTGGGCGCAGAAGCCAGCCCCATCGCGAAATATCTTTTTGCCCTCTCCTTGACCTGCATTGTTGCTCTGGCGGTTAAAAACCTTGTCCGAGCGTCAGCCGGGCGGTCTTGGATGGCCATTCGCGATATGGATATTGCGGCAGAAATTATTGGCATCCGTCCTTTGGTCGCAAAACTTACAGCCTTTGCGGTGAGTTCCTTTGTGATTGGCATTGCTGGCGCCATGTATGGGCTTGTTTTCATCGGCTCGGTCGAACCTGCCACCTTTGACATCAATTTCTCTTTCTTGATCCTGTTCATGATCATTATTGGCGGGTTAGGAAGTATCCAGGGGTCTTTCTTTGGGGCTGGCTTTATCGTTCTGTTGCCAATCTTTTTGACCTTGGCCGCAACTTTCTTGAACAATAGCTTAGGCAGTATGTTAGGCTTTACCATTGATGCTGGCCTTTTAGAGCATCTGCGCTTTGTCATCTTTGGCGCTCTCATTATTTTCTTTCTCATTGTTGAACCCCATGGTCTTGCAAGACTCTGGCAAATTGGGAAAGAAAAACTGCGCCTTTGGCCCTTTCCTTACTAAGGGAGAACCTGTTCTAAAACGCTTTTTGGGACAAGTTTTACTGAAAATGATGCCAGGAAACATCAAAGCGCGTCGCCTGGCATCCTCCAGACACAAAGACATATGGAAACCTCTCATGACCTCTTTTGCCGGTTGCTAGTCTCAAAATTTTCAATATTCATCAGAGATTTGCGACCTAAAATCCGAGGTCAATCGAGGGGCTACATCGCATAAAAATAATAAAAATGTGAACATATAGGGAGAAGCTTTATGAATCTCAAAAAAATCAGCTTGGCCGTGGCCGCAGCTGTTTTCGGCGTCACCTCTCTCGGCGCCACCGCGCCAGCCATGGCAGAAGACACACAATTTATCCCTCTTCTGACCTATCGGACAGGCCCTTACGCGCCCAATGGAATTCCCGTTGCCAATGCCTATGTTGATTACCTAAAATTGCTCAATGAGCGTGATGGCGGCATCAACGGGGTTAAAATCAGCTATGAAGAGTGCGAAACCGAATATAAGCCAGATCGTGGCGTTGAATGTTATGAACGTCTGAAGGGCAAAGGCAGCACAGGGGCCTCTGTTTTCTTCCCCCTTTCAACAGGCATCACCTACGCCCTGATCGAGCGCGCCACCAAAGATAAGATCCCCCTTCACACTATGGGCTATGGCCGTGCTGACGCTTCGGTCGGATCTGTCTTCCCTTATGTCTTTACGTTCCCATCAACCTACTGGTCCGCAGCTTATGGCACGATTTCTCATATTGCTGACCAAGAAGGTGGTTTCGACAAGCTGAAAGGCAAGAAAATTGCCTTTGTCTATATTGACGTCGCCTATGGGAGAGAGCCTCTGCCCGTGCTTGAAGCCCTTGCAGAAAAGCATGGTTTTGAGCTTCACCCTTTCCCCGTCGCCGCACCTGGCTTAGAACAGCGCTCGACATGGCTCCAGCTTGGACGGCGCTTGAAACCTGATTATGCCGTCATGTGGGGGTGGGGCGTGATGAACGCAACCGCCATCAAAGAAGCAGCGGCTGTCCGCTTCCCCATGGATAAATTCGTCGGTGTTTGGTGGTCTGGTGCAGAACAAGACGTGCTGCCCGCAGGCGAAGCCGCCCATAACTATAAAGCGGGTGCCTTCCACGCTCCTGGTGACGATGCGCCTGTCTTTAAAGATTTAAGAGAGCATCTTTATTCCAAAGGCAAAGGCACCGGCGACGAAAGCCAAGTGGGGTGGGTCCTCTATAACCGTGGTCTTGTCCATGTTGCCTATGTCGTCGAAGCCATTCGGACCGCCATGGACAAATATGGCAATAAGCCTTTGACCGGTGAGCAAATTCAATGGGGCTTTGAGAATCTTAATCTCAAACAAGAACAAATTGATAAGCTTGGCCTCACAGGCTTAATCCAGCCTCTCCAAATCACCTGTGATAATCATGAAGGCAATGGCAAATTGCTCATCCAGCAATGGGACGCAAAAGAGAAAAAATGGAAAGTTGCCTCTGACTGGATCACCGCTGATGCAGAGATGGTTCGTCCGCTTTACGAAGCGTCTGCCATGCAATATGCCAAAGAAAAGGGAATTACCCCACGTGATTGTTCAAAAGTTGAATAATCCAGCATTTTCTTTGTGAACCTTTGAAAAGGCACAGCATAACCTTTTGTGCTGTGCCTTTTTTCATCGCGCATAAAGATGGGAGAGCCTTGTGAATACACAACTTGCCACCAAAGATGAAACCGCAACACATGCCGCAACACCTGTGACCTTAGCTGTCAATAATATTGAAGTCATCTATGATCACGTCATTTTGGTCTTAAAAGGCGTTTCTTTAGAAGTGCCCCAGGGCGGGATTGTCGCTCTTTTGGGGGCCAATGGCGCTGGAAAAACGACAACCCTGAAAGCCATCTCAAACCTTCTTGGGGCGGAACGCGGGGACGTCACAAAAGGCACCATTGAGCTGGAGGGTGAAGAAGTCCAAGCTCTATCGCCAAATGATCTTGTCAAACGAGGCTGCATCCAAGTTATGGAAGGCCGCCACTGTTTTGAACATTTAACCATCGAAGAAAATCTTTTAACCGGGGCTTATACACGCAAAGTTTCCAATACCGACATGCGTCGTGATCTGGAAATGGTGTATGAGTATTTTCCGCGTTTGAAAGAAAGACGCCGTAGCCAAGCGGGATACACCTCTGGTGGTGAGCAGCAAATGTGTGCGATCGGTCGGGCTTTGATGTCAAAACCCAATGTGATTTTGCTGGATGAGCCCTCTATGGGCTTGGCGCCACAGCTTGTTGAACAGATTTTTGAGACCGTCCGTGATCTAAATCAGAAAGAAGGTGTTACCTTCCTTCTTGCTGAGCAAAATACGAATGTTGCCTTGCGTTATGCTACCTATGGTTATATTCTTGAGAATGGCCGGGTGGTGCTCGATGGCGATGCCGCCTCTTTGCGTGAGAATGAGGATGTGAAAGAATTCTATCTCGGCGTTGCCGGCGGCGATCGCAAAAGCTTTAAAGATGTCAAACATTATAAGCGCCGGAAGCGTTGGCTCTAAAACACGCTGTCTGACCTCAAGCATAAAAATTGAAGAGGATTTTCTATGTCTGCTTCCGCCGTCTCTCCTTATTTTGACGCGCTCGAGACACAATCACAGGATCAAAGAGAAACCGCTTTTTTCCAAGCTTTCTCGGAACATCTTGCGAATACACAACAAAAAGTTCCAGCTTGGAAAGAACGGCTTGCTGGGGTTGAGCCAACAAGCGTTAACGATAGAGCCAGCTTAGCCTCTTTACCTGTGACCCGGAAATCCGAGCTTGTCGATCGACAAAAATCAACCCCACCCTTTGGGGGACTCACCCCCAAAGACGCTGGCAGCATGGCTCAGATTTTCACCTCTCCAGGACCGATTTTTGAGCCTGAAGCGGACCGCCCTGATTATTGGCAAGCTGGAAGGGCTTTTTATGCCGCAGGATTCCGCCCAGGCGAGATCGTCCATAACAGCTTTGCCTATCATCTCACACCAGGCGGCTGGATCATGCATTCAGGCGCAAGAGCCTGTGGCTGTGCTGTCTTCCCCGCGGGTGTTGGCAATACAGAGCAACAAATCGAAGCCATTGATCACCTGAAGCCTGCGGGCTATGCTGGTGTTCCTGATTTCTTGAAAGTTCTTCTCGATAAAGGGCAAGAGATGGGACGGGATATGTCTTCCCTGACCAAAGCTGTTGTCTCTGGCGCAGCCCTGCCCCCCTCTTTACGGCAAGAATTTTCTGATCGTGGTATCGCTGTTGTGCAAGCCTACGCAACTGCAGATCTCGGCGTTATTGCCTATGAATCCTCCGCAGAGTCAGGGCTTATTTGTTCAGAAAATGTGATTGTTGAGATTGTCCGTCCGGGCAGTGGCGATCCCGTTCCAGAAGGCGAGGTCGGTGAAGTTGTCGTGACAACTTTGAATCCCGATTATCCTTTGATCCGTTTTGCAACCGGCGATTTATCCGCTGTTCTGACCGGGCAAAGCCCCTGTGGGCGGACCAATATGCGCTTAAAAGGCTGGATGGGCCGCGCCGACCAAACAACCAAAGTCAAAGGCATGTTTGTCACGCCAACACAAATGACAGACATCCTAAGCCGCCATGCCCCCGTCCAAAAGCTCCGCCTGATTGTCGAACGTGATGCTCAACAAGATGTCATGACCTTGCATTGTGAAACCGACAGCCCTTCAGACAGCTTAAAAGCGGCTTTAGAAGAAAGTTTAAAGGCCGTTTGTAAAATGAAAGGCGATGTTGTTCTCGCCGCCCCTCAGAGTTTGGCCAATGATGGCAAAGTCATTGACGACCAACGAACCTATGAATAAGTCAGTCATAAGAAAGGCCAGAAAGATTAATCCTATCGCAAAGCTCGTAAAGTGGGAGCCCCTTTGACCATGCGTTTTGCAGTAAAAACAAAGACAGAGAGCATTTCACCTGCTTCAAATTAAAAGCGAAATGCTCTATCTTTCTGGCCTTTTATTTGCCTCCGGCGGCCAAAGGACGTGCCCTTTGGAAATCGCTTTGTTTAGGCTGAGATATTTTAGAGTCATCCGCGACCAAACCCAAGTCACGCAATGACTCTAGACTGTTATTTTGCCGCAAGACGCGGGCGATCAGGCGACCCCACCTGATCGCGCTTTGCTTTAGTCAATGAGGCTATTTAAATCATTTAGATTACTGCCTAATCCACTTCCTTTATCATCATTTTCTGAAATGAGGCCTCGCTCTTGATTGAGGGATGATGGGTCTCTCGCCTCTTTTTCTTCGAGCTTATTCAAGTCTGGTGGGTAGTGATCGGGAATCACCGTTTCTGTCAATGGTGGGACTTTAATATCCCTCAATTCCTCAAAGGCTTTCAGCCCACCTTCGACATATTCTTCTAAAATATCCCCAATCATATTTGCATGCTGCAAGCGCGACATCACATTCTCTGTTTCAATATAGAGATTGGGTGAAGAGATTGCGACTTCTTCGACAAGGGCTGCATTGGCTTGGCTTTGCGTCGCAGAACTTGCACCGTCGGTCAAGGCCACCAATTGGCCCCTCACCGCCCCATGGTTGGTGCGCAGCTGATTCAAAGCAAAGTCTGTTGCTTCAAAGGAAAGATCCGCATCCGCTATTGTCTGCAACCCTGTCGCCGTTAAACCGGGGAGCAAATCCTCTAAAGCTGCACTGCCAATCTGGATGGTCTTTTTATCTTCATTATAATTCAGACCAGAGCCCGTTTGGAGTTCAAAAGAGCTATAGGCCGAAAAGACATGGGTAAAGCCAGTGCCACCACCGCCAGCCCCAACCGCCGTGCCATTCACAGACACAAGATCTAAGCGCTGTCCATCCGTTAAAGACCCTGCCGTTGCTGACCCAAAAACCAGGTTGTAGGTATTGCCACCATAATCAAGGTCAAGCGTTACATTAAAAGCCGTCCCACTGCCGCCCACAGGCACGGTGACATCAATGTCTTCTGTGCCATTTGCCAACACCGTCGCCCCAGCACCCGCATTTGGCAAAGCCGATGCTGTGTTGTAGTTTATTGTGAAGCCAGCACTGGTCGCGGCATTCGAAAAGCTCATCCCGGTGACAGCAGCCCCACTGCCATTGGTGTATGTCAAGGAGAGTTCAAAGTTCTCGCCATCGCCGCCAGCCCCAAATGTGCCTGTCGTATCATAGATAAACACATCCGCATTTGTACCTGTCTCACCGGGTGTCAAGATCTGTGAGCCGCTAACAAAGGTGATATAGCGGCCATCATCAGAAATTTGCGGTGTAAAAGCCGCCGCAGTATCTTCTATCCCGGCATCATCATTTCCTGGCACATTGATCCTTGTTGTGACGCCTGTTGTGCGGTCATGTAAGAACACATCTCTTAAACCATTGGTATCCCCGGCAACCAAATTATCCGCATCTGATTCAAAAACGATATAACGGCCATCATTTGAAATATCGGCAAAGCCAGAATGCCCGTTCCCTTCCACCCCAGCAGAAGAGACACTCACCCGTTCGGTCGTTCCTAAAAAGCGATCTCTGACAAAAATATCGTTCCGGGCATTGGTGTCTCCGGCAACAAGATTACGCGCCGCAGAGGTGAACACAACAAAGCGCCCATCATCGGAAACGCTGCCATCGGTGCTATGGCGATCACCATGGACCCCTGCTGTGGACACACTGATCTTTTCTGTTGTCGCGGCCCCTAAATCATACAAAAAGATGTCCCGACGGTTCCCCACATCCCCTGGGACAACGCCATTTGATCTGTTCATGAAAACAACATGGCCACCATTACCGGCAAGATCAACATCCTCTGAGGCTGTCGCAATTTGCCCACCTGTCGAGGTCACGCTGGCCCGTGTGACAGTGCCTGTGAGATTGTCACGAACAAAAATATCCCTCGCATTGTTTGTATCCCCTGGCACCAAATTCGATGACCTGGAGACAAAAGCAGAATAGCGCGCATCATCGGAAATATCCCCTTCATTAAAACGTAGGGTGTTATCTCCACTGACATTACCATTGCCAAGGCTGCTAATTGACACGGTCCCCGTTGTTCTGTCGTAAATATATTGGTCCCATAAGAAATTGCCATCAAGCGCTGGAAGGAGTCTGGCAGCGGTATTGAATGCGATATAACGCCCATCATCAGAAACCGCTGTTGCCCGTGCATCCCGTGCAAATTCGACCCCGGCCCCAGCTAAACTGACACGTTCAATCGCGCCTGTGGTCATGTCTTTCAAGTAAATATCCGTGAAACCATCGCCATCCCCTGCGGTTAAATTTTCCGCATTAGACGCAAAGGCAATAAATCGGCCATTGCTCGACATGGCTTGTTCAAAGGAAATCCCATTCCCAACAGCCCCGCTGTCCGCGCCGCTCACTTTCATCAAAGAGGGCAAGTTGACCTGAAGCGCCATATCTGTAAAAGGTGGCAAGAGATCTGAAATCGCACTGCCACCACCACCGCCAAATATCGGAGGGATGAGACTTTCGCGATCCAGACCTATGAAATACTGCCCGCCGAAATCATTACGCCTTACGAAATCGCGCGCTTCTTCCATCAGTTGTTGATACGCAACATGCAGCATCGCGCGTTCATGATCCGATGTGAAAGCGCTGCGTGCAAGATCTGCCAGCTCGTTCATCTCAGAAAGTCTGGTATCAATTTCTGAATAGATTTGATCAACCTGAGACAGAAGATCGATCACATCTTTACCATTTTGCGAGGCGGCGGTTAAAGCCTCGGCTTCATATTTTAAGCGGCTTCCAATGGCATAAGCACCAGTGCCATCAGCAGGCATACGAATAGCGCGATTACTTTCGATATTTATGGCAGACTCTACCATTTCGGTGGCACTCTTTGTCTGCCCCGTCATTAAAGAATAAAGTCCAGATGCATATCCATTAACTGTAATCATCGCTCAAAACCCCTACGCCACTGAACCAGGCCCCCATCCTGGCTAAATCCCAACCATCACAAGATGACGACTTTGTAAAGAGCTTCATGCAAAAAAAGCTGAATCTCATCATAAAATTCCAGAAATCACCGTGTTTTTATTAACTATAATAAAGACGCGATCCATTTTTTTCGCCAAAAACTTCTCTCTATCACCCCATCCCTCACCTCAGCCTTCATTTGTAGAGTCGCTAAGGGAATTTTTTTTCACCAATTTTGCTTTCTCATAACGAAGTCTTTTGTTTTATTCACTTCCAAAAAAACAGATTCTCAATCTTTGTTTCACATGTATGACATCTATTTTTAGCTGCTCTCGTTCAATTAAATCCATTCGGACGATCCTTTTTAATATTTCTTTGTTAGAATTTTTTCAACTTATCTCCTTAAAAATAACATTAATCAACAAACTCTTAAAATTCTATTAAGGATAAATATTTTGCTTAAAAATCGCAACAATACAGATGCCCCCGTTCAGAATCATATCTACGGTCGTTCTCGTATTTTAGCTTCTATATTTGGATTTTTCTTAGGAAGCTTCGGTATTTTTTATACAGGTCATAGAAGATTAGCTTTGTATTGGCTGATTGCAAATACAAGCCTTGCTTTTTTGGTATTTCTCATACCTTTTGCTTATTCTTTAAATACTGTTCTTTTAATGTTTAGCCTTGCTTTTATCCCAATGACCCTATGCGCTCTTCATGCCTATCACCTCGCCAAAAGAGGGGTGTATCCCCTAAAAAGACGATGGTTGCGATATCTCGTATATAGCTTTTGGATTCTCGGCGGTTTAGGTTTCACGCTTATTCTCCAGAATCTTGCAAAATCAAATGGTTGGAATGGAAATTTTTATTTTACAATTTCTCAAGACAACCAACTTCCTCTTCTGCCCCCGCATGCCTCTGTCATTGCCACACGTCATACTGTCAGCGATCACTGGCCAGAACAGGGAGCACTTGTGATTTTTTCTCCACCCGCCCCATCCCAAGACGATTCGCATATTC
>DDLW01000353.1 GCA_002340345.1 Alphaproteobacteria bacterium UBA2562 | reverse complement strand
CACTCTACTGAAAGCCCCTTTCAGGCCCGGATCCGGGCGAACAGGGGCAAGCCATGAAACACACCATCCCTTACGTCAATCGCAAAGTACGACGTTACACCCGTAAAGACGGCACTGTTTGGGAAAAGGTGTATTTCATCTATCGCCGTAAGGGAGCTCCAGATCACGGAGCAACCTTGCCCGGAGATCCTTCAAAACCAGAATTCACGCAAACTCTGGCCATTTATAACGCCCGCGCAGAAGATACCATCTCTGATTTAGAAGCCGCACCCTATAGCGTTTCATGGCTGGTCAATCGTTATTTGTCTTCTCCTGAGTTTGCAGCCCTCCGGCCAAACAGCAAAGACAGTTATCGTCGCTATCTAAAACAGTTCGAAGCTGATTTCCATGATCTGGATTTCAGAACATTGACACGCAATGATATTCATCTTTTGCGTGATGAAGGCCGTGATAAACCACAAGCAACCAACAAGCTCTTGGCTGTCTTGCGTATTGCTCTTGGTTGGGCCTTGGTCCGAGGGTGGATTACAGAGAATCCCGCAGACCGCTTTCACCAACTGCCTGTTAAACCCAGGCAAAAGATCTGGAGCCGAGAGGAGCAAGAGCGTTTCCTGACCCTCGCCGCTCAAAAAGATCCCATGATTGGCTTAGCCTTTTTATTGGCGCTCTACACCGCCCAAAGGCAAAGCGACATTCTGAAAATGACGTGGGCGCAGTTTCAGGATGGTGAAATTCGGCTCCGGCAAAGCAAGACAGCAAAACCTGTCTGCGTTCCTTGCTGCCCGCGCCTTTATGACGCCTTGCACGCCACTGAGAGAGTGGCCGTGACAATCCTTACCAACCGGAATGGTCACCCTTTTAAGGCCGATAACTTCAAACATCGCTGGCACAGCATTTCTGTCGCCGCAGAGTGTGAAGATTTGCATTTTCGCGACCTACGCCGCACGGCAATGACGCGCATGGCTGAAGAGGGTGCCACCGTTATCGAAATCTCAGCCGTTTCCGGCCATGACATCGATTCAACCCAAAGCATCATTGATACCTATGTCCCGCGCCAAACACAAATGGCGAAAAACGCGATTCGGCATCTTGAGAATTGGGAGAAAAAAGGGAGGGCAAAAGGCCAAAAGTGAGAACAAATTTCCGAAAATAGGTGAGAACAAATTTCGGAAAAATACTATAACTTATTGAAAAAACTGGTGCCGCAGAAGGGACTTGAACCCCCGACCCCATCATTACGAATGACGTGCTCTACCAACTGAGCTACTGCGGCTTTGTTTGAAAAATCAAAGATCTAGGGCAAAATAGCCTGTGCCTTTTCTTTTACTTTTCAAAAATATAGGACGTCTTATCAGGAAACCACCCTTAGAGAAATGAGCGCGGCCTAAAATTACAAGGTCTTTAAAGCCTCCCCTGAAAAACGGAAGAAGCTTTCTATCAGATCTCTATAATCTGTGCAAGGAAAACTGTTTTCATATTTTTGTTGCAATTCATTCTCAATCTTATTAAAACAGTATCAGCATAAAACAAAGCTTATAGGGCCACAGCGGCAAGATCATGCTGGAGATCTCGTTGCTAGAAACGGACCTAACCTCAGAGAAAAATGTTGGAGATCATGGAATATCACAAGAGGGCTTTTCCCTGAAAGGGTTTTGGGTCCTCTTAAGCCGAGATCTCTGAGATCATATATAGAATGAGAAGCACTTGCAAAAATAGAGAGGGATTAAGGGCGATGTATCTTTGTATCTGTCATGGCCTCAATGAAAAATCTGTCGCTAAGGCACACTCTCAAGGTGCTTGCTCTGCTGCACGCGTTTTCCACCATTATCAAGTGAAACCACGTTGCGGAAAATGCGTGCAGGCTATCCAATCCGCCGTCTCCTCATCCGCCGGGGAAGAGAGAATGCCAACCCCAATCGCCGCAGAATAAGGATTTGGCAGATGACTCTTCAAAATCCGCAGTTTCCTCAACAACCTTCTGGTCGTCCTTTGGAAAAATTATCTATGCACACCCATTCGCTTTTACCACATGATCATCCACCTCACATCCTTTTGAAAAGCGAAGAGGATGCCGAAGATTTTTTAATCTCAATGCGTTGGCCGAAAGGTGTGTGTTGTCCCCATTGCGCCCATGGGCAAGCCTATGCTTTACGGTCAACACGGTGGCGGCGGCGGCGTTTTAAATGTGTGCGTTGTCGCAAGCAATTTAGCGTGACCAAAGGCACAATCTTAGAAGGATCAAAGCTGGGCCTGCGCCATTGGATTCATGTTCTGCAATTCGTTTGCGAAAACCCCGAAGGGGTCTCCATCGTCAATATCCAAAATGAGCTTGGGGTCAGCTACAAAGCGGCTCAAAATCTCTTTTACCGTCTGCAATATGCGGCCAAACGTGATCCTTTGAATACGATGCTCAAATAATAGGGAGTCTCAATTATGCAATCTTCGACCCGTCCTAATCATCGAATCAAAAAAATTGGTTTCAAAGGTGTTGACTGGGAATATGCCATGAATGCTCTTTTGCGCATACATCCCCCTCACGACGACGCGAAAAATAGAGAAAAATAATGGGTTTTTAAAAGAAAACTCAAATTTTCCTATCGCTTTCCGCCTATTACGCATTATCTTATCCGCAGGTTTCACTACCAGCGGCAAAGGATCTCTTATGCAAGGCGATAAAAGCGTTATTGAGAAGCTTAACGGTATTTTAAAAAATGAACTGACCGCTATTAACCAATATTTCCTCCATGCGCGTATTATGAAGGATTGGGGCTTTAAAGACCTCGCCGATCATGAATACAAAGAATCCATCGAGGAAATGCAACATGCAGACAAGATGATCGAACGCATCTTGTTCTTAGAAGGCTTACCCAACCTTCAAGATCTCGGTCGCTTGATGATCGGCGAAAATGTGCAAGAGATTTTAGAGAATGATCTCAAACTCGAAGTCTCTGCCCGCGCCGACCTCGTCGACGCGATTAAGCATTGCGAAGACGTGAAAGATTATATCTCCCGCGAACATCTCGAAGAGCTTTTAGAAGATACAGAAGAGCATATCGATTATCTCGAAACTCAAATCGGCCTTGTCGAGAAAATGGGTCTGCAAAATTATCTGCAGACGGCCATGGGCAAAATCGAAAGTTCATAATCACATTTCAAAAACAGGGATGGGCCAAAGGCGCATCCCTGTTTTTAAAAGCTTTTTTAAGAAACTTTTTCTCGAAAAACGCGTTTACAGCCTTTTGCTTGCGGTTTCGCACAAGCGAAAAAGAGAGCCTTTCAAGGTCTTTAGAAACCTTCACGCAAAATTATTCATTTCTGAGAAGCGGTGCTGCTTTTTGCCCTAAAGCCCGCCATGTTCCCAGCAAGCCGGCCACAAGGGTGATGACCACGCAAAGCACAATCGTCGAGAGAATGCTTTCCAGGACAAGCCCCCAAGACAGCGACATCACCTCTGTAACAATGACCCAACTTGCAAGACTGCCCATCCCTGTGGCAATGGCTGCGGTGATCAGGGCCAATAAGCCATATTCCAGCAGAAAAATCCCCAAAACCCGCCATCTTGTTGCGCCTAGGACTTTTAAGAGCACCGCATCCCGCACACGGCGTTGATGGCCAGCGGCAATCGCCCCAGCAAGCACCAAAATCCCCGCTAAAAGTGTCACCGCTGCGGTCACGCGAACCGCAAGGGCAATATGCTCCATGACATCTTGTACAGACTCTAAGGCTTGGCGCACCGGAATCACCGAGACATTTGGGAAGCGATCTGTAATGCTCTTAAACAGCTGATCTTCGGCTTCCAAGCTTGTCGCTTTGACCGTTGCGATAAAGCTATGGGGCGCCTTTTCCAAAAAGCCTGGGGCAAAGATAACGCTGAAATTCATGGAAAGGCTGGTCCAATCAATGGTTCGGCTATTGGCAAGCTGAACCTCAACATTCCGCCCTAAGATATTGAGGGTCAATTCATCCCCGAGCTCTAAACCAAAGCCTTTTGCCAAATTGTCATCCAAAGAAATCTTTGGCGGTCCTTGGTAATCCGCCTGCCACCATATGCCTTGGGCCAAGGAAGTGCCAACAGGGGGGGTAGACGCATAGGTCATCCCGCGATCTCCCCTTAACGCCCAGGCAACATCAGGATCGATCTGTGCTTTCTCAGCAGGAATACCTTTAATTTTGGTAATCCGGCCCCGGATCATCGGTGTGGTCAGCAAATCTCCAACTTCTTCCATGTCTGCGACCAGGGTTTCCAGCTCTGGCACTTGATCGGGTTGAAGATTAATCAGGTAAAATGTTGGCGCTTGCCCTGGCAAGCTTTCCGACACTTGTTGGGTCAAATTGCCTTGGATGGACGCAATGGCCACCAGGACCGTCAAGCCTAATCCCAAGGACATCACGACACCGGCGGTCACAGCCCCGGGCCGATGGAGAGAGGCCAGGGCAAAACGCCCTTCGGGACGCCCTTTTAAAAGCTTTGGTTTGTTAGACAATTGGCGTGCGCAGAGCATCATAAAACGAGCTGTGCCATGGAAAATAACCATCGCAAAAAGAGCACTTAAGATGAATCCAATTGCAAGAACAGGGTTTGTTGCACTTCCAATGGCGAGAGCCATAAGCCCCATGACCCCAAGGCTCAACAGTAAGGCATCGCCCCATCGCCAGCGCGGCCCCCTAAAGACAGAGTCATTTGCTTGGGTATAATCCCCCCCCGTTGCATCCGTCATTCCGGAATCGTTTTGATTGTGTGCTGCTTTTGAAGTTTCACGGCCAGAGCTGCTTTTGCCTTGCCGTCGCCCAATCTGCCAAGGCGCATAAAGCTTTGTTGGTTGGATGAAATCTCGGAAAAGAGCCGCCGGGGCCACTTCCCTGGCACGCAAAAGCGGCCAAAGTGAAAATGTGAAGGCCGTCAGGGCTCCAAAAAGGCTGGCAATGACCAGGGGCTGAATATGCAATTCAGGTTTCAAGGTGACTGGCAAAATATCTCCAAAAAGAGTTACACCCAGCAAAGGTGTAAACACCCCTATAATCAAGCCTATAGCAATGGCTATAGAGGCAAGAACTGCGATTTGCAGCCCATATATTTTTTGGATCAAACCCGAAGCGGCCCCAACACATTTGAGTGTCGCAATGATATTTGTCTTGCTTTGTAAATAGGTGTGCACAGCATGGCTGACACCGACGCCGCCCACCAAAAGTGATGTAAGTCCTACTAAAGTCAGGAAAAGCGTAATCCGATCGACAAAGTTTTTAATGCCAGGGGATGCATTGCGTGTATCATGAATGCGCCAGCCGGCATCAGGAAACTCTTTTATAAGTTCTTGGCGAAATTGCGTTAGATCCGTCGTTTCCTTCAAGGCGATCTTGTAATGATAGTGATAGAGGCTCCCAAGCCGTAAGAGCCCGCTTGCAGCCATAGAGTC
>DDLW01000324.1 GCA_002340345.1 Alphaproteobacteria bacterium UBA2562 | reverse complement strand
GTCACCAACCAAATCCGGATCAGGCCGGTCTCTCGGTCAATGTCACTGTGGTTTTTATCGCCAAAAACTAGAGCCTTTCTTTTTTATATTGAATCAATGGAAAGGCTCTATGATCTTGTTTTTGCCGCAAAACGCATGGTGAAAGGGGCTGCCACTTTAACCAGCTTTGCTCTAGGAAAGGAATTTGCTTTATAGTCGCGGATCGACAGCTTCGCTTTCAAGGGCCAAAATCGCAAAGACACATTCATGGATTTTATGCAAAGGCGCCCTGGCAACGAAATGCTTAAGAGCCTCATAGCCAAGCGCATATTCACGCACCGCCAAAGACCGCTTTTTCCCAAGGCCCCTTTTTCTTAAGCGATCAAGATTTTTTGCTCTTGTGTAATCAGGGCCATAGATAATGCGTAAATACTCCAAACCACGGCATTTCACCCCCGGTTGGACGAGCCCTTTTTTGCCAAAGACCGTAAAATCCAAGGGCTTCACGACCATCCCTTCGCCCCCTTCTGCTGTGCTGTGCGCCCACCAATGCACAGCCTCCGCACAAGCGGCCTCATCCGCGAGCGTAACGATCTTGGACGTCGTTTTCCGCAGAAAGGCCGTGTCCTGTTCACAGAGCTGGTCAAGGATCTCCATATGCCAAAGATGGCTTTTTTCCATATTGAGGCTGTTTTCATGGGCCAAAATATGGAATGGCGCTAAAGCGTAATCGTCAAGGGCCTCAACGGGCCAGCAATAATGCTGATAGGCCTTGCGATAACGCTGGGCGAGATCTTGGCGATGTTTGAAGTCCTCTTGTAACGCTGCGGTTTCTGGTACCTGTTTTGCGGCCTGGGCTAACAAGGTCGAAGCCGCAGCTAAAGAGATCTCTGCCGCTGTCGCCACCGGCGCATATTGTTGTTGCAAAAGACTTTGCGCCTTAGCCGACCATGGCATCAGCTCGCAATCCAACAAAAGCCAATCACTTTCTAATTTTTCCCATAGGGCCGCCTTTTCGATGGCCTGCTGCAAGCGGGCAATGAAACCCTGTTCTAAGAGGGCATCTGTGAAAAAGGGACGTCCGGTCCGGGTATAGCACACGCCTGACCGGCCATCGGTCACATGGAAGCGCTTTTTTGCTGCCTCGGCCCCTTTACAGACAATGATCAGCACCCGCGATCCCATATGCTTTTCTTCGCAAATGACCGTTTTGACACCCTCTTGTCTAAAATAGTGAAAAGCTTCCTCGGGATGTTCTAAAAAACCCTCTTTCTCGGTTGTCTCGGTCGGCGACATGGTTGGCGGCACATAAATCAGCCAGCGTGGATCAATCGCAAAGCGGCTCATCACCTCTAAGGCGGCGGCGGCATTTTCTTCTCGGATGGTGATGTTTTTACGCAAATGTGTATTGATGATGCGTTTGCCAATAACGTCAGCGATATCCAACAGATCATAGGCCGAACGCTGGGTCTTTGGTGTTTCGAGCGGTTTGATGGAATCCGCATAAGCCTTTTGCGCTGGCACCGAGACCAGCTCTTTTTCGGGATAGCGCAAGGCGGTCAGCTTGCCGCCAAACACACAGCCCGTATCAATATTGATGGTGTTATTTACCCATTCAGCTTCAGAAACAGGGGTATGGCCATAAACGATCATGGTCTCGCCGCGATAGTCTTCCGCCCAGGGATAGCGCACGGGCAAGCCAAATTCATCACTTTCGCCAGTTGTCTCGCCATACATACAGAACTGCTTGATGCGCGGCGCCCCGCGACCGATATATTTTTCCTTCAAACCCGCATGGGCAACAGCGAGCTTGCCATGGTCAAAGACATAGTGGCTGATCAGCGTGCCGAGAAAGTCTTTTGCCTCTTCTTTAAAGGCCTCACCGGATTGGTCGAGTTGATCCAGGCTTTCTTGTAGGCCATGGGCAATCTTGACCTTTCGTCCCATCAAAGCCCGCTTGAGCTTGTCATCATGGTTGCCCAGCACAGAAAAAGCCTGCCCATCTTCGATCGCTTGCTTGACAAAGCGAATGACCTCTGGTGTTTTCGGTCCGCGATCAACAAGATCGCCCACAAAAATAAGCTTACGCCCTTGCGGATGGCGGACAGCGTAACGATCCTCTGTTTTTGTAATCTCATAGCCCAATTTTTTGAGCAAAGTCTGGGTCTCTTCAAAACAGCCATGCACATCGCCAAGGATATCAAACGGCCCTTGTTCGTGTTTTTTGTTGTTCCATAATATTTGGCGTTCAATCTTAACCGCTTCAATCTCATCCATCGTTCTGAGAATATGGACATTGGTAAAGCCTTCGGATTTCCGCAAGCTGCCAAGGCCTTTGCGCAGGGCTTTGCTGTGATTCATGACCACATGCGGACCGAATTGCCGATCGGAGCGCTGTGAATTGCGCTCATGGCAGAGCTGCCAAGGCACATCCAAGACAATGGCCACGGGCAAGACATAATGGTCCCGGGCAAGCTTCACCAAGCGTTGCCGATCTTCCGGCTTGACACTTGTCGCATCAATGACCGTCAGCTTGCCTAAGCGTAGCCTGGTTGCGGCGATATAGTTCAAAACATCAAAAGCGTCTTTTGTACAAGCTTGATTCGTCTCGTCATCAGACACCAAGCCCCGGCAATAGTCTGAAGACAGGATTTCTGTCTCTTTAAAATGTTTGCGTGCAAAAGATGATTTTCCTGAGCCCGAGGCCCCCACCAACACCACCAGAGACAATTCTGGAATTTTAATAATTTTTTCCATCTTCCCCAGTCTTTATATCGGTGTTTTCACAGTCCGTTTTGACAAAAACAGCCATTTGTGATGCCCCACCATGGGTCTCATGTTCGGTGCCAATGGGGTGGAAGGTAACCTCATAGCCCCTCTCGGCGGCAATAGGATGTGCCCAGTTTTGAAAGTCAGCGCGTGTCCACTCAAAACGATGGTCCGCATGGCGGAACTGTACTGCCGGGAGCGTTTCAAAGACGCTGTTATAGTCTTTATTGGGCGTTGTCACGATCACAAGGGGCGGTTTTGCATGCTCGAACACCACGCGCTCCAAGGCGCCCAAGCGCGCCTCATCGACATGCTCAATCACTTCAATCAAGGAGATCGCATCATAGCCCGCAAAACGCGCGTCACGGTAAGTTAGCGAGGATTGAAAGAGGAGGATCTCTGGTTGCCCACGGCTTTGCTGCTCAGGCTTTAAGCGATCCTGAGCGATTGCCAAAGATCCCATCGCAACATCACAGCCAGCAATTTTCGCAAACTGTTTTTCCTTTTGCAAAAGACGCAAGAGCTTGCCCTCGCCACAGCCGAGATCCAGCACTGTACGGCTCTGATGGTCTTTCAAAACCGCCAGGACAGACTGGTATCTTTGCGCATTGAGGCTGGGGGGGGGCGGTGCCAAAAGCGTTTGCGGCAATGTTTGTTCCAGGGCTTCTTCCTGGGCATTGGCGTGATGTTCGGCCTCTTCTTGTTGCGCTTGGTCTTCTAAGGGCTCTTCTTCCTGTAAACGATCCAGGGCCATGCGCGAAAAAGATCGTAAATTCCGGAAAGAGCGATAGGCTATGGCCTCTTTCTTGGGATGATCCTTCAGCCAGCCTTCGCCATAATGCAAAAGCTTTTCCACTTCAGCATCGCCGATAAAATAATGTTTTTTGTTATCCAAGACAGGCATCAGCACATAAAGATGGATGAGAAGTTCCCGTAAAGGACAGTTTTTCCGCAAAGTCACCGTGTAATAGGGGCTCTGCCCCCATTCCGGAAAAGCCGCGTCTAACGCAGAGCGACATAATGTTATGTCATAGCCCAAAGGGACAAATAGATCTTGTAAGAGCGCTTCCCCCGCCTGACAAGGCAGCGCATAAATCACCGCCTCTAAGGGCAAGGCTTTATCGACCAAATCTTGTCTTTGCTTACTTTTGCCAGACAAAAGCGTGCCAAAAACGCGATTTATCGCAACACTGAGAAAAGAAGACGCAACATAAGGGCGGTCATTGACATAGTGCTCTAAGGGAAAGGCCGCCCCCTTGTCTTTGCGCACCAAACCGACAGGATCAATATCCAGCAACAAAGCCGCTGTGCATTTTTCCTCTGTCGCTTCCGGGTAGAACACATGCGCGACACCAAAGGGCAAGGTCTTACTGTGGAGCGCCCCTGGGTTCTTATGCAGTAAAAACCCAATATCTGTGGCTGGGACATAGGTTGTTGTCAATGTGAGAAGCATATCTTTATCTTAAGAAAAATCCGGACATCGCAGTGCCATGCTTTGGGCAACACAGCTTTTCTGTGAAGCGTGGACAGATAATTGTCACGTCGCTCAACATGTGGAAACCTCTAATGACCTCTTTTCTTGATTTTCAGTCTCAAGCTTTTCAATAACTTCCGAGGCTTCGCAACGCAAAATCTGAGGTGAATCGAGGTGGCCATGTGAAAGCGCCCAAGACCTAATAATTCCGATGCGATCCAACGGTCATAAGCGTTGTTGCAATATCATTCAAGCGGCGCACTCTTAACGACATGGTCCGTAAAACAAAAACTAGAAAATCCAAATGGTCTTGTGCAAGTTCTAGAAATCCTTGGCGATTGATGGTCACAACGGTACAGTCCGTCGCGGCTTTTGCCGTTGCACTTCTCGGTTTGCCATCCAGCAAGCTCATTTCGCCAAACACACTACCAGGTTCCAAAACATCCAGCAATTGATCGCGGGCTGTCAGTTCAACGATGCCGACTTTAATGGCAAACATGTAATCACCATCCGTGCCTTCGCGCAAGAGAATGCTTCCACTTGGGTAGAAGTTTTCTTGCCCTTTTGTGAGCAGCAATTGAAAGATTTCAGCATCCGACGGATCGTCTTGGGCCTTGTCCGAGAAAGACGGCACCGCGCTTTTGGTGCTGAATTGTAATTGCCGATCATTGAGATATTGCGCTGCGCGACTGCGCCGTTCTGCTTTTTCAAAGGCCCCATGATCTGGACAAGAGGCGGGCGGGCCAGAAACCTCTTCTTTTGGCACAGCCTCTTTTCCAGCGGCAATAAGGACCCCCGGCAAAGGCAACGTCTCAGGCAGCTTTCCTGTCAGTTTCTTGCTGACGGGCCATCTGGGCCGTCCGCCGCTCGCACGAAGATGCTCAGGATGAAGATGATCGACAGAGACAACTTTATGCTTTAATCGCGACCAATCAGACACATGCCACCAATCAGCGACAAGCTCTAAAAGCTCCGCCTTATTGCCACATGCTGGGCATGTCACAAATTCTTGCTTTCCGGACACTTCCATTTGGTGATTGCAATCGCAAACGATGGAATATCCACCAGATACATCGGCGTCGGAAAGAAATGAGATTTCGCCAATTATTAACATAATGCCCCCAATAACGGCTTATTGTGCCGCTGCTTAAGGGCGATGTCTAGAGTAGCGTAAGCGTATTTGCTAAATTAAGAAGAATACAGACTATTTTTTTGTTGTCCTATAGCGATAAAGATACAGAATCAATGGTTTATTACAAGTGAAACAAAAATATTTCTTCTGACCAAGCTCGGTTTGATTGAGTTTTCTTTTCTTATTTTTACCAACAGGCGGTACTCCTGCCACTTAATTTTGAGATTCTCCCTCAAAATATCCTTTTCGACGACCAGAATTTTGCCCCCCCCCTCAAAAGAAGGAAAATAAGGTCTCAAATTCATCCTGATCAGACAAAAATAACTTTAATCCAAGGCCTTTCCCCCCTAACATAAAAAGCCCGTGACTTTTTGACTTGCCTCATGCCTTGAACCAGACAAAAAATTCAGACGCAGCTTGGCTTTCGTCTGAAAAGTTTAATGCAAAAACAAAGGCTTGTCTCGTGGGCCGGGGCGGCAAAAGTGAAGGCAGACGCCCTTAATCTCGAGTCTCCTGTCAAACACGAAGTCTGTCATCATTGCTATTTTACGCTGTTTTCATGGCTGTAAAACGGCTCTTTCGTCTGTTAAAACAAGGCGCTTCCAGAAAACGCCCTCAAGATAAAAATCCCTAGGAGAAAACGCCCCCATGTCAGAGCGATCCAAGAAGGTCACAGAAGAAGAAGCGCTCTTACTTCATTCTTCTGGTCGTCCCGGTAAGCTTGAAATTTCACCGACGAAACCTTTGACAACACAAAGAGATCTGTCCCTTGCTTATTCTCCAGGTGTTGCGGTTCCCTGCTTGAAAATCAACGAAAACCCTGCAACGGCTTATGATTACACCGCAAAAGGCAATTTGGTTGCTGTGATCTCCAATGGCACAGCTGTGCTCGGCCTTGGAAATCTTGGTGCCTTGGCCTCAAAGCCGGTTATGGAAGGGAAAGCTGTTCTTTTTAAACGCTTTGCAGATATCGATGGCATCGATTTAGAAGTTGATACACAAGATGTTGATGCTTTTATCGACAGTGTCCGCTATCTCGGGCCAAGTTTTGGTGGCATCAATCTCGAAGATATTAAAGCCCCTGACTGTTTTATTATTGAGCAAAAATTAAAAGACTTAATGGATATTCCTGTGTTCCATGATGATCAACATGGAACAGCCATCATTGCCGTTGCCGGACTTTTAAATGCTCTTCATATGACAGGCCGTGATATCAAAGAAACACGCATGGTTGTCAATGGCGCCGGGGCTGCTGGTATCGCTTGTGCAGAATTGGTCAAAGCCATGGGCATGCCCCATGACAATGTCATCATGTGCGACACCAAAGGCCCGATCTATAAAGGCCGTGAAGCCGGGATGAATCAGTGGAAATCCGCCCATGCGGCCGAGACCCCTGCCCGCACCTTAGCAGAAGCCTTAGACGGCGCAGATGCTTTCTTTGGGGTCTCTGTGAAAGGGGCCCTCACAGCAGACATGGTGCGGGCGATGGCCCCCAAACCTATCATCTTTGCCATGGCCAATCCGGACCCTGAAATCACCCCCGAAGAAGCCCATGCGGCGCGCGAAGATGCGATTATCGCCACCGGTCGGTCTGATTATCCAAACCAAGTCAATAATGTCCTAGGCTTCCCTTACATTTTCCGAGGCGCTTTGGATGTCCGCGCCAGCACCATCAATATGGAAATGAAAATCGCTGCGGTCGAAGCCATTGCAAAATTAGCCCGCGAAGATGTTCCCGATGAAGTGGCCCGGGCCTATTCTGGTCGCCGCCTCCGCTATGGGCCAGATTATATCATCCCCGCCCCCTTTGATCCGCGTCTGATTGTCGAAGTTCCCAGCGCCGTTGCCCAAGCGGCCATGGACACAAAAGTTGCTGGAAAGCCCCTCAGCAATATGGAGGCTTATAAGGCAGAGCTCCAAGCCCGCCTTGATCCAACAGCGGCAAATCTTCACTCTATTTTCGAACGCGTGCGCCGGCATCCGCAAACCATTGTCTTTGCTGAAGGAGAAGAAGAACGCGCAATCCGTGCCGCTCTGGCTTTTCGTAATGAAGGTTTTGGCACCCCTGTTCTCATCGGTCGCGAAGACCGTGTCCATGAGACCATGCGCTCCATCGGGATTGATCCTGACACCACAGGATTGGCCATCCGCAATGCGCGTCTTGATGGCAAAAACCAAGCCTATACAGAATTGCTGTATAACCGTCTCCAAAGACGCGGCTTTCTGATGCGGGATTGCCAACGTCTTGTCAATCAGGACCGCAATAGCTATGCAGCCTCCATGGTTCTGGCGGGGGATGCAGATGGCATGGTGTCCGGCTTGACGCGGTCTTTTGGTGTGACATTGGAAGAAATTCAACGCGTTATCCCAACAAAACCCCGCCATCGCATGTTTGGATTGTCCATCATGCGCATTCGCGGTCGGACCGTCTTTTTAGCGGACACAACAGTCCATGAACTGCCAACCGCAGACCAATTGGCCGATATCACCACCCAAGCCGCAGCCAAAGCCCGGCAGCTGGGGCATGAACCAAGAGTGGCCATCCTGTCCTTCTCAAATTTCGGCAACCCCATGCGGGAAAAAGCACAAAGAATGCGGGACACCGTCTCTCTTCTCGATGCGCGGCAGGTCGATTTCGAATATGACGGCGAAATGACCGCTGATATTGCTCTGGATTATGATTTAATGCAGAGCCTCTATCCCTTTTGCCGTTTATCAGGGGCAGCCAATGTCCTGATCATGCCAGGTCTCCATAGCGCCCATATTGCCGCGAAAATGCTCCGTGAATTGGGCGGCGGTGTCACCATAGGCCCCATGCTTCTCGGTCTCTCAAAACCAGCACAGGTGGCCCCCATGGGAGCAACGGTTTCGGAATTGCTGACATCGGCGGCTTTAGCAGCCCATGATGCCATCTTAGAACATCGTGGCTAGAGCCTTTCTCTTTTATA
>DDLW01000323.1 GCA_002340345.1 Alphaproteobacteria bacterium UBA2562 | reverse complement strand
ATTATGCAGAGGTCTTTTAAAGTGATTGAATCAATTTGCGCCATCATTGCGGGTGTCGGTGAGAAAACACATAATGTTGCCGCTGCCATTGAAGAACAAAATGCGGCAACCCAAGAAATTGCCCGCAGCACCCAAGACGCCGCATGTCACTCCCGCACTGTTCTTGAAAAGATTCGGGATGTGCGCGCGGGGGCGCATCGCAATTGTCATGTGACCGTAAAAATGATGGCTTCCAGCGAGCAAGTCGCCTTACAATCCACAGAGATGACAGAAGAAGTCGAGAAATTCTTACGACATCTGAATCTTCCGCGTGCTTCATAAGCAAAAAACGCCTTGCAAAATATTTCTAAAGAAAGATCCTGTTGCTTCGTCCCATAATATGATGTGTTGCGGTAAAACCAAGGCGGTTTACGGGAACCATCGCGCAAATGCATTCTGTTTGATTGGCCTTTGCGCGCACGGATAAGGAAGAAACAGCATGGGTGTTATCATCGTCACCGGGGGCAGCCGTGGTATTGGTGCGGCGACCGCTAGACATTTAGGGCGTGGTCGCCACACTGTTCTTATCAATTATCGCCAGAATGAAGCCGTTGCAGACGCTGTTGTCAGTGATATTGAGATCACAGGGGGACGCGCGGCGGCTTTGCAAGGCGATATCAGTCGGGAAGAAGATGTGCGCACACTTTTCCAGGAGGCTGAACAGTTTGGCCCCCTTGTTGGTCTTGTGAATAATGCTGGCGTCACAGGCCCCTTGTCTCGTCTTGAGGCCCTTCCAGCCGAGGCGTTTTGGCATGTCATGGAAGTGAATGTGCTTGGGTCATTCTTATGTGCCCAAGAGGCCATTAAACGCATGTCCACCGAACGCGGGGGCGATGGCGGGGCGATTGTCAATGTCTCTTCCCGGGCGGCGTCCTTAGGCAGCCCGAATGAATGGATTCATTATGCGGCTTCAAAGGGTGCCATTGATAGCTTGACCATTGGTCTGGCCAAAGAAGTCGCAAAAGACGGCATTCGCGTCAATGCGGTACGGCCTGGCTTGATTGATACGGACATTCATGCGGCCGCTGGGGCTTTGGATCGTGTTTCGCGCTTGGCCCCAACAATTCCTTTGCAACGGGCTGGAACGGCTGAAGAAATTGCGGAAATGATTGTCTTTTTGCTGTCTGACAAAGCCAGCTATATGACCGGGGCCTTGGTTGATATCGGTGGCGGGCGGTAAAGATATTTCGGCAAAAAGAATTGCTGTGGGCGCATCTTTTGACCGCCAGCGGTTTGTTTACCCTCTGAGATGTCGAAGCTTTTAACCTCTATTGGGATTTTAACCCATATTGGTTTTCGACAAGGTGCGTACGAATTCTTGCATACGCGCATGATGTTTTAGATGGTCTTCGCGAAATTGGGCTTCCATCAATGTCAAAGATTCAGAATCTGCCATAGAAGTTTTTTTATCGAGATCACTTTCTTTAATCCAACGTCCCTCAATATTACGCATTCCCGTCCCCATATTTTGAGCGTTTTTTGGGTGTGATTTTAAGGGCAAATTGTAAGAGATTTGCCTTTATCACTTCCAGTCTTTGAAAAGTTTGTGTTTGAAAACTGTATTGTGACATAGAGTTATCTTAATGCTTTAAAGTGTTTCCCTCGAAGGCATGTCCTCCGACACTTTAAGGGTCCTTCCACACTTTAAGGTGTTTCCGGTGCTTTAAGATGTTTTATGCGTTGCAATAAAATGATCATATCGGTGTCATGGTATGAATAGCAAGAAAATTCGGTAAATTTTCGGTAAATTGTCGAATATTGCTTTTGAGGCAAATGCGTTGATCTTTTTATAAATTTTTCTTTTGGTGCAAAAATCTGTTTTTTCTTTGTTTGGTCTTTTTTTAATCTCATTTTAAATCCGGCGAAGGTCTTCTTTTCTTTTATTATTTTGGGCTAGAGTCAAATATCTTTATTTATTATTCTACCTTTAGGATATTGCGTTTCCGCCCATAAAAATGCAGCACAATTTTGTTTTTTTCTAAAAGAAAATTATGTGTTCTCTACAGCCTTTTGCTTTTTTTGGACTGAGAGAAAATGCTGTAAGTTTTTGTTTTTGCCGCAAAACGGTTCAAAGTGAAGGTCCTATCACTTTGCCCTTTGCTCTGGCTCCTGTCTGTGCTTTATTCATAACGTTTTCCTGGTGATGGTTTTGCATTTTATAGAATAGACAAACCACAAGCCTTCTTATTATAGAAGAAGTATCAGAGGCTTACAGGGAATTACCTGCGAGGAACACCATGCCAACAGGCCCTATCAAAAATCATCAAACCGAGTCTTTCCCCGACTCACACATGCTGGCAAACAGTTTGCGCACGGGGCCAGATGACCAAGGTCATTTTGGCCTTCATGGCGGGCGCTATGTCGCTGAAACGCTCATGCCTTTGATTCTGGATGTTGAAAAAGCGTATGAGGCCGCACGCTGTGATGAAAAGTTCCAAGACGAACTAAGATATTATTTGCGCCACTATGTTGGCCGGCCCAACCCTCTTTATAAAGCCGAGCGCCTTTCTGATCTCTTCGGCGGTGCGCGTCTCTATTTTAAACGAGAAGACCTCAACCATACGGGGGCGCATAAAATTAATAATTGCATGGGGCAAATTCTTTTAGCCCAACGCATGGGAAAAAAGCGTATTATCGCTGAAACGGGGGCGGGGCAGCATGGGGTTGCGACCGCGACGGTCTGTGCGCTTTTCAATCTTCCCTGTACAATTTATATGGGCGCGACGGATATTGAACGCCAAAAGCCGAATGTTTTTCGGATGCGCATGTTGGGGGCCGAAGTCAAAGCTGTGACCTCTGGAACAGCGACCCTCAAAGACGCCATGAATGATGCTTTGCGGGATTGGGTTGCGAGCGTTGAAGATACTTTCTATATTATTGGAACCGTTGCTGGCCCACATCCTTATCCAGCGATGGTGCGCGATTTCCAAGCCATTATCGGCGAAGAAGTCCGGGCCCAAATGCAAGAGGCCGAAGGGCGTCTTCCAGATTCCATCATGGCTTGTATTGGGGGCGGTTCCAACGCGATTGGGATTTTTCACCCTTTTCTCGATGACCAATCTGTGCGCTTGATTGCGGTGGAAGCCGCTGGCCTTGGGGTTGAAACCGGAAAACACGCAGCCTCTTTAACGGGCGGACAGCCGGGCGTTTTGCATGGGAACCGCACCTATCTTCTCCAGAATGAAGATGGCCAAATCGCCGATGCGCACTCCATTTCCGCAGGGCTCGATTATCCTGGTATTGGCCCCGAACATTCTTGGCTCCATGACATTCAGCGCGTTGAATATGTCAATGTCACCGATGAAGACGCCTTGAAAGGCTTTCAAATCTGCACCGAAAAAGAAGGTATTATCCCGGCTTTGGAATCCTCCCACGCTATTGCTTATGCGCAAAAACTGGCGCCAACCCTACCAAAAGACCATTTGATGGTTCTCAATATGAGCGGGCGCGGCGATAAAGATCTCAATACCGTTGCCTCAGCCTTGGGAGTGTCATTGTGAGCCTCGACAAGACAGATCAGGATTATGCCATGACCGGTCGTATCGCCAAACGCTTTGCGGCGCTCAAACATGAAAATCGCAGCGGTTTTGTCGCTTTTATCACCGGGGGAGATCCGGATCCTGAGACCGCGCAACAGATTTTGGACGGACTTCCTGGGGCAGGGGCTGATTTTATTGAACTCGGCATGCCCTTTAGCGATCCCATGGCCGATGGCCCGGCGATCCAAGCGGCAAGTCTCCGGGCCTTGCAGGCGGGGGCCAGTTTAAAGACAACTTTAGATCAGGTGCGCCGGTTCCGCATAAAAGATTCTGAGACCCCGCTTATTCTCATGGGCTATTATAATCCCTTGTACCGCTATGGCGTTGAGAATTTTGTCCAGGACGCATCCCAAGCTGGTGTTGATGGGCTGATCATTGTCGATCTTCCTCCAGAAGAAGCCCATGAACTCCATCCCTTTGCTCGTGAAAAAGGCATTGATTTCATTCGCTTGGCAACACCCACCAGCGATAGCGCCCGGTTGGGCAAAATTCTCTCTGACGCCAGCGGTTTCCTCTATTATGTCTCTGTCCTTGGTGTCACCGGTACAGCCTCTGCACCAGAACAAGCCATCCAAGACGCTGTCACCCATTTGAAAAGCCACACAGACCTCCCCATTGCCGTTGGCTTTGGGATCAAAACAGTCGACCAAGCCGCTATGGTTGCGCGGATCGCCGATGCAACCGTTGTCGGATCGGCTTTGGTCGAACGCGTCGCTCTGGGCCTTGACAAGGCTCCCCAAGCAGGAGATCGTTCTGCGCTTGTCCAAGATCTCCTCGACCAAGCCCAAACCTTATCCCACGCTGTCCGTATAGCCCGCAGCTCTGCTGCTTAATCATCGGAAAATGATCGCATGAATTGGATCACAGACTATGTTCGCCCCAAAATCCGCGCCTTGGTTGGGAAACCAGAGACGCCGGAAAAATTATGGGAAAAATGTCCGGCCTGCGGTGCTATGCTTTTTCACCGGGATTTGGAAACCAATCTCAATGTCTGTAGCCATTGCGGCCACCATTTGCGGATGGGCGCTAAAAAGCGCTTAGAGTCTCTTTTTGATGATGGGCGCTATGAAAGCCTGACGGTCAAACCGGCGCTTACAGATCCCTTGAAATTTCGCGATCGCAAACGCTATACCGATCGCCTGCGGGAAGCACAAACCAAAACCGGTGAAAATGACGCCATCCAAGTCGGCTTTGGTCAGATTGCGGAAACGCCTGTTGTGATTGCAGCCTTTGATTTTGCCTTTATGGGCGGTTCTATGGGCATTGCGGTTGGGGAGGCCATTGTGAGCGCTGGGGCAAAAGCCTTGGCCGAACAAGCGGCTTTAATTGTCATCCCAGCCTCTGGGGGCGCACGCATGCAAGAGGGGATTTTATCTCTCATGCAAATGCCCCGCACGACAATTGCGGTCGAGCAAGTGAAGGAAGCGGGCTTGCCTTATCTTGTTTTGCTTTCGGATCCCACGACGGGGGGGGTCTCGGCCTCTTTTGCGATGCTCGGCGATTTGCATATTGCAGAGCCAGGCGCTGTGATTGGCTTTGCTGGCGCACGGGTGATTGAAGAGACAATCCGCGAACAGCTGCCAGAAGGCTTCCAACGCGCCGAATATCTGCAAGAACATGGCATGGTCGATATGGTGGTTGACCGCCGTGCTTTGTCTGAAACGATTGGTCGGCTTCTGCGCATGCTTCGCAAATTGCCTCCGTTAGCCCCGGCTCTCCCGAGCCCTGAGGCTGCGGAAACAGAGAATGTTTCTGAGGGCAATGGCACATCAGAAGAAGATAAGGAAAACGCCCTCACCGCAGAGCAAGCCCCTGACTCTTCTGAAGAAAAGGCCGATCCAACCCAAGAGGTCCCCACCACGGTTCCAGAAGACGACCCAACCTTAAATGGCAAAAAATAAACATCCTTTTGGCCTTTGTTTTCATGGTTTCACCGCAAAATGGGCCAAAATGTTGGGCCCATCGCAAAGTCAAAGTTATTTGATCACACAGTGCGCCCAGGAAGCCTATCAAACGACGAGAGACCCTCTATGCGTGAGATCGAGAGTCAAGATTTATTAGACCGTTTTTTGGAGATGCATCCAAAACGGATCGATCTGACTTTAGATCGTATCCAACGCTTGTTAAAAGCGCTTGGTCATCCAGAACGCCAACTGCCTCCGACACTCCATGTTGCGGGCACCAATGGGAAGGGCTCTGTTCTCGCCTATCTCGCGGCCTTTTTTTCCAAGGGGGGATTAAGCGTGCACCGCTATATTTCCCCCCATCTTTGCCATTTCCATGAACGTATAGAGCTTAATGGGACTGCAATTTCCGAAGCCGCCCTTGTTGCCATTTTTAAACAATGCGAAGCGGCCAACCAATCTGCCCCCATTACTTTTTTTGAAATCACCACCGCCGCCGCCTTCCTGGCCTTTTCTCAACATAAAGCTGACATCCTGCTTTTAGAAACAGGTCTCGGTGGGCGTCTTGACGCAACCAACGTCCTTGATGAGACCCTTGTCTCTTGTTTGACGCCGATTTCTTATGATCATCAGCAGTTTCTTGGTGAGACTCTGACCGAGATTGCCACAGAAAAAGCCGCAATCATCAAAGAAAATTGCCCGGTTGTGGTCAGCCGTCAACCGCCAGAAGCCATGGCCGTCATCGAGGCCCAAGCCGCTGCCAAAAACGCCCCCCTTTGGCGACAAGACCAGGAATGGTCTGTGAGAACACAAGCCGGGCAATTAATTTTTGAAACACCGAACATACGACGTATTCTACCTAGCCCAGCTTTATTTGGCCCACATCAATTTGATAATGCAGGCTGTGCCTTGGCCTGTATAGAAGCGATTCATCATCACGCTGCACAAAGATCCCCAGAGAAAGCCTTTCCAGAAGTATCAGCATTGCGGGAGAATGGCCCTGTCCTGATGGAAGGCCTGCAAAACACCGTCTGGCCTGGCCGCTTGCAACGTCTCGAAAAGGCACATCCCCTCCAAAGGGTACCAGAAGGCTGGGAGATTTGGCTTGATGGTGGCCATAACCCTGCTGCGGGAAAAATTCTGAGCGAAACCGCCTGTCACAAATGGAAAAAGCGCCCTTTACATCTGATCATTGGCATGATGGCCCACAAAGATATCATAGGGTTTTTGGAACCTTTTCAAGAATTTGCGCAAAAACAAACTTTGACCATAACCGCCGTTCCGATCCCAGACGAACATAAGGCGGTCGCCCCCGGTGACTTAAAACAAGCCGCTGAAGATCTTGGATTTTCTGCGACCATGGCTGATACGGTCCCATTGGCGCTCCAGGCCCTTGGGGATGGCCCCTATGGGGCCGCTGCGAAAGGTCGTGTGCTCATTTGTGGCTCGCTTTATCTGGTGGGCGCTGTTTTGAAAATACAGTGCTAATACATTGACCTGAAAAAAAGATTTAGGCTAAGCTTGGCTTTCATTTGGAAACCTCTAATGACCTCTTTTCTTGATTTTTAGTCTCAAGCTTTTCAATAACTTCCGAGGCTTCGCAACGCAAAATCCGAGGTAAATCGAGGTGGCCATTTGCAAAAGTTACAGCATTTTCCCAGTCACGATAACAGCAAAAGGCTGCCATGGTTCCCCTCGGATGGAACGCTGCGGTGACTGTGACATATCACTCTCTTGAAATCTTGTAGGCTTTTACGGCGGCTCTTGTGAGGGATGATGAGAAAAATAAAAGTCATTTTAAGCCTCTGGATGATCTTATGCATCACGGCGTGCCAAGACTCTGGCCTTGATGCCAAGAGTGTGAGAGACCTTTTATCTGGAAATACGGTGCGCGGACGTACAGAGAAAGGTGACCTTTACCATGTCTTTATAGCGCCTTCTGGAACAAGCTTTATGCAAGTCGAGAATAACTTCTCTGATATCGGGCAATGGCATATTGATAAAGAGGGTCGTTTTTGTACAAAGTGGCTGAATGTGCGCCAAGGGATAGAAAGCTGTTTTACAGTGACGTTGGAAAGAAACATTATTTTCTTTACATCCTCTCAAATGACCTTAGAACTCGTTCTTCTCAATGGAAATCCCATGGCTTTACCAAAACCAGACAGCCTGATCATGGAATAAACCGAACAGAAGTTTCCCCCTTCTCCGATGCGGTTGGATCGCAGAAGAGTGTCAGTTTTTGTTTTTGCCGCAAAACGAGAGATCTCAGGAGATATCTCCTTGATCTGCGCTTTGCTTGAGATCCCTTCTGCACAAGAATCGGTGCTGCGACCATGGCGAAAGACCTTACCATAGTGCGCGATCATGTCTTTCGCGCCGCCGACCATCTCGCCCAAAAAGGGGAGAAGGTTTCCGTCTCTGCTGTCAGATCGCTGCTGGGCTTAGAAGACACGGTGGATGTGCAAGACTTGCTGATTGCCTGGCGTGATGACCGGCGCGCCCAACTTTTTAAGCAAATCTCCCAGGAAACACCAACGCCCCAACCAGCACCGTCCTTGGGGTCTCTTCGAGAATTAGAAGATCTGCCGCCGCCTATACGCTCCCTGATGGGCCATTTTTTGCGCCATTTAACCACCACATGGCTGGACTGCCAAGCCCGTGAATTTTCGGCCGATGACCAGATCTCAGTCATTCGCGCCGCCGCCGAAGCACGGGTCAGAGAAGCCGAAGGCGATGCCCATGACTTAAGTGCTGCCCTGTTTGAAGCCGAAGATCGTGCCCGAACCTTAACCCAAGAACGTGATGCCTTGCTGTCGTCTTTGGAGCATGTCGAAGGGCAAATCGAGATTGACACGACAAAGCAAGCCCTTTTGCCTGGTGCCTCACCAACCTCTCTCAGCCCGGAGACCGAGGCGCTTCATCATGCGGCGGCACAGCAAATCGCGAAATTACGCAGCGAACGCGATGCCCTGATCCGGGAAGCACAAGATTTAAGGGACGCCTTGCTCCACCGCCGCGATGCACAAGATTTGCTCTCACGCCCGGCCCCTTCTGTCCTGGCCCGCGAAGCCGGTGATGACACCACGGATGAAGATGCTGAAATCGTGGTGGAGATTCTCTCCGCCGCCCAAAGTCTGCTCCGCAGTGACACCCAGAACAGCACAGAACACATAAACACTGCGCCAGAAGACAGTGCCAACGAACCGTCCCCGCAAGAACCAGACTATAGACGCGCCAAAAGCGGCCTCCCAGAAAGTCCCGATTTTGAGTCCCCAGATTTCGATGTTCACGAGAAACCGGTCTTCGTTGATCAGAGTGCTGCCAGTGAATTCGACCTCTTAGGCAGCCTAACCCCGGACACAGACCAAACCGCCCATCGGGTTAAGCAAAATTCAGACCCGGTCACGGACACATCTGTCGCTGAAGCCATCGAAGACTTTATGGCGCCTGTGACAACAGAAACCACAGAAAAGACCAAAGACTCTTCGGAAGGCGAGCACCCCGTCGAAGATCTCACACAGCTTTTTGGCGAGCCTGAGCCCGAACCTGAGGCAAAACCCGCGCTTGCTATGTCCTCGCTCCAAGATCTCAACGGACCGTTGTTGCTGCCCGAAGAGGAGGTCCCAAGCAGAACAGCCCCCCTCACCATTCAGACCACACAAGACCAAATCGCACAAAAAGAGCGCATTGCCGAAGAAAAACTCTCTGAAATGCGGTCTCGGATTGCTGATCTAGAGCTGGAATTACAAATTTCCCATGCCGCGCGCGACCAAGCCATCGGCGCCCGTCATATGGCCGAAAAAGAACTGGAAGACGCCCAGAAAAAACTTCGCCAACAAGCGCAATGGATCACACAAGCCCGCAGCCGCATGGAAAAGGCCGGTTTGCTCTAAAGGCAAAAGAAAAAATAAGAGCCTCCGGCGGCCAAAGGACTTGTCCTTTGGAAACCGTTTTCTCTAAAAGCCCGCAAACTCTGAAAGACCTTCGCCATAACGCGGGCGCGGGCGCCTGTTTTGCACCAGCGTATCTAGGCCATCAATTGGCCCAAAATTTAAGCTGCCAACAATATAGCGCGCATTGCGATGCCAAACCCAAGGCAAATACAGGCCTAAAGAGATCGTAGTGAGGACCATATTCATCACAATCAGGCGCAAAAGCTGGCCTCCCGTCAAGTTTGATCGGAAATATCCCCCTGCAAGGCAAATTTGGCGGCACATGAAGCGTAAAAAAGTCGCATTCCACCAACAAGACACCACAAAAATCAAAATCTGTAGCAAAATAAAACAAGGATAAAGAAGAATTATAAAGCTGCCGAATGGAAATGTCTCGGCAAGAGAATATAGAGCATCACTCAGGAAAGAAGGTAAATAGTTTGTGATTTCAAAAGCTTGCTCTAAACCAAAAAGCTCTTGAAAAAACGCTCCAATAGGGTTGGACGTCACCATCATGAAAAATGTGATTATAATAAAAAGCGTACAATAATAGAGAAAAGACACAAAATAATAGACTGAATAGCTCCAATATGGCGTTTCAAAGGGGGTCGCTTCGAAATCGACATAATCTTCGCCCAGCATCATATTGCGGAGGGGATAGGTGATCAGCCATGTTCTTAATTGCGGTGCCAGCAAACCAAGGGAGAGGATTGAGAGGATAAGGCTTGCCCAATAGCGCAGCATGAAAATCCAAGCTGATCCTTCCATGTTACCGCGCATGCCGCGCCAAACTGTCCGTGTCAGCCGATAGCGTAAAGCAAAATATTGGCCCGCTGGCATGAAAAGCACAAGAATAAAAGACAGGGTTAAACTTGTGGAAATACCAATCAAATGACGCGGCACAAAACTTTCATAAAGGAAAAATAAGCCCGCAGAAAACAGGACAAGAATAAAGGTAAAAATCATAAAACCTAAAAACAGCTCTAGACCACGTCCGCAATACTCTAATCTTTCACCGGCAAAAGATGTGCGGCTCCAAAGATAGCGTCTTAGGCGTGTTGTGCCCCAAAATGTATAAATACCCAATGTAATAATTGAAAAAAAGATATTTTGGACAAATATCTTAAATAAGTCCTCAGCACGCCCTTGGTAAAGAATGTTACTTTTCTTAACTTTTCTACGCTTTGTCTGTTGCCGTTTCTTTTTCGGTTGTCTGTTTAAATCAGCATAAATATTATTATTTTGATCTTGCGGTGCAGTATGAGGCAGGTCTGTTTCGAAACCCATATGCGCGCCCTCTTTATCTGTTTATTACTTTTTTTATAACGTTACGATGGCATGAGAATTAAAGCAAAGTGCGGCTGGATGGAAACATCCAGGCGACATGTCTTGCGGTCAAAATAGAAGCCTAGAGCCCTTCGTGACCCAATTTGGTCGCGAATAACTCTAGAATACCTGAAGACAATAGCGCAAATTTCTGGCTAAGAGGTTAAAATATTATGTTTCATCTTTGAAACCATGCGCAAAGCCTTTTTCGCTCGCGCGGTATTGGGAGCGCTTTTGGAAAAGCCCCCCAAAACCTCTAAAACTTTTTCTGGAAACTCTTGTTTTCACCGTAAAACGCGTGGTTAAAGTGATGCGACTTTAACCAGCTTTGCGATAAAACAACCGCTCCTGCGACAACAAAATGAAGATCGTTTAACGCAAATCGCAGCACAGCTGGAAGATTATGTAGCCTTCGGTCAAATGCCAATCTGGAATGACCATGCGAACAGCGAGCACGGCCTTAGACCAAATTCTGGCGTCAACCTAGAGTAAAGTGCGGCTGGATGAAAACATCCAGTCGATACGTCTCGGGGCAACAACAATAAGATTGAGCCTTTTATGTGAGTCAATCATCACGCAAAGGGCTCTAGATCACTAGGTTAGCCTCCCAGCCCATGGCGGCTTTAAAGTTTATCTCTTTGTTTTATTTCTCTTTCTTACATTTCGTTATGGCGTGTGTTTCTATAGAACCCGCCCTGTTCTTATTCTCTGCCAAGAGGGCATTTTTTTAATGAAATGCGTCATGCCATTATGCTTTGGTCCATGATCAAAGATGTCCAGCATTATGGCGCTGATAATGAACGTTATCTTAGGATTACACTGCTGGATCCGCGTTATTTTAAAAGACCATTATGCTGGTAACGGCCATCAGATTCGGATCGCCCCTGCCTGTCCCTTATGCCACCGGGGTGGTCTGGAAAAGTCTTAAGCACGCCCGGGTATCTCTTTTTGCGAAAAGTGGGCTTGGGCCGGTGTCAGATGATAATTTCTTTCCAAAAGACCCTCACCATAAAGTGCTTCAAGCTCTAAACGCTCCAGATAGACATAGCCAATATGGCAATGGCACTGGGCGGCCGGGCAGGGTGCCTCCTCCATAAGGCTGTCCAAAGGCTCTTCGTAAAGATTGCCAAGGCGCTGCTTGACAAAATGGCAGCGCTGCACCGTGCCATCTCCAGCAATCGATAAAGACCGCGCGCCGGCCCCACAGCGCGCCCCCAAACAGGCATAAGATCCTAAATTATACGGAAATAAGGGATCAATCTCGGTCAAAAAAGCAATCTCATCCTCGCGGTAAGCCGGCTTTGTTTTGTCTGGTTGATAGGCATTGATCCAAAGATATGTCTCGGCAGGCAGTGCTTGGCGCATTTTCTGAATGTCTGGGAAAAAGGCAACTTTCCCAACCATGCCAACACTATGGCTGATCGCCAAATCGCGTAAAACCGCACAGCGTTCGAGAAAAGCCTCTAAAGACGTTTCCCCAGGGTGATAGGTCGCCCAAATCCCTATTTTTGTTGTATTTGCTGCTTTGATCCACGCCATGTGACAAGACAGATTCGTTTGAATCGCCACTTTCTGAATCTGGGGCTGGTGCGAAAGCTGTATCATCGCTTGGCGATAGGCTTTATGGACCAAGGCTTCGCCCCAAGGTGTGAAAAAGACGGACAGACGATCTGTGGCAGGGCGATTTTCTAACCAGTCAACAAAGCGTGCCAATTGCTGGCGGTCTTTTTCTAAAGCCGCATAATTTTCATGGCGCTTGGCAAAAGGGCAGTAAGAACATCCATAATTACAGCTGGCCAAGGCACCACGATACAGAAAAGACAGGGTTTTCGGGGCAAGCATCGTCATCGGATGTCTTTCACGCGCGAAAAGGGAGACACAGGGACAAGAACAGAGTCTGGGAGACCGTCACAGAAAAGAGACCTCATTGCCAAACATAGTCCTCCATCAATCTTGTCACAGACCCGGAAAAAAGCTGGGGGCCGATCCAATCCGAAAAGGCCATCCCCTCTTCGGTTAAGACCAGATGATCATCTGTCACGCACAGCCAAGACCTTTGAGCAAAATCCTGCAAAAGCGGAAAGGCCATCAGCACGTCCACCCCAAAGCGACGGTGAAACCCGTTTCGGTCTAAACCTGAAGCCTGTAATAGAGATAAGAGCACAACACGCCTTTGCTGATCGTCATGCGACAAACGATAGCCATGGGACACATGCTGAAAATCAGACTCAGAGCTTTCCTTGAACTTTTGGAGGAGGGCTGCAATGTGATCTTGACGCACCGCATAGGGAGACGCGTAATGGATCTGCCTTGTGTAAGAGCGCGCGCCACAGCCCAAGCCAATCATGCCATCTCGGTCACAGCGATAAGGGGTTTGCAGGTCCCCTTGCCCGCGTTTTTTAAAATGGCGCATGGAAAGCTGTTCATATCCCGCTTTTTGCACGGTCTCCCGACCAAGATGATATAAAGCAAGACGATGATCATCCCAGCTTGTATTTTGTCGCCCTAAGCCTGTTAAAGGGCGCACATACAGGGGGTAAAGATAGAGATCTTCCGGTTCCCACGCCAAAGCCTGGGACAGATCCTCAGACCAGCGTTCGAGGCTCTGGCTGCCATAGATCAGATCTATATTTAAGGACGGGATGCCACTGTCTCGGATGGCCTGAAGTGCTGCCGCCACATGGGATGCTTTTTGGGGGCGCCCGATCGCTTTACAGCTTTTGCTGTCAAAGCTCTCAACCCCAAGACTCAACCGTGTCACCCCCTGTTCTGCCAGGAACGCCAGTTTTTCTGCTGTCACTGTTCCGGGGGAGGCCTCGATAGACAGCGGACTCTTTTTGATTTGAAAGATATCACGATAGATCCGAAAGAGCTTTTCCAAATCTGGAAGCGACAAAAATGTAGGCGTTCCCCCGCCAATGGCCATTTCCGCCACTGTGATTGGTCCCAAACAAGCCCCGATCGCCGCCGCTTGGCGATACAGGGTTTCGAGATAACCTGTGACCAAAGAGGGATCTGGCCGCGATTGCGAAAAAAGATTGCAATAGCCACAACGCATTTCGCAAAAGGGAATATGGGTATAGAGAAACAGGTGATCTTTTGGTTCTGCGGCCCAAACCTCTTCCAAGGGCAGGACGGGGGTGAAAGGGCGATAGCTGGTTTTGTGCGGGTAGCTATAGACATAGCTTCCATAAGGGGACCCTGGGCTTCCATAAGGGGACCCTGGGCTTCCATAAGAAGACCCCGGCTGGGCATTCCCAAACCCGGTGGCAAGGCCTTGGGAGATCTGGGAGATTTGGAAGGTCTGGGCGGTCATCACAAAAACGCCCCTTGCGCAAAGACCCGGTGGGCATAAGGCACATCCCAAACCGTTTGATGGGCCAGACGATGGCCGTGATAGCCCGCTTCCCCATAGGCCGTGCCATGATCGGAACAGAAAATCCCAAACACCGGTGCCCGTGCTGTCATCGCCTGCAGAAGTTTTGGCACATGGCGATCAACATAAGCCAAAGCCGCCTTTTGGGTCCCCGCACTGTCTGTCTGGACGCTTTCATGGAAAAGACAATTGGGCTGGTGCAAGGCTGAGAGATTCAAAAATAGAAAGAGCCTTTCTTCTGGAGGCCGCGCGGACAGCTGCCGGATCGCCAGGGCGACCTGATGTTCTGTGGAGGTCACACTTGTCACCCCCAAAGTCTCGTTCCAGTGACTTTCCGCAAATAAATCTGGCAAGACCCGCCCTAACGCCGTTTGTTTGTTAAAAAAACCAACGCCGCCAATACATAAGGTATGATAGCCTTCGGCTGCGAGGCCATGGGGAAGATCAGGCGCTTCGAACACAAAACTGTTCTCATCTGTGGTTTCACTGCCCAGAAAATGGGCTGCAAACAGCCTTGCATGGCGCCCCGGCTGGGTGGGGGTTGGCAGAAAGCCCGCAAAAAACGCATGATGGGCGGCATAGGTAAAACTGGCGGGACTATGGCGTTTTTCCCATCCCCCTGCTGGTAAGATCCGAGCGAGCCCTGGGGTCAAGCCTTCTAGCCAGGCTTGATGCGCAACATCATACCGCAAAGTGTCAAAGGTGATGAACAGAAGATCATGGGTTCCAATATAAGGCTTTAACATTCCTCAGCTTTCAAAAATGCCCTAGTCTTTTTTCGCTTACGCGAAATCAGACGACTTTTTCGAGAAAAAGTCTCTCAAAAAGCTTATCTTTCCACACTCAAATGATATTGTCAGCAGTCCGAGGCCTTTATGCCCAAAGTGTTTTTCGTCGGCGGCTTAGAAGACGGGCGTTGGTCCTCTTTTGCACAGCACGCCCAAGAGTTTGGTTTACCCCGCCCAATTCCTGTTGCTCTAAAAACCATTGCCCTCCAGGCCGAAGCCTGGCTACACACTTTGCCCATGGGCAGTTTCGTGCGCTTGGACACATTTGGGCGCCAATTTGACAGCCTACTGCCCTTTTATCATTTAGGCCAACGGCCCCGTCAGGCAGAGAGTGACGCGTCCTTATCGCCCACCGAGATCTCAGCCCTGGAAGATCATTATTATCATGGGGCAATTCTGGCACCACGGCAATTGGCTTTAGGCTTTGCTGACTTTCTCACCTGCCTGGCCCAAGCCAACCGCCCTGATATTGTTTTCTTACAAGATCCCCTTGAGATCATCACATTATGCGATAAAACGGCCTGCCACCAGCGGCTGCGCGCGGCTGGCGTGCCAACGGCCCAAGCGCTCCCATCCACCGTCCTCCCACAAATTTTAACATATGATATGTTACGCCAGCAAATGGCCACCCAAGGCTGGCAAAATGCCTTTGTGAAACTCCGCCATGGGTCCTCTGCCTCTGGAATCATGGCGCTGCGTTTGTCGCAAGATCGTGTTGCCGCTTGGACCACCATCGCCGCCAAGAGAGGCACAGAGCATCCCTCTTTCTTCTATAACAGTCGAAAAATACATAAGCTTTATGATCATGCGTCTATTGCCACGCTGATCCATGGCTTGGCAAAAGAAGGGCTTCACAGTGAACGCTGGTTTCCAAAAGCCAGCTTAGAAGGCCATAGCTGTGATTTGAGAATTGTCACTGTCGCAGGTCGCTTTGCCGCCGCTGTGTTGCGGCAAAGCAAAACCCCGTTTACCAATCTTCACCTTGGCAATAAACGCGCTGACCCAGCCTCTTTACGCGCGGTTATGACAGCCAAAGCTTGGGACCATTTACAGGATACGGTCACGGCTGTGGCGAAACTGTTTCCTAAATCCCTACATTTGGGAATTGATCTTGCGGTTCATAGTAATTTTCGCAATCATGCGGTGCTGGAAGTGAATGCTTTTGGAGATTTCATTAAGGGAACATCTTGGTGTGAATCGCCCTATGCTGCCCAAATGCGTTGGCTTAAAGCCCAAAGATAATAAAACGATTCTAAAGCAAAATGCGACGCATTAAATGCAATTGCTCGCTGGAGACAAAAGAGGCTTCGCCATGTATTTAGAAAGAGATAAATATTTCGCAGATCGTCCAGTTGTTGAATTTATTCTCGGAGGTCCCCTTCCAGACCTCACAAAAACAACAGTTTTCTTGGTCCGCGATGACCCTAACGAAGACTATGGCCCCGACAGTTTCAAAGGGAAACGTCTGAATGAAGGCCGTGAAGTGCCCTTTCTTTTAAAGCATGTCGGTTCGAACAGAATCGAAGCTCTCGCCATTGGCATGTTAAATGGCGAAACGAGTGACGACTTATATACCGTGCCAAGTCTTGTAGAACATCAAGATCAACTCCAATCCTTACGCCATCTTTTTCTTGGCAATATTGCCCAGGAAGAAAGCGAACTGTCTTGGATTGTGTATGGCAATATTACCGATCTTTTAGCCAGCTACCCAAAGCTTGAAACCCTCAAAATCAGAGGCTCTTTTTCTGTCAAAGCGTTTCCAGAACGCCTGCCCGCTTTGAAAAGCCTTGTCATCGAAAGTGTGGGCATCAGCGCAGATGAAATCAATGCGCTCTGCGCCTGCCATTTTCCAGAATTAACCCATTTGGAGCTCTGGCTCGGCGTAGAATATCGTGATGGCCTGTCTGATGTCACCGCTTTAGCCCCTTTGCGCAGTGGCAAGACTGTCCCGAAACTCACCTCTTTGGCTTTTTGTAACAGCGATCTGACAGACGAAATCGCTGTGTTCTTTCAAGACGCCCCTGTTCTGGAACAGCTGGACCATTTTTCACTTAAATATGGCACTTTATCAGACAAAGGGGCAGAGGCTCTCCTCGCCAATAAGGCGCTTTCTGGCATAAAATCTCTGGATTTCAGCCATCATTATTTACATCCAAAGAAAATGGCTCTCCTCCAAGAACAATTCCCCCAAGCCGTGCTCGGGGAACCGGAAGAAGCGGATTACTACAAAGACCAAGATGGCACTGAAACTGTCGACCGTTATATCGCAATCGAAGAATAGGGACCCTTGGCGTTTGTGATTGAAACGCCCCGGCATTTTTTCGCTTGTGCGAAAAGGGGGCGCCTTTTTCGAGAAAAAGTCTGTCAAAAAGCTTATGGCGTGATTGTTCAATATTTTGTTTTTTGAAACGCATAAGGTCTCAGGCAAAGGCCAATGAAGCGGCATCGCTTCTTGGCCCCTTTGCGTCTTGGAGTTTGCCTTATGATGTCTGTTTTTTCTAAAGATCCTCTTCCGGATCAGAAAACAGCTTTTTGCTGTTTCTGCCTGGCCCTCTTTGCCAGTCCTCTGACGGCCATCGCCGATGGGTCCGAGAAAGACTGGCAAGCGTCTGCAGGGCTTGCCGTTGGTGTCACCCCCGCCTATTGGGGGGCAGACACTGTCGATGCGGCCATTATCCCTCTTGTCGAGGCCAATTACCAAAACCGCTTTTATCTTGAGAATGGTGAAGCGGGAGCAGCTCTGCTTTTATTAGAAGATCCTGAGAACAAAAATCACTTTTCCGCCGGTGGTCTTGTGCGCTACCGCGCAGGGCGGGATGCTTCAGACCATGACGCCCTCAATGGCTTTGACGATCTTGACCCTTCGGCAGAGCTCGGCCTGTTCCTGAAAGGGAAATGGCAGGCCTGGGAGGCCCATGTCAGCACGGCTTGGGATGTCGCCGGTGGCCATGAAGGCATGGTTGGTGACGTCGAAATCCGTCATACGCAACAGATCACAGAGCGTTTTGCTTTAAGAACCCTTGCTGGTGCGACTTTCGGCGATAAAGATTTCATGGGACATTATTTTGGTGTTCCCCAATCCCATCCAAGACTCTCGGGTTATCAGCCTGAAGGCGGATTTGCCTCAACCTATGTTGGACTCGCCCCAGAAGTCTTTGTGACGGATCAACTGAGTGTCGCCGGGCTTTTCACCTATGAAAGGCTTGTGGGAGACGCCGAAGACAGCCCTCTTGTGACAGAGAGAGGATCACCCAATCAATTTCATACCGGTGTGGGCTTGCGTTATCATTTTTAGGAGGCTCTCTTTTCGCTCACCCCCTTTGGGGCGACACAAATCTTTTTGCAAGTGATACCAACCGACAAAAATAG
>DDLW01000048.1 GCA_002340345.1 Alphaproteobacteria bacterium UBA2562 | reverse complement strand
ACAGGCGAGCCTTTGTCCGTTTGGCAAGACCGCCACCCCGCCGCAGACACCGCCCTTGCCTGCCATACTCTCCTCTTGCTGCCCCCCAGAGACTGGCTTTACGCCCGCATCAATCAACGTTTCGAGGCCATGATGGCCGAGGGCGCTTTGGAAGAAGTCACAGCCTTAACCGCGCGTGATCTCGCCCCTGATTTGCCGGTGATGAAAGCGGTGGGGGTTCCAGAATTACAGGCTCTGTTAAAAGGCCAACTGGCACGCGATGAGGCCATTGCACGCGCCCAGCGCAATAGCCGCCGTTATGCAAAGCGACAATATACATGGTTCCGGAACCGCCCTCCCGGAGGAACGGCCCATTGGGTGCTCGATCAGCCCTTGACAAGGGTCAATATCGATGATTTTGTCAGAATAATTCAGATTTCTTTGTTGACTTGAAACAATCGAACGCATAACTTGCTTTTCCCATGGTTTGTCACACGCTCTATGAAAAAGCATCTTTTAAATAAGGGTTTTTCTTGTTGCAAAGACCATGGCGCCCTAACGCGGGTGGGGATGGAGGAACAAAAGACGCAAAATCTCCCCTCCCAGAGGCGCAAAGAGCAAAAATGTTTGCTATCTTCCTCCTCCGTCTCATCAGAGCCGAGGCCAAAACGAATTTTATATGGCCCAGGGGGATATAGATCGTTTGCTTTTTCAACGGTCTGATATGATTTCTTTAAGAGCAAAGCGCCTTTCTAAGATAGCGTTAACACATGGCGCTTTACGGTAAACCCAAAGACAAAACCATGGCTTTCACATTGAGCAAAAAGGCATGTTTTCATGCCGGCATATAAGGAATGAACCCTATGACGGACACAGGAGCGACTGCCGCTCCTTCGGGCACTTTAGAGGTGGCCAGCGGAGCAGATCACGAGACCAACAGCCAAATCAACGGTGCCGATATGGTTATCAAGGCACTGCAAGACCAAGATGTCGAAATTGTCTTCGGCTATCCTGGCGGTGCTGTTCTCCCGATCTATGATGCCCTTTTTCAACAAAATCACATCCGTCATATTCTTGTCCGCCACGAGCAAGCCGCCGTGCATGCGGCCGAAGGCTATGCCCGCTCGACAGGGAAAGTCGGGGTCGTTCTCGTCACCTCTGGACCAGGTGCCACCAATGCGGTCACCGGTTTGACAGATGCTTTGCTGGATTCCATTCCTTTGGTCTGCCTGACCGGACAAGTCCCCACCCATTTAATCGGCAATGACGCGTTCCAAGAAGCCGATACCACGGGGATCACCCGGCCTTGTACTAAGCATAATTACTTGGTGAAAAAAATTGAGGACCTGCCACGGATTCTCCATGAAGCTTTCTATGTCGCCCGGACAGGACGCCCAGGCCCCGTGGTCATCGATTTGCCAAAAGATATTGTGCAAGCTTTAGGGACCTATGTTGGTCCCAGCAATGTGCGCCACCGCACCTATCGCCCGAATACAAGCCCAGAAGTGACGCAGATCGACCAGCTTGTCGATTTGATCGCCAAAGCCGAACGCCCCATTTTTTATGGCGGTGGCGGGCTGATCAATTCTGGCCCCGCCGCCTGTGAGAAAATGACACAGCTGGTCAATGAAACGGGCTTTCCTTGCACTTTGACGCTGATGGGATTGGGCGCCGTCCCCGCCTCTAACCCCCATTATCTGGGTATGCTCGGCATGCATGGATTATATGAATCCAATATGGCCATGCATGGCTGCGATTTGATGATCAATATCGGGGCGCGGTTTGATGATCGCGTCACCGGCGATGTGAAACGTTTTTCTCCCAATTCAACCAAAGTCCATATCGATATTGATCCCTCCTCGATCAATAAGAATGTTATGGTCGATTTACCAATTGTTGCCGATTGCGAAGCCGCCCTTGACGCGATCATCGCCGCTTGGACAAAACGCGGCAAACCACGCAATGAAGAGAAATTAGCCCAATGGTGGACCCAGATCCGCCAATGGCAAAGTGTCAAATGCTTGTCCTATGAAAAAAGCGATAGTGTCATCAAGCCACAATATGCCCTCGAACGGCTGCAGGCTTTGACCAAAGATCGGGAAACCTACATCACCACTGAAGTGGGCCAACATCAAATGTGGGCCGCACAATTCTTAGGATTTGAAAGACCCAATCAGTGGATGACCTCCGGCGGGCTGGGCACGATGGGCTATGGGTTCCCAGCGGCGGTTGGCGTTCAGCTTGCCCATCCAGACGCTTTGGTCATTGATGTGGCGGGGGAAGCCTCGATCCAGATGAATATCCAAGAAATGGCCACAGCGACCCAATATCGCTTGCCGGTCAAGATTTTCGTCTTGAACAACCGCTATATGGGCATGGTGCGCCAATGGCAGCAATTGCTCCATGGCTGTCGCTATTCTGAAAGCTATTCTGATGCCCTGCCAGACTTCATTAAGCTTGCAGAAGCTTATGGTTGGCGCGGTCTCCGCGCAACAACCCCAGCAGAGTTGGATGATGTCATTCAAGAAATGATGGATACGCCCCTGCCCGTTTTTGTGGATGTTGCCGTCGAACAGCAAGAAAATTGTTTCCCGATGATTCCATCAGGATGCGCCCATAATGAAATGATTTTGTCCCAGGCTGACGTCGAGGCAAAACCTATTTCTGATGCTGGACGTAAACTGGTCTGATCACCCTGACGGATATCAAATGCTCTTTCTCCTGATGCTTTAAACCTGCAGAATGCCGCAGCAGATCATAGGCTGAAGCGTGAAAGATGTTTGAGATTGGTCTTCAGCTTTTGCTTTCACCGCTCTCCCGTCCGGGCCTTTTAGGACATGTCCTTTGGAAAGGCCCGGCAAGGCGCGTTTTTCGATTCAAGACAAAAGCGAAATGCTGTAAACAAAGCCTTCACCCATTGTTATTAACGCAAGAAGAGTCTGGCCCAAAACCCCTCCCTGCTTCAGGCCAAACTTTTGCTCTAGAATGAGGCTCGTGAATCCGTGGTTTCTCACGAGAATATCGACAGACAAGAACGCCATACCATCGCCGTTCTGGTGAATAATGAACCTGGCGTCCTCGCACGTGTCATTGGTTTATTTTCGGGACGTGGCTATAATATCGAAAGCCTGACCGTCGCCGAAGTGGACCATGAAGAAAATCTTTCCCGGATCACCGTTGTGACAACCGGCACCCCCATGGTTATTGAGCAAATTCGCAATCAATTGGACCGCTTGGTCCCGGTTGATCGTGTGCGGGATCTCACCAGCAATGGCGCCCATGTTGAACGGGAACTGGCTTTGGTCAAAGTCACGAGCACAGGTGAAAAAAGGGTCGAGGCCCTTAGAATTTCTGATATCTTCCGCGCCAAAGTGGTGGATTCGACCAATCAGAGCTTCACATTCGAAGTCACAGGCTCTACAGATAAAGTCGATGCTTTCATTCGGTTGATGTTCCCCTTGGGGCTGATTGAAGTTTCTCGCACCGGGGTTGTGGCTATTGCGCGTGGCGCCGAGGGCCTTTAAAAACCTTGCTATGATGGCGTCTCTTCATTGTGAGTCCCATTCTTTCGAACTTCGTCATAGGGTCGGCTCTAGAGCCTTTCACTTTTATATTGAATCAATGGAAAGGCTCTATAATCTTGTTTTTGCCGCAAAACGCATGGTTAAAGGGGCTGCCACTTTAACCAGCTTTGCTCTAGGGTCTGTTGAGATTCAAGCTTCCAATTTCTTCCTCAATGT
>DDLW01000314.1 GCA_002340345.1 Alphaproteobacteria bacterium UBA2562 | reverse complement strand
GATATTATGCAGAGGTCTTTTGTAGTTCTTTTGAGAGATTCTCCAATTCCTAAAATAATAATTTCTCTACAGGCTATGCTTTCGTATTCATTTTTCGGATGCCTACTGTGTAAAGAAGTTGAAATATTTTTCAAATCCCAAGCTTAAAGCAATGTTTTTTTTAAAATAAATTTTAAATATTGAAAAAAAATAACTATAAAAAATTAATATTTTAAATGTAAAAATTCTAATTTAAATCTTTATAAGCTAAAAAATTACATCAGAAAGAAGATTTGGTGTTTTTTTTACTTAAAAATTATTTCTTCCGAACGAAGCGCTTAGAGGAATATAGAAGCTGAATGTTTTCTTACTCTTGCAGGTTATGAGGTTTAAGAATTTAGGAAGATTGCTTTTTTTATTTAGGATATAAAACTTTTGGAGACCGTTTAAGAGTTTGCAAACCATATTCACTTTATAGTATTTAAGGCTCTAATCTATAAGAGTCTATAATTTTGATTGTGCGGCGCAAAGGAAAAACCCCTCCTACTTGCGAATCGCTTTGATTTTATATCCCTTTGAAAATAAATGAAAATCTTTAATAAGCATTTTTTAAAATCAGAAATTATAAGAAAGCTCCAAAACTGATTTGTAATGTATAATGCGTGTCACTGTCAAATGATGTGTGAAATTATATCTCGGCACGTTCTTCATGACGGGCTTCAGAGACCGCAGACATATAAAATTTCATGATCTCTTCCATGCGCACCTGTCCAACAAAACGTCGATGATCTTCTATATCAATGACAGGAATTAAAGGATCATGAGGGCCGCGAATTAGGTCGACAGCATCTTTAATGCTGGCTTCTGTCGAGAGAACAGCGATTGGTTCTCGTGCTAATGATTGCGCGTAAAGAGGGTCTGTAGAAGCCTGCCCTTCTTTTGCAGATAAGCTTTTTAAGGTATTTTCATAGATATTAAGATCCGAGATTGTAATGACCCCTTCTAAACAATGATCACGATCAATCACAAAAACCAAGCCTAAACTTGTTTTTTGCATCGCAGCCCAAATCGTTTCTCTATCCGCATTGGCGTGCACATAAACAGGATTGTCATCGATAATTTCTTTAACCGCGCGTTCTGCCATAAGAGAAGTTTCGCTTCCTGATTGCAAATCAACACCAGCGATTTCAAGCTGTCTATGAAAAAAGGACCGACCATAGAGGCTCTGGGTAACAGCGGACGCCATAACAGCGCCTGTCATGACGGCAAGCGTAATTGTATATTCTCCAGTTAATTCAAATATCATAAGAATCGTTGATATTGGCGCTCCTAAAACAGCAGATGCAACCGCCCCCATGCCAACGAGGGCGTAAGCACCAGAATCGGAAGACATGTCTGGCGGGACCGGGAGAGCTGCAATTAAACCAAAAGAGCATCCAAGCATGGCCCCTATAAATAAAGAGGGGCTGAACATGCCATTCCCAAAACCAAAACCCATACATAAAGAAGTTGCAAAGAGTTTTAAAATAAGAAGCAAAATAAGAAAATTGAGAGTATAGTTTCCTTCTAGAGCATTGTTCGTGGCTTCATAGCCAACACCTAAAAGCTCAGGCCATAATAAGGCAAGATTACCGATCACGAATCCAGCAATGGCAGGGCGCAGCCAGAGAGGTAACGCGCAGAATCGTCCAAGTTTGCGAATCAACTCAATCGCATTCATGAGGAAAACAGCACTTAGACCCGCTGTAAGGCCGAGAAGCGCAAAAGCTGGAAATTCCCAAAGTGAAGCAATGTGATGATCAGGAAGGCTGAACGCTGGCTCAACACCGTAAAAGGCACGCGAAATTAAAGTGCCTGTGACCGCCGATAAGATAATAGGACCAAAGGCACTGACCGCATAATGGCCAATAATCACCTCCAATGCGAACAAAGATCCCGCAATGGGAGCATTGAAGGAAGCGGCGACCGCAGCGGCAACACCACAACCAAGTAACGTGCGCGCCATTGGGCGCCCCATATGCAAGAGAGTACTGACAAAGCTCGCCAGACTGGCCCCCAGATGAACCACAGGCCCTTCGCGGCCAACAGACGCCCCTGCGCCTAGGGCAAACGCATTGACAAAAGCACCAACAAGAGCATGGCGAAGCTGCATCTTGCCGCCATGAAGGGTTGCAGCTTGTATGACTTGCACCACGCCGACGGGGTTGCCTCCCGGAAGGAAGAAATAAGAGACGACTCCGACGAGGAGCCCTCCAAAACTGGGAGCGGCAAGCAAAATCCACCAATCAATCTGCCGCGCAAGGCTTGCAACGGATTCGCTTTGAAAGCCTAGGAGGCCTAATTGAAAAAGGTCAATAGCCTCTCGGAAAGCAACAGCTGCAAACGCAGAAATACAGCCAATCGCTAAGGCCAAAAAGACCAGAAGAATTTGACGCCCAGGCCCGCTTCCTCTTGTTGCGATTCTCCGGCGAAGTCGATGGGAAAAACGGCGCCCTCTTTTTTCACTTTTTTGATTCGGCTTTGCGCCCATCTCCAGCTCTCCGATGTCGCTCAGGAGGGGTTTAAAAATATTCTTGAGGCTTTCTATCCGTAAAGCATTGAAGAATAAATTTTTATGTGAAAATCCGTATGAAAAGAGAATATGGAAACTGTGTCTTTATCGCGCGATCCTCTTTTTTGCTTTTCGTTTGTATATTTGTCTATTTTTGAAAATAGATCATGTTAATCCCGCGATCTTCCTTCGCAAAGTCAAGCTGAGTTTATCTTCTGTGATCTATTAGCAACATCGTTGCTTCGACCGCGATGCATTGAAATGAGATCTCTGGTCCATAAGACGTTTCTGTGCTACTCCACAAGAAAGCTTTTAAAAGTGTATTTCCTGTTTCCTTAAGGTATGAAAACAAAACAGGCACTTTAGTTTAAGCAAGCAAAGGCATCTTGGCAAAAGTTAGGTGTTTCTGATAGAGAAACCATGTTCCAAATTTACTTTGCTCCTTTATAAAGTAAAGCTGTGAAGTTATAAGAGGTTTAGTGGCTAAGAAATTTTGTGAAGGCTAAATCTGTTGTTCTATAACTTTTCTAGTAGATCTTGATTGGTTTGTGTTGTAATCGACTATCAGTCACGGGCATGTGGCTGTCTTAAAGGCTTTTGCGATTAAGCCTTTTTTTGAAATTTAGAGTAAGACGAGATTCATTGAATTCTCAAAATTTTCAGCTGCGGATAACATCTGCTGTCTTTGGGAAATGGATCTAGAGTTTAACGCCGATAGCAGGGTTGACTGAGAAATGACGAATGCGAAGGAATGGCTGCGCCCCACCAAACTCGCTGGCGTAATTGTGCTGGCGGGGCTCTTAACAGCTTGCGCAACACAGCCAGATGAACAATTGGCTGAAGGCGAATATGTCGAAGATGTCAATGACCCAGCAGAAGATTTTAATCGCTTCGTTTTCGAAGTGAATATGGGTATGGACAAAATCTTGTTACGCCCTGTTGCTGAAATTTATAACGCAGCTTTGCCAGATGTTGTGCAAGACTCTGTACGGAGTTTCTTAGATAACCTCCGGACCCCTGTGATCTTGATTAACGACCTTCTCCAAGGTGAGTTCTCACGGGCTTGGGACACGGTCGCGCGCTTTGGGATCAATACGTTCGTTGGTGGCCTTGGATTTGTTGACCTTGCTGAAGGATGGGGCTTCGAAAAACATTCTGAAGATTTTGGTCAAACACTTGGCACTTGGGGTATGGGCGAAGGTCCCTATATGATGTTACCTCTTTTCGGTCCCTCTAATGCACGGGACTCAGTCGGTCGTGTTGTCGATTATTTCCTAGATCCTTTAAACTGGATCCTGCCAGGTCAATCCTGGGCTGGTGTTGAAGGTGTTCCTGGCGGCGCAACGGCAAACTTCAGCAGATCTTTAACAGACGGCATTGATATGCGGGCGCGCAATCTAGATACTTTAGATGCAATTGAAGAGAACTCTTTAGATTTCTATGCAACCATTCGCAGCCTGTATCGTCAGAAACGCCGTGATGAGATCAATAACGGTGCCCCAGAAGGTGGTGATGAAGTTCCAAGTGCGTCTCAAAGCTCTTAAGTAAAAGAGAAAACGCTACGGAATGTTTGATTGTATAAATTTGCAGAAGGGTCCTGGATTCGCAGGGCCCTTTCTTGCTATAAGAGGTGGATAGTCTCCAAAAATGATATAATTTTAGGGTAAGGCCCAAAATAATTGGTTCATCCCTGTGGTCCGTTTTGCGGTAAAAACACAAGAGTGAAAGCCTTTTTTCTGACTCTAAAGAAAAGCAAGATGCTGAGAAATGAGTTTCATATATTCCGCTTTTTTCTGACAAGGATTATCGCTGCCGCTCTTCTTTCACGTGCTTTTGAAGGAAAGTGACTAAAACAACTCTATACCCGTTTGGATGTTCGGGTTAAGAATAAAGCGGGCTATGGAGAGGATGATTTTTTTATACACCATCCTTGATTTGCACACAAAGCTATGTAACTACCATGTTCAGTTTCGGTGAAATGCTTTGTCTTGGTGTAAGCTATAGGAGTGGAAATACCTCATTCTAAAGAACGATCTTTATGCCGGTGACATATAAATAAAGCACAACGACTTTAAATAGCTATTTTTAAGGTTTATGCTGCATACAAAACAAAACTTAGATTGTTTCTCTGGCAGGGCACCCAAGTTGAAATGCTCTAAGTTTATTCACAACCTATCTCCTTGGTTTTTGCGTTGATTTTAGGAAAGGTTTTAAAAATTTCCTTTGAAATGAGGGGGCGCAGAAGACAGAACCGCCTCGCTTCAAGCCAGTCATGTGAAAAGCCAATGCTTCAATATCATATGGCCAAAGGCCAGTTTTAAAAGGGCATTTGAAACGGATGTTAAAAACAGCACGTCTTTCTCTCGCATCAACCGGCCTTCTAGGCCTTTTATCTGTGTTTTTTTTGGCGGTTCCCGCCGCACAAGCTAATGACATTGCAAAAAGAGCATCATCAACCGTCCAAATCGCTGATGCCTCTCATCAAACGCCAGCAGCAAGTTTTGTAAGTGATTTGGCAAAACGTGTTTTGGCGGTTGCTGAAGATGGTAATGTTCCAAAGGCCGAAATGGACAATCGTTATCGTAGCCTTTTGAACGAAGGTTTTGATATTCGCAATATCGGTGAATTTGTTCTGGGGCGTTATCGCAAAAAAGCAGAGCCCGAAGATGTCAATCGTTTCATGGAATTATTCCAAGATATGATCGTCACCACTTATTCTCGTCAATTTTCTGACTATAAGAATGCAAAATTCAAAGCCATAGGAACGCGTCAAGATAAGGTTGGTCACTCTATTGTTGAAGCACAAGTCCTACGTGATGGTAAAGAGCCGATCCGCGTGGACTGGAAAGTTAAAAATGCTGATACAAATCCAAAAATTATCGATGTTATGGTAGAGGGCGTCAGCATGTCTGTAACTCAACGCCAAGAATATGCGTCTGTTATGCGTGCACATGGCGGTGTGGCAGGGCTCAATAGCATTCTTGCCAAGAAACTTAAAAAATAATTTTATAGCATTTCGCTTTTACCTTGATTCGGGAGAAATGCTATATGTCTTTACTTTAAGACTCAGGACATCACATCTAAACGAGATAATCAGCAGACATGAGGCCATATGTTTGGATCAGTGATTAGAAACAAATAAAACCCCTTCTGGGTTGGGCTAGCTTTCTGATGATAGACATGCTGTGTTCAACCCAAGAGAAAGGGTATTTACCAGAAAAAATGTCAAGATTCTAAATTACTGACTGCGATAAAAGAGATCGTTTTATTGCCCCCACTCACTAGAGTGATCTGCGCTCAGTTTAATCCATATCCCGAATTCTTCCTGTAGTTTTCGCATTCTACGGGCAAGACGGCCTCGAGTGCTGCTTTCAGAGCGCCTTCGAGTTTCTCCATGGTCCGGGGAATCTTATTTCTGAAGACAGTCTTGATTTTGGCGAACAGCATCTCGACGGGGGTCAGATACGGAGAATATGGAGGTAAGAACAGCAGTTCTGCACTTTGAGCCCTGATGGCCTTTGCCACCGCCACATTTTTGTGAACATTGAGAGTGTCACAAATCACAATGTCTCGGGGCTTGAGGATCGGGGCCAGGGCTTCCCTGACCCATGCGGCAAAAGCTTCGCCATTTATAGCTCCTGGGAATAGCACCGGAGCATCCCCCCGGTCAGCCCGCAGACCCGCAATGCAGCTTGCTGTCGGTCCGATGGGTGATATTTTTCGGCTGAACCGTCGTGTCGACGGTGATGCGCTTCAGATGCTGCGGCTTCAATGCGAAGCTGTTCAGGGCGATGCGCAGGCTTTCCTCCAGCCGTTCTCCGAGCCGCTTGCGCCAGTGGCTCATGCCCGGACACTAATGGGAAAGGCTATGCTGAAAGAACTCTTCCCCTGTAAAATATTGGAAATAAGGATCATTTACCCAGCGATCACAGACAGCTTCATCGGACAGGCCGGGGATCTGCTTCAGAAGGAAAAGTCCGATCATATAGCGGGTCGGCACTGCGGGATTGCTTGTTCTGCCAAACAGATCGGCGATCCCGTCGTCGATACGCCGCCAGTCAATGCTATCAGCCAGCTACATCAGTCCATGTCGCATATTGATGATCTGGTCCAGCCGGGCCCGGAACATATCGTCAGTCCCTGATGGCTTATGGAACCACAGATGGCGGCCTCTGATGACATCTCCCCTTTCCAATGATCTTCGTGAGCGCGTTGTGCAAACCATAGAGGCAGGCGAGAGTTGCCGGTCTGTTGC